>NZ_BRXS01000007.1:0-300000 GCF_030159095.1 Roseisolibacter agri
CGGCTCCGCGCTCACCGCCCGCGCGGCGACCACGCAAGCGCAGGAGCAGCTCCTCCGCGTGCTCACCCACAACCTGCTCCTGCTTTACGGCCGGAGAAGGATTCAACAGAGCCCCTGTCATCCTGTCTCGAGCAGTTCGTCGTTCAGATCCGCAGCGCGCGGCCCGCCGTCATCGGTTCACCGTCCACAGCACCATCTGCGTGTACACCACGCGCACGTCGTAGGGCGGGATCGTGACGGGCGCTCCCGGGAGGCCGGGGGTGAAGCCGTGCGACTCCTCCACCTGCAGCTCCGCGCGCCACTGGCCCGCGCCCGTCGCGGGCGGCAGCAGCTCGCGCGGCACGACGAGCTCCGCGGGCGGGTGCCCGGTGCCGCGGTAGGTGAGCGGCTGTGTGCCGAAGATCGTCAGCCTCCACGTGCGCGAGGCCGCCGCGTCGTCGCCCGGGGCGACCGCGAGGTGCAGGCGCAGCCCGCCGTCCGTGTCCGGGCGCACCATCTCCGCGTCGAGCGCGCGCACCGTCGTGATGCGCACGCGCGGGCGGTTCGGCGTCAGGCCCGCCACCGTGGGCGCCTCGATCGCCAGCGGCTCGCGGCCGAGGACCGTCGCGAGCCGCACGCTCACGGACTGGAGGTGCCGCGTCCCGAAGTCGTCGCTCGGCCCGCCGAGCGTGAACGCGCGCCCGCCGACCTGCAGCGGCGACTGCACCTCGCGCAGCGCGCCGCGCGCGTCGCGCCCCGCCACGACGTTGCCCGAGATCGACGCGATGCCGTTCGTGTCCGCGCGCGTGGGGGAGAGCATCTGCACGCTGACGAAGGCGGTCGCCGGCGTCTCGCCCTCCGGGCCCGTGCTGCCCTGGCAGCCGGCGAGCAGCGCCGCCAGCGCGAGCGTGCGTGCGACGGCGCGGCTCATGGACCCACCGGTGCGAAGCGCAGCGACGAGATGAGCGTCACGCCGTACGCGTACGTCGTGTCGGTCGGCACCGGGCGCAGGACCGTCGACTCCGCGGTCACGTAGTACAGCAGCCGCGCCGCGACCGGACCGGCGCCCGGCAGGATCGACTGCACGGGCAGCACGAGCTCGGACGGCAGTGCGGTGACGCCGTCGACGCTCGTCGTGCGGCCGTCGCGCGCGAGCACCACCGTCCAGTGGGGCGCGACGAGCGGCGGCTCGATCCGCGACGTGGGCGCGACCACGCGCAGCCGCAGGTTGCCGCCGGAGAGCACGGGCGCCGTGCCCGCCGCGCGTCCCAGCCCCTCCATGCGCAGCGTCGCCGGCGCGATGCCTTCGATGCGCGGGAGCGCGATCGTCACGACGCCGTCCGCCGGACGTGCGGCGATCTCGCCCACGTACTGCAGGGCGCTCTGGTAGGCCGGGACGCTGCCCTCGATCGCGGTGCCGTTGACCACGAGCCGCCCGTCCTCGATACGTCGCGGGCGCCCGCCCTTGCTCCCGGGCGAGAGGTAGCCGCGGACGGCCACGAGCCCTCCGGCGGGTGCGACGCGCAGCGGCGTGGGACCGGCCGGATACGCGAGCGACGTGGACACCGTGTCGCCCGCGTCGAGCATCTCGATCGTGAGGCTGATGCGCGGCTGCGGCCCGTCGTCGGGCGGGTCGTCCCAGATGCGGCAGGACGCGACGACGGTGAGGAGCGGCAGGGCGGCGAGGCGCGCGACGCGCCGGGGGCGGAGGGACGACACTGCGGGACCTGGAACGACGGACGACGGGACGCGCGGCATCGCGCGGGACGACCCACCGAGTCTAGCGCGGGCGCCGCTAGCCGACCATCCAGAAGAGCAGGCTCGCGCGCTCGCCGCCCGTGGCCGCGCGGACGATGCGGTCGTACGCGCGGGCGCCGGAGGAGGCGTTGGTGAAGACGGCGATGGCGCGCCCCGCCTCGGGATCGGCGACGACGAAGCTCTTGGTGCTCCCGTTGTCGCCCCAGTGCCACGCGAGCGTGCGCGCGGTCGCATGCTCGCCGGTGCGCTCGAGGCCCCAGCCGAGCCCCCATGCCAGCGCGTCCGTGATCTCGGTCTGCGGCCGCAGCTGCTCGGCGCGCAGCGCGGCCGGGAGGGCGAGCGGGCCGCCGGCGGCGAGCGCGCGGGCGAGGAAGGTGCCGTAGTCCGCCGCCGTCGTGAACAGCGAGCCCGCGGCGTTGGGCTGCGTCATCACGGGCACCGGCTGGCGCTGCGGGTTCGCGAGCGCGGCGCCGCGCAGCGCGTCGGCCGAGGTCCACTCGCGCGGCGGCCGTCCCACGCGATCGGCGACCTTCGCGAAGCCGCGGCCCATCTCGGCCAGCCCGTCGCGCGGGGTGTCCGGGGCGCCGTGGCCGCTCGCGGCGATCCCCTCGAACGCCGGCAGCCAGACGAAGCTGGAGCGCTGCATCCCGAACGGCGCGAGCACCAGCTCCTCCATCGCCAGCGCGAACGGCTGCGCGGTCACCTGCTCGATCACGCGCTGTAGGAGGTAGTAGCCCTCGCCCGAATAGCGGAAGCGCGCGCCCGGCTCGAACGCGGGGACCAGCGGCTCGTCGGTGAAGCGCCAGTTGGGGAAGCCGGTCGCGTGGCGCAGCACGTGGCGCGCGGAGACGGTGCGCGCGCGGGCGTCGGTGACGTCGGGGAGCTCCGCCTGCTCGACGAGCGGCCGGTCGAGCGCGAGGCGCCCCGCCTGCACGAGCCGCAGCGCGGCGTAGGCGGTGACCGGCTTGCTGAGCGACGCGGCCTCGACGACGGTGTCGGCGGTCATCGCGTCGGTGGTGCCCGCGCGCCGCACGCCGAACCCCAGGCGCTGCGCGACGGCGCCGTCCTCCAGCACGACGATCGCGGCGCCGGGCACGCCCGTGCGCGCGAGCAGCGCCGGAATCGACGCCTGCAGCGCGGGCGAGAGCGTCCACGGACCGTCGCGCAGCGCGGGGGCGGGCACGACGGTCCCCATCGGCGGGACGCCTGCCGCGCGCGCGCAGCCGGTGAGCGCGCCCGCGACGCCGGCGGCGCTGGTGAGGAGGAAGGAGCGGCGGTCCACGGCGGGGCGGGGCAGGGACTCGAACGCGGGACGCCGAGTGCGCCCTCATTCGTCAGACACGCGCCGCGCCCGGAGCGTTTCGCGCGCGTCGCGGGGAGCCGCCGCGCGGTACCGCGGTTCGGCTGTTCACGATCGGCCGCGTACACTGGGCAAAGGTCCAATCGACTGCAGCAAGGATGAAAGTCCGAGAAGATCTGATGACCGCCGATGCTCCGCGCGGGAGCGAGGGACGTCGTCCGACACGGAGCCATCCGTCGTTATCTGATCTTTTCAGATCTTCATCCTTGCAATGCAGTTCACACCGTCGGCGTCCGCCTCGATGATCCCTGCCGAACGGAAGGCGCTCCTCTTCCTCGCGACGCTCGGGGTGCTGGGCGTCGGCGCCCGGGTCGTCGGTGGGAGCGACGGCGACGCGCCGACCGTCAGCGAGACCGCGGCGCTCGACGCGCAGCTCGCGGCCGTCGACGGGGCGATGGCGAGGGAGCGTGCGGCGAAGCGTTCCGCGAAGCGCGCGCCGACGCGACCCCGGTCACCGAGACGGCGGGCCGGTGGCCAGCCGCGTGACGATCCAGGCCAGCCATCGGGGGGTGCGGGGCGCGACCTGCCGCGCGCTCGTGCGTCTGTTTCGGGAGGTCCCGTGGAGGGGCCGATCGACGTGGACGTCGCCGACGCCGCGTCGCTCGAGGCCCTCCCCGGCATCGGGCCGGCGCTCGCGCGCCGGATCGTCGACGACCGTGCGCAGCGCGGCGCCTTCGGCTCGCTCGAGGGGCTCGGGCAGGTGCGCGGCGTCGGGCCGCGGCTGCTCGATCGGCTCGCCGCGCACGTGACCTTCTCCGGCTCTCCACGACCACCCGCTCTCCATGGCCGCCGCCCCGCTCTCCCTCGTCGCTGACCACCAGCGCATCGGCGAGCTCCTCGTGAAGGAGGGGCTCGTCACGCGCGAGCAGGTCGCGCGCGCGCTGCAGGAGCAGCAGGCGACCGGGATGCGCCTGGGCTACTGCCTGGTGAAGCAGGGGGCGATCGAGGAGACGACGCTCGTCAAGACGCTCGCGCGGCAGTACCGCATGCCCGCGGTGGACCTGGCGCGCTTCGAGGTCGACCCGCGCGTGCTCAAGCTCGTGCCCGGGGAGCTGGCGTCGAAGCACCTCGTCTTCCCGCTGAAGCGCGACGGGCGCACGCTGACGGTGGCGCTGGCCGACCCGTCGAACCCCGGCGTCCTGGACGACCTCAAGTTCATCACCCGCTACGACATCTTCCCCGTCGTCGCGGGCGAGTTCACGCTGCGGGCGCTGGTCGAGAAGCACTACGAGAGCGGCGACCAGCAGATGCAGTCGCTGCTGGCCGAGATCAGCGGCGACGACGGCGACGTCGAGATCATCGAGAGCCAGGAGGACGAGGGCGGGAACGGGATGGCCGGGGTGGACGAGGCGCCGGTGGTGCGACTCGTCAACGCCATCCTCACCGAGGCCGTGAAGCGCGGCGCCAGCGACATCCACGTCGAGTGCTTCGAGCACGAGCTGCGGGTGCGCTTCCGCATCGACGGCGCGCTGCAGGAGGTGATGAAGCCGCCGATGAAGCTGAAGCCGGCGCTCATCAGCCGCCTCAAGATCATGTCGTCGCTCAACATCGCCGAGCGGCGCGTGCCGCAGGACGGGCGCCTCAAGATCAAGGTCGGCAAGCGCGTCATCGACTTCCGCGTCAGCACCCTCCCGACGCTGTTCGGCGAGAAGATCGTGCTCCGCATCCTCGACAAGGGGAACCTGACGCTCGACCTGGAGACGTTCGGCATCGAGCCGGCGGCCGAGGTGGCGCTGATGGAGGCGATCTCGAACCCGTACGGGATGGTGCTGGTCACCGGCCCCACCGGCTCGGGCAAGACGACGACGCTCTACAGCTGCCTGTCGAAGATCAACGTCGGGGACACGAACATCATGACCGCCGAGGATCCCGTCGAGTACAACCTCTTCGGGATCAACCAGGTGCAGGTGCGCCCCGAAGTCGGGCTGACGTTCGCGGCGGCGCTGAAGGCGTTCCTGCGCCAGGACCCGAACGTCATCATGGTCGGCGAGATCCGCGACCTGGAGACGGGCGGCATCGCCATCAAGGCCGCGCTCACGGGCCACCTCGTGCTCTCGACGCTGCACACGAACAGCGCGCCGGAGACCGTGACCCGTCTGCTGGACATGGGGCTGGAGGCGTTCAACGTCGCCAGCGCCGTGAACCTCGTGCTGGCGCAGCGGCTCGTGCGCCGCATCTGCCCCAAGTGCAAGGTGCGCCGCCCGGTCGATCCGCAGGAGCTGGCGGCCGCCAAGGCGACGCCGAAGACGACGCTCCGCGAGCTGCGCTTCACGCAGGCGGCGCTCGACAACGCCAAGGCGCGCGCGACCCCGGAGGCCGCGCCGCTGCTGACGAACATCACGCTCGACAGCACCGTCTCCGACCTGCCCTGGTGGAAGGGCAACGGCTGCGACCACTGCGGCGGCACGGGCCTGAAGGGCCGCCAGGGCCTCTACGAGGTGATGGCGATGACCGGCCCGCTGCGGAAGCAGGTGCTCAAGTCCGCCGACGCCGCCGCGCTGCGCGACCTGGCGATCGCGGAGGGGATGCTGACGCTGCGCATGGACGGGTGGCTGAAGGTCATCAAGGGGGTCACGACCCTGGAGCAGGTCATCCGGGAGACGAGCGCATGAGCGGCGGCCACCCGAGCGCCGAGCGCCGAGCGCCGAGCGGCGACCGTCCCCGCCTGGCGGGCCGCATCACCAATTCCGTACACGAATCGGCGCTCGGCGCTCAGCGCTCGGCGCTCACTCCGCTGCCACACCGATGACCGCTCCCGCCGCCACCCCGCCCGCCGCCGCGCAGGCGTCCGTCCTCCAGCTCAACCTCCGCGCGCTCCTCGAGGAGATGGTGAGCCGGGGCGCGAGCGACCTGCACATCACCGCCGGCGAGCGGCCCAAGCTGCGCATCGACGGCGAGATCGTGAACGCGATGTACGAGAGCACGCTCTCGCCGCGCGACACGATGACGCTCGCCTACTCGGTCCTCACCGACAACCAGAAGAAGCGGTTCGAGATGGAGGACGAGCTGGACTTCTCGTTCGGCATCCAGAACCTCGCCCGCTTCCGCGGCAACGCGTTCAAGCAGCGCGGCTGCGTGTCGCTGGCGGTGCGCCAGATCCCGTTCACGATCAAGCCGCTGGGCGACCTGGGGCTGCCGTGGCCGGTGGCGAACTTCGCCGACAAGCCGCGCGGGCTGATCCTCGTCACGGGGCCGACCGGCTCGGGCAAGAGCACGACGCTGGCGGCGCTGCTGGACAAGATCAACAAGGAGCGGCGGGGCCACATCATCACGGTGGAGGACCCGATCGAGTTCGTGCACCGCCACCAGAACTGCATCGTCAACCAGCGCGAGGTGGGGACGGACACGAAGTCGTTCAGCTCCGCGCTCAAGTACGCGCTGCGCGAGGACCCGGACGTCATCCTGATCGGCGAGATGCGCGACCTGGAGACGATCCAGGCCGCGCTGACGATCGCGGAGACGGGCCACCTGGCGTTCGCGACGCTGCACACGAACAGCGCGGCGGAGGCGATCAACCGCATCATCGACGTCTTCCCGAGCCACCAGCAGTCGCAGGTGCGCGCGCAGCTGTCGTTCGTGCTGGAGGGGATCGTCACCCAGACGCTGATCCCGAAGGCGACGGGGCGGGGGCGCGTGCTGGCGGCGGAGGTGCTGGTGGTGACGCCGGCGATCCGCGCGCTGATCCGCGACGACAAGGTGCACCAGATCTACAGCCTGATGCAGGGCGGCAAGAAGTTCGGGATGCAGACGCTGAACGACGCGCTGTACCAGCTCTACCTGAACAAGCAGGTGACCGCGGACGAGGCGGTGCGCGTGACGAGCCACCCGAACGAGTTCCTGCAGATGATCGGGCGCCCGCAGCTGGACGAGGCGCCGACGGGGCCGACGTCGAAGCAGTCGATGCCGCCGTCCATGCAGAAGCGCTGACCCGGAGTCGAATACGATGCCCACGTTCGCCTACACCGCCCGCGCCCTCAACGGCGACCTCCGCTCGGCGACGCTCGACGCGCCGTCGCGCGACGACGCCGTCCTGATGCTCAAGCGCATGCGCCTCTCCGTCCTCAAGATGGACGAGGCGTCGAAGAAGCCGAAGGGCGGCAGCAAGGTGCCGATGCGCGACATCGTCATCTTCACGCGGCAGTTCTCGACGATGATCAACGCCGGCCTCCCGCTGGTCCAGGCGCTCGACATCCTGGCCAAGCAGAGCGAGCACAAGGGGCTGCAGCAGATCACGAAGGCCGTCGTCTTCGAGGTCGAGAGCGGTGCCACCGTGGCCGACGCGATGCGCAACCACCCGAAGGGGTTCTCGGACCTCTACACCAACATGGTGGCGGCCGGCGAGGCGGGCGGTATCCTCGACACGATCCTGATGCGCCTGGCGACCTTCCTCGAGAAGAACGACCGCCTGGTGCGCAAGGTGAAGGGCGCGATGGTCTACCCGGCGGTGATCATGAGCGTCGCCGCCCTCGCGATCGTGATCCTGCTCTGGAAGGTCATCCCGGTGTTCAAGGACATGTTCGCGTCCGTGAACATGGAGCTACCGCTGCCGACGCGGATCGTCATCGGCGCCTCGGCCTTCCTCAACGACTATTGGTGGGCGATCGGCATCGGCGCTTTCGGCCTCGGCGTCCTGATCCAGCGCGTCTACGCGACGCCCGAGGGCAAGCTCGGGATCGACAAGCTGATGCTGAAGATGCCCGTGCTCGGCGACGTGCTGCGCAAGGCGTCGGTGTCGCGGTTCACGCGCACGCTGGGCACGCTGATCTCGTCGGGCGTGCCGATCCTGGACGGGCTGGAGATCACGGCGCGCACCGCGGGCAACCGCGTGGTGCAGGACGCGATCATGGCGTCGCGCGCGTCGATCGCCGGCGGTGACACCATCGCCGCGCCGCTGGCCAAGTCGAACGTCTTCCCGCCCATGGTCATCTCGATGATCGCCGTCGGCGAGCAGACGGGCGGCCTGGACGAGATGCTGACGAAGATCGCGGACTTCTACGACGACGAGGTGGACGCGGCGGTGAGCGCGCTGCTCTCGCTGCTGGAGCCGATCATGATCGTGGTGCTCGGCGTCGTGGTGGGCGGGATGATCGTCGCGATGTACCTGCCGATCTTCGACATGGTGAACGCGGTCGGGTGAGGCTCGGCCGCCGCGGCTGTGGGTGTGCTCAGTCTGTCGCAATTCCGGTCGACAGTCCGTCGTAATCGGTTGCTCAATCCGTCGTAAATGAGGCGGTGGGGTGGCGGCGCCTTGCCCCAGAGGTTGCTCCAAACCCTGTGAACGTCCGTGCGGCCCAGCCCCAAACACGGGGCTGGGCCGCACGCCATTCGGAGGTCCTTCGTGGGGGCCGGGGCTTGGGGCAAGCACCGGCGGGTAAGCAGGTAGGGATGTCTGAGCTCTTGGGACGGGGCGCGCACGTCCGACCGCTCCTTGAGAGGGGGGCGAGACCAGTGTCGGTACGCCGGGCTACTCTGAGAAGCCACGAGCTGCCTCGGAACTCGCCCTTTCGTCCGGGCGAGCGCAGCCACACGTTTAGACCGTCAGGTTGAGCCCGGCGGCGCCGTCGGACTCCCGAAGCTGCTGCTCCCCGCCTTCCCCGTCCCTGTAGGCCAGCCGGGCTATCCCCCGACGGTATCGCGAGTGGCGATGTGAGCGGCGCCCTGGGTCTGCGGGCGCTTGCCCTGAGTCACAGGGCCGCCCCGCGCTCAATGCAACCGCATCGGACACGGTCGCGCCGGCGCTGAGCCGGACCACCCCGACCTGGACCGAGCCACTTCCTCCGCTGGTTTCCCCTCGCCGTTCCGCATGCTGCTCGAAGAGATTCACCGTGGGTTGAACCTGACCGGCGTCGAAGCTGACCAGGTGGTGCGCGTCATCGCCACTGTCCCCGTCGGCGACGGCGCCGTCCAACTGGTCTACGGACTGTCCGACGGTACCATGCGCGAGCGCCTGCTCCACGCGAGCGACGCCGCGCACCTGGCGCTCGCGACGGCCGAGCGCCCGTGGGCCTTCGACGGCGACGCCGCGGCCTTCCAGCTCGCGTGCGAGGCGAAGCGGATCGACCTCGCGTTCCTATTCGACCCGATGATGGCGGTGCACAGCTCCAACGTGGAGCCGCTCCCGCACCAGATCACCGCGGTCTACGAGAGCATGCTCCCCCGCCAGCCGCTCCGCTACGTGCTGGCCGACGACCCGGGCGCGGGCAAGACGATCATGGCGGGGCTCTACATTCGCGAGCTGCTGATGCGCGCCGACGCCAAGCGTATCCTCATCGTCGCGCCTGGGAGCCTCGTCGAGCAGTGGCGCGACGAGCTGTACGAGAAGTTCGACCTTGGCTTCCAGGTCTACTCCTCGGCGCTCGACTTCGCGTCGCCGAGCGGCAACGCGTTCGCTGACCACCACCAGCTCGTGGTGCGGCTCGACCAGCTCTCGCGCAACGAGGAGCTTCAGGACAAGCTCTGCGAGGCCGGCTGGGACCT
This sequence comes from Roseisolibacter agri, assembly GCF_030159095.1. NCBI lineage: Bacteria > Pseudomonadati > Gemmatimonadota > Gemmatimonadia > Gemmatimonadales > Gemmatimonadaceae > Roseisolibacter > Roseisolibacter agri. The sequence goes on from NZ_BRXS01000007.1 coordinate 9,575, forward strand.
CGTGGTGTTCGACGAGGCGCACAAGCTCGCGGCCCACTACTTCGGCTCCAAACTGGAGAAGACGGCGCGCTTCCGCTTCGCCGAGAAGATCGGCGCGCACACGCGCCACCTGCTGCTGATGACGGCCACGCCGCACAACGGCAAGGAGGCCGACTTCCAGCTCTTCCTGTCGCTGCTCGACAGCGACCGGTTCTACGGCAAGTTCCGCGACGGCGTGCACAAGGTGGACGCCTCGGACCTGATGCGCCGGATGATCAAGGAGGAGCTGGTCAAGTTCGACGGCACGCCGCTCTTCCCTGAGCGCAAGGCGTACACGGTCAACTACCAGCTGTCGGACACCGAGGCCGCGCTCTACGAGGCGGTCACGCAGTACGTGAAGGAGGAGATGGGGAAGGCCGACCAGCTGGAGGGGCGCCAGAAGGGCTCCGTCGGCTTCGCGCTCACCACGCTCCAGCGCCGACTCGCGTCGAGCCCCGAGGCGATCTACCAGTCGCTCAAGCGGCGCCGCGAGCGCCTGGAGCGCCGGGTTAGCGAGGAGAAGATCGGCGCGCGCGGGCGCTCGGCCCTGGCCAGCGGTGCGCTTCCCGGGGGAGGCCGAGCGGGTGGCACCCAGGCAGGCGGCATCCAGCCGACCGGTTTCCTCGCCGGCAACGTCGACATCCCCGACGACGACGAGGATCTGACGGCGACCGAGCAGGAGTTCCTGGAGGAGACGCTGGTGGACGAGGCCACCGCGGCCCGCACCATCCAGGAGCTGGAAGCCGAGATCGAGAGCCTGCGCATCCTCGAAGCGCAGGCCAAGGCGGTCGTCGCGTCAAATGAGGACCGGAAGTGGGACGAGCTGTCTGCGCTCCTCCAACACCAGCCGGCGATGTTCGCCGAGGTGCCCGGCGCTGACGGAACCAAGCGCCGGCGCAAGCTGATCGTATTCACGGAGCACCGCGACACGCTCAACTATCTGAGCGGCCAGATCAGGAGCCTGCTGGGGAACCAGAGCGCGGTTGTGACCATCCACGGCGGCACGCACCGCGACGAGCGGCGCCGGGTGCAGGCGCTCTTCCGGTCAGACCCGGACGTGACGGTGCTCATCGCCACGGACGCGGCAGGGGAGGGCGTGAACCTCCAGAACGCCAACCTGATGGTCAACTACGACCTCCCGTGGAACCCGAACCGGCTGGAGCAGCGCTTCGGGCGCATCCACCGCATCGGGCAGACGGAGGTGTGCCACCTCTGGAACCTGGTGGCCAAGGAGACGCGCGAGGGCGACGTCTACCATCGGCTGCTCCAGAAGCTCGAGGTCGAGAACGAGGCGCTCCAGGGGCGTGTGTTCGACATCCTCGGTGAGGTCTTCGAGGAGAAGAGCCTCAAGGAGCTGCTCGTCGAGGCGATCCGCTATGGTGATCTGCCCGAGGTGCGCGCCCGGCTCTCGACCAAGGTCGAGCAGGCGCTCGATCGCGAGCACCTGAAGGCGCTGCTCGATCGAAACGCGCTGGCCCAGGAGACGCTCTCCCCCGAGCGGCTGTTCGCGGTCAAGGAGGAGATGGAGAAAGCGGAGGCGCGCAAGCTCCAGCCGTACTTCGTCCGGCGGTTTTTCCTCGACGCGATGGCGACGGTGGGCGGGAGCGTGCAGCCGCGCGAGGCGGGCCGCTGGGAGGTGACGCACGTGCCCGCACTCGTCCGCGAGCGCGACCGGGTGATCTCGGGCCGGAACCGCCGCGAGCAGGAGCCGGCGCTCAAGCGCTACGAGCGGATCGCGTTCTCCAAGGACGCCGTCCAGCCGCTCGACCGGCCGGGGCTCGCCCGCGCGGTGCTCATGCATCCGGGGCACCCGCTCATGCTGGCGCTGAGCGACCTGCTCCTGGAGCGCCACGCCAACCTGCTCCGCCAGGGGGCGGTGCTCGTGGACCCGACCGACGCCGGGACCAAGCCGTCGCTCCTCGTGCTCCTGACGCACGACGTGAAGGACGGCGATGGGGCGACGCTCTCGCGCCGGCTCCAGTTCGTGCGCGTGGCCCCGGACGGGACGACGACGTTCGCGGGCTGGGCGCCGCACCTCGACTTGGAGCCGCTGGTCGAGGCCGACCGGCCGCTCGTGGAGCCGCTCCTGGAGGCGGCCTGGCTGCGCGCTGACCAAGAGCAGCAGGCGGTGGCACTCGCCTCGACCACGCTCGTGCCCGAGCACTACCAGGATGTCGCCGGGCGGCGAGTGGCGCAGGTGGACAAGACGCTCCACGCGGTGCACGAGCGGCTGACGAAGGAGATCCAGTTCTGGCAGGACCGCTGGCTCCGGCTCAAGGAGGACCAGGAAGCCGGGAAGGACGTGCGGCTCAACGTGGAGAACGCGCGCCGCCTGATCGCGGACCTGGAGGGACGGCTCGAGACGCGGAAGGTGGCGCTCCGGGCGATGCGCCACGTCGTCAACAGCACGCCCGTGGTGCTCGGCGCCGCGCTCGTCGTGCCGGTCGGCTACCTCCGACAGCAACGAGGCGAGGAACCGGCGGGCGACACGTGGGCGGCTGACGCTGCGGCCCGCGCGCGCGTGGAGCGGCTGGCGATGGAGGCGGTGTGCCGGGTCGAGCAGGCCCGGGGCTGCATAGTGTTGGACGTCTCGGCGCTCAAGTGCGGGTGGGACCTCACGGTCCACGCCCCGCTGCCGGTCGCCGGTCGCCCCGAGACCGGCGCCGCGCCTGCGTCGAAGGGCAGAAAAGCACCGCTCCCCGAATCACGGCACATAGAGGTGAAAGGCCGCGTCGCCGGGGCAACGACCGTGACGGTGACCCGGAACGAAATCCTCTACGCGCTCAACCAGGGCGAGAAGTTCGTGCTGGCCGTGGTCTTCGTACACCCGGACGACCGGACAGAAGGCCCTTACTACGTGCACCGGCCGTTCGACAGGGAGCCCGGCGCTAACGAGGCGTCCGTCAACTACGATCTGCATGGCCTGCTCGCGCAGGCGGAGCTTCAGGAAGCATGACTGCTGCGAACCACCCGGTGATCGCCCCGAAGAAGCTGATCGAGGTCGCTCTCCCGCTCGATACGATCAACGAGGCGGCGAGCCGCGAGAAAGCAATCCGTAGCGGGCACCCGAGCGCTCTTCATCATTACTGGGCACGGCGGCCGCTGGCGGCAGCGCGAGCGGTGATTTTCGCTCAGGTGGTGAACGATCCCTCGTGGCGTTGGGAGTACGAGAGCCCGGGTCAGGAGCCTCCGAGTCACCTGAAGGCAACTTGGGCGAAGAGCCGTCGCCGGCTGTTCGGAATTCTTCAGGACCTCGTTCGATGGGAGAGCAGCACCGATGCTGCACTGGTCGAGCGCGCCCGGAGTGAGATTCGGAAGAGCTGGCGAGAGACGTGCGAGGCTAATCGCGACCATCCGTTCGCGGCCGAGCTGTTCGACCCCGACGTGCTGCCGGCCTTGCACGACCCCTTCGCTGGTGGTGGCGCCATACCGCTCGAAGGTCAGCGACTCGGACTGGAGGCGTTTGCGAGCGACCTCAATCCGGTTGCTGTGCTCATTAACAAGGCGATGCTGGAGATCCCGCAACGCTTTAATCGTCGTCCGCCTGTCAGACCCGAAGTCGATACCCGTGCTCTCATTGAGAGGGAGTGGCACGGAGCGCAAGGTGTTGCAGAGGATGTCCGCTATTACGGCGCCTGGGTGTTGGAGCGCGCGCGCGAGCGAGCAGGGTTGATGTTCCAGGCCGCTCCGATCACCGCCGAAACGGTACGAGTCCGGCCGGACCTTGTGCCGTATGTGGGACAAACGCTTCCGATAATCGCGTGGATCTGGGCTAATACTGTCAAGAGCCCTAACCCCGCGTTCGCGCACGTAGATGTTCCTCTTGTTTCGACATACGTCCTCTCCGCAAAGAGCGGCAAGGAAGCGTTTCTCGTTCCCGTCGTAAGTGGGGACCAGTATCGCTTCGAAGTATGTGTCGGCAAGCAACCTACTGCGGACGCAAGAGCCGGAACTAAGTTGGGCCGCGGCGCGAACTTCCGATGCTTAGTGTCTGGCACTCCAATCTCAGGCGACTACATAAAGTCTGAAGGGAAGGCAGGGCGTATCGGATCACGGTTGCTCGCCATCGTCGCCGAAGGCAAGCGCGGACGAGTGTACCTCGAAGCTTCCGCTGCTGACGAGGCGCTTGCGGGTTCGTGCGACCCCGACTGGCGCCCAGACATCGAGATTGCCGGAAGCACTCAGTACATCGGTGTCCGACCGTACGGTGTTCTCACGTTCGGTCAGCTGTTCACTCCACGCCAGCTCGTCGCGCTCAACACGATCGCGGACCTCATCAGTGAGGCGGGCGCTAAGGTTCGCCGAGACGCTGCTGCCGCAGGGCTGGCAGATGACGACATCAGCTTGGGTGCGGGTGGAGGCGGCGCTAGGGCATACAGCGAAGCGGTTACGATTCTGCTTTCCTTTGCCCTAGACAAGTTGGCGGACCTCGCCAACAAGTCCTGTGCGTGGGAACCCATCGCGCAATGTCCGCGACACCTGTTCGGCAGGCAGGCCATACCAATGGTTTGGGACTACGCCGAAGGCAACCCGCTTGGCGAGAGTTCGGGATCGTGGAGTGTCATTGTCGATGGCATTGCGAAGGCCTTCTCCAACGCGTTCGGGACTGACCTCACGGTCCCCGCTGGCCATGCTGTGCAGGCAGATGCAGCAGAACAGCTCCTGTCGCTGAACAAGGTCGTTTCGACTGACCCGCCGTACTATGCAAACGTCCCGTATGCTGACCTCTCAGACTTCTTCTACGTGTGGGCGAGGCGGTCCCTACGTATTGCGCTGCCTGAACTCTTTAGCACCATTGCGGTCCCGAAGCAAAATGAACTCGTAGCGTTTCCACATCGTCATGCGGATGGGAAGGACGGCGCTGAGCGCTTCTTCCTTGCAGGGATGACGAAGGCGATGCAGCGACTTGCAGAGAGTGCGCACCCCGCGTTCCCGGTAACGATCTACTACGCGTTCAAGCAAGCCGAGACCGAAGATGAGGCGGGAACTGCAAGCACGGGATGGGAGACTTTCCTCGATGCGGTGATTAGAGCGGGGTTCTCAATCACAGGTACGTGGCCGCTGCGTACCGAGAACGAGAGTCGCCTCCGTGGGCAGGAGTCGAATGCTCTTGCCTCAAGCATCGCGCTCGTGTGTCGCCCGCGTCCTGCGGGGGCTGCGGTCACTTCGCGCCGAGCGTTCACGCGTGAGCTTGGGAAGATCCTTCCAGGTGCCCTCGACGCCATGACGCGGGGCGCGGAAGGTTGGGGTGCTCCAGTCGCGCCAGTCGACCTTTCCCAGGCCATAATCGGTCCAGGAATGGAGATCTTTACGAAGTATGCGTCGGTGCTGGAGGCCGATGGGCAGCCCATGGCGGTTCGCACGGCCCTTAGCCTGATCAACCGCTTCTTGGCTGATGACGACTTCGATGCTGACACGCAGTTCTGTCTAGCCTGGTTCGAGCAACACGGGTGGAACGCCGGGACGTTCGGTAGCGCCAACGTCCTTGCGCAGGCGAAGGGTACGTCGGTGGATGGGGTACACGCCGCTGGTGTGCTGAGATCGGGAGGAGGCGAGGTGCAGCTACTTCGGCCTGCGGAGTATCCGGAGCACTGGGACCCATCCAGCGACAGCAGGTTGCCAGTCTGGGAGCTATTGCACCACCTCGTCCGAGTCCTTCGTGCCGGTGGTGAGTTCGAAGCTGGAGTCGTACTTGGTGCAGCGCAGCCGAAGGCTGACTCTGTGAGGCAACTTGCTTACCGACTCTACACGCTTTGTGAGCGCGCAGGCTGGGCGGATGATGCGCGGCAGTACAACGACCTGATCACCAGTTGGGCAGCTATCGAGTCTGCCGCCCAGCGATCCCCCGTATCGCAGGCGCAGGTCAACCTCTTCGACGCATGACGAGTCCCTCACTTAAGCCGTGGCGCGAGATCGCTGTCCCGCACGAGGACGTACTCCAGGGCACGTTTCAACAGTCGGAGTTCGCGGCTGACCTGACCGCCGTCCACACCGGCAAGGCCGGTCCCGAGTACCAAGACCCCGTCGCCTTTTTCTCGCGCACCTTCATTACCGAAGGCATGCGCCTCCTGCTCACGCAGGTGGCGGCGCGCATCGCGGGCCGCGGCGGGGAGCCGGTCGTCCAGCTCCAGACCGCCTTCGGGGGCGGAAAGACGCACACGATGCTGGCCGTCTACCACTTGGCGACCCGCAACTGCGCGCTGTCGGATCTGGCGGGCGTGCCCGCGGTGATCGATCAAGCGGGGCTCCTCGACGTGCCGCGCGCACGCGTCGCGGTGCTCGATGGCACCGCCCACGCGCCCGGGCAGCCGTGGAAGCATGGGAAGACGGCCGTTCGCACCCTCTGGGGCGAGCTGGCCTGGCAGCTCGGTGGCGAGGAGGGCTTCGCCCTCGTGCGCGAGGCCGACGCGACCGGCACCTCGCCGGGGAAGGACGTGCTCGCCGCCCTCCTCCAGCAGTACGGCCCGTGCGTGGTCCTCATCGACGAGCTGGTGGCCTACGTCCGCCAGTTCGGCGAGGGGCAGACCCTGAGTGGTGGGACTTACAACTCGAACTTGTCGTTCGTCCAAGCGCTCACCGAGGCCGCCAAGCTCGTCCCGAACGCCATCGTCTTGGCGTCGCTCCCAGAATCGGTCGTCGAAGTCGGGGATCAGCGAGGCGTCATGGCGCTTCGCGCGCTGGAGAAGACCTTCGGCCGCGTGCAGGCGCTCTGGAAGCCCGTCGCTACCGATGAAGCCTTCGAGATCGTCCGCCGGCGGCTATTCGAGCCCGTGCGCGATACGAAGGCCCGCGACGCGGTGTGCCGCGCCTTCGCTGACTGCTACGTGGCCGAGGGCGCCAAGCTCCCGTCGGAGACGCAGGAGGGGCGCTATTTCGACCGGATCCAGCAGGCCTATCCCATCCACCCCGAGGTCTTCGACCGCCTCTACGAAGACTGGACGACCATCGACGGTTTCCAGCGCACCCGCGGCGTGCTGAAGCTGATGGCGAAGGTCATCTACCGGCTCTGGAAGGACGACCAGCGCGACCTGCTTATCCTCCCGGGCGGTCTGCCGCTCTACGACTCTGCCACCCGCGCCGAGTTCACGTACTACCTGCCGGCCGGGTGGGACCCGGTGATCGAGCGCGACATCGACGGCGACCGCGCCGAGACGACGGAGCTCGAGACCAAGGAGCCGCGCTTCGGCCAGGTGAACGCCGCCCGCCGGGTGGCGCGTACGCTTTTCCTCGGCACCGCGCCCTCCTCGGTTGCCGGTCGGAGCGGGACGCGGGGGCTCGACCGCGCCCGCGCGCTCCTCGGCTGCCTCCAGCCGGGGCAGGGCGCCTCAACCTATTCCGACGCGCTGAACCGGCTCTCGGACCGGCTGCACTACCTGAACACGGCCGGCGACAAGGCACAGGACACCGCTCGGTTCTGGTTCGACACGCGGGCAAACCTCCGGCGCGAGATGGAGGATCGGAAGCGCCGCTTCGACGACGCGACCGACGTACGCTCGCGCATCGCCGATGTGCTCAGGAAGTCGGTGAACGCCACGCTCTTCGACGGCGTGCACGTTTTCACCGCGCACGGTGACGTGCCGGACGACACGGCGCTCCGGCTCGTGGTGCTTCCGCCCGAGCAATGGTACGCGCGGGAGGAGGGGCGCCCCGCGACGGACGCCGTGCTGGAGGCGGTGCGCTCCAACGGGCAGAAGCCCCGTTACCGGGGGAACCGGCTGCTCTTTCTCGCGGCCGAGAATGGCACGCTCCCGCGGCTCCGCGACGCAACGCGCGTGGCGCTCGCGTGGGGCTCGATCGTGACGGACATCCGCGACGGGAAGCTCAACGTGGATCTGCTCCAGCAGAAGGCCGCCACGAAGGAGCTGGAGCTGGCCGAGGGGGCGCTCCCGCGCGTGGCGCGCGAGTGCTACCGCTGGCTACTGGTGCCGACGCAGGAGGCGCCGACCGACCGCACCGTGAGCGTCGAGGCATTCCCGCTCGCCACGAGCGGCGGCTCGATTGGGGCGGAGCTGGAGCGGGTGTGCACCGACAATGAGCTGGTGATCACCACCTGGTCGCCGATCCACCTGCGCACCCGACTCCGAGAGCTGTACTGGAAGGCGGACCAGCCGGATGTCGAAGCGCTGACCGGCTTTTGGGAGGACACGCTGCGGTATGTGTACCTCCCGCGGCTTCGGAAGCAGGAGGTGCTCGCGCAGGCGATCCGCGCCGGCGCGGCGACGCGCGACTTCTTCGGCGTCGCCTATGGACGGAGCGGCGAGGACTACGAGGGCTTCCAGCTCGGCGCGCCCAGCGTCCAGGTGGATTCGACGCTGCTGCTGATTGAGCCCGCGGCGGCGCTCGCCTACGAGGAAGCCAAGCAGAAGGTCGTCGTCCCGCCGACCATCATCGACCCGCCGCCTCCGGTTGGCCCTGACGTCATCGACCCTCCGCCTCCGCCCCCGCCCCCGCCCCCGCCCCCAGTTCAACGTTTCCGTGCCTACCACGGGACGGCGGAGGTGCGGGCGAGCACGGCGAAGACGAAGCTCGTCGAGCTGGCAGAGGAGATCATCGCAGTGCTGGCCAGTGATCCGACTGGTACCATCCGCGTCACGCTGGAGATCAGCGGGGAGTATCCGGCCGGGGTGTCGGAGCAGGTGCAGCGGGCGGTGTCGGAGAACGCGAAGATGCTCCATCTCAAGGTTAGCGAGTGGGAGATCTGACGTACTGCTGGGTGCGTTGTGATGTACGTTCCAAGACTGCCATGCGCGCCTCGTGGGCCGGTGGCAGAAAGGGCGCATGCAACAGCGTCGCCGCGGGAAGAGACGAAAAGTGAAGTGCATCGACCTTGTGACCCGTCAACATGACTCCACCGCCTCCTGCATACCAGAGTAACCCGGTTCATCAGAACGGACGGCCGGGTAGCTCGCAATGGTGGCTCAATGTCGCTGAAGAGAACGACTGCTTCGTTATCGCGTTCACCCAGGGTTGGGTCAGCACGCATGAGGGTTGGGGCTTGTGGATCGTCGATGGTCGAGCGGTGCATCTTGGGGTCATTCAGGATCACGTGACCCCTACGTTCTTCGCGAAGTTTGAGTGTAAGCGCCCGATGATGCCGTGGCACGGCTACCCGGAAGACCAGTGCCGGACTGACGATCGCCAGTGCGTTCCTGACGAGGCGATTCTGAGTGATTGGGAGCGAAAGGGCTATATCCGTCCGCAGGTAGCGAAGAAGGTCGGCCTTCACAAGCGGTGCAGGCTATGACTAGCGAGATCGATCTGGTCGCTCCGCCGGTGCGGATAGAGCTTCCTGGTGAGTTCTGGGACTCCCAGGTGTACGCGGGTGGTTTACTGCTCTTCACGCGCGAGGGGTCTATCCGCACGCTCGACTGGCGTCAGCTCGTAGCGGAGCTACCAATTGCAGAGGAGCTGCGCATCGTCGCGGATGCCGCGCTGCTGAGCAATCATCGCCTGTACGGGGCAGGTGCTCGCGAACTCATCTCCGACCCAGAAGTCCGATCGCTGCTGATGAGTAAGTTCGTGCGGCTGTCGCAAGCCGTTGTCTTGTGGGATGCTGCTTCAAGGGCTCGCGTCAGCGAATTCGAGAATCCTGTGCCGCACCCCCATAATGATTCGGAGATCCACTACGATCAGTTGTTCTTGGGTGGCACGAGCGGCCTTTACCAGATTGCAACTGATCCCGCGCGGCGCGGTAAGCGCACCCGTCAGAAGCGAAGTGATGTCGCCGTCCTCGACCTGGCTGCAGCCCATAAGACACTGGCTGTGGCTGCTGGCGCAGACGGTCTTTTCGAGGCTGTGATCACGGACACGCCTCATCGTGATCTCGCCCCACTTACAACCGTTCTTGAGGAGACGTGCTCCTCATGCGACTGGTCATTTGAGAGTCTGATCGCGAGCGGTCCTAAGAACCGACTCACGTTTGCAGAGTACGATCGGGTGCCTGCGTCGGAACCTCGCGCCGGTCGGCGAATCCCGTACGTCCGCAAGTTCGAGCAGCTACTCACAGAGTCCGACCTGTTCGGTTCAGAGGCAGGTGAGTCGGCGATATGTTGGGGTGCGCATGAGCGCGTATATCGAGCGCTCGGCTCGCGAGTAGAGACAGTGCGATATCAGCCTGGGAGAGCGACCGAGAACACCCCCGCGTTTTTGAGTCCGGAGGCACACCAGATTGACATGGCCGATAGCGGGCTCCCGCCGCTATCGGCCCGCACAGCCGCCTTCGGTAGTGTTCTCGAGCTGGATGATGCACTTCACGTTATTCCGACCCTGGGTACTTCGTTCACGATCCCCGGCGAGCCAGTCTCGTGGCGTGTGTTCCCTCGCTCGCGTGACTACCTCAACCACCTTCACATCGTGTACGAGGATCGATTGGTTATCTACGCCTTCACCCACGACTACTTCGCAGATCAGGACCGGAAGTGGTCGGGGTTCGAGGTCGGTCGATCCGAGACGGCGGTTAGAACGCGGCGCAAAGAATAGACGCGCTTCGCTTCGCGTTACCCTGTGATGCCTTCGACGCCGAAAACATCCAAAGAAGTCCGTCAGGTCCGCGGCTGTCGACCTGCGTACTTCTAGAGACCTCGCGTCGCGGCTGCTCTCGCGTGCAAGGCGCGGGCGTTGCGCACGTAGCGCATGACCGTATCCACACGCGCGTGGCCCGTTTAGTCCATGATCTCGTCCATGCGCGCGCCGGCCGCCGCGGCGCTCGTGACCCTTCCCCGCCGGGAGGGCAGGCAGTTACGGGTCAGGTGAGAGGGATGGGGCTGCGCATCGCAACAGGAAGTTGCGCGGGGTGCGCCATCCGAGCGCGCTGTGTGGACGGCGCGCGTGGTAATCGCGCAGCCAGCGTTCGATGCACTCCTGGGCGTCGGTGAGCCTGGTAAACCACTGCTCGTTAAGGCATTCGTCGCGCAGCCGGCCGTTGAAGCCCTCGACGAAAGCGTTCTCGACCGGCTTGCCGGGCCGGATGAAGACCAGATAGATTCGACGCTCGTGTGCCCACGCGAGCTTCGCGCGGCTGGTGAACTCCGGCCCGTTGTCGCACACGATGCTCGCCGGGAGCGCGCGGCTGCCGCGCATGCGCTCGAGACACGCGACCACCCCCCCGCCGCCAAGCGAGAGGTGGACGGCGATCAGCGGACACTCGCGGTCACGCGCTTCGGCGCCTGAAGTCGTCCATTACAGTCAGGAAGCGGAACACCCGGCCGTCGGCGAGCGGGTCGTGGACGAAGTCCACACTCCACCGCTCCCCCGGTCGCGACGGCGCCGGCGGTGCGACGCGCGGCACGGCCGCGCGGGTGCAGCGCCGGCGTCGGCGCACCGCGAGCAGCTCCTCAGGGTAGACCCGCTCGGTGCGCTTGTTATTGCGGACGAGCCCCTCGCGCTGCAGCAGCCGATGCAAGCGCGGCACGCCCCAGCGTGGGCGCTGCGCCACGAGAGCACGCAGGCGTGCGCGCACCGGCGCGTCGTTCTCCGCGTGGCGCGACGCGTACATATAGCTCGACCGGCCGATGGCGAGCAGCCGACACGCTCGGCTCGCGCTCGCGTGGCGGCTCGTGCGCAGCAAGGGGACCGCTCGCCGCCGTTGCTCCGCCGTCACCCCTTCCGTCCCACCACGTCTTTGAGCAGCGAGTTCTCGAGGGCCAACTCCGCGACGAGCTGCTTCAACCGCCGGCTCTCCTCCTCAAGCTGCTTCAGGCGGCGGGCCTCATGGAGATCTAGGCCGCGGTACTTCGCGCGCCAGCTGCGGAGCGTTTCCTTGCTGACGCTGTGCCATCGACATACCTCGGTCGCCCGCGCACCGCTCTCGGCCTCGTGCACGATGGCGGCGATCTGCTCATCCGTGAACCGACTCTTTCGCATCAGATCCGCGCGCCGCTTGGCAGGTCAGGACCCATAATGCACCGGCCTCAGCGTGGGGAAGGGTCACCATCTCTCTCTGGTCGGCGAGTCGCTGGCCGCCTCGTAACAGGGGCGGCGGGTGAAGACCCGGTTCCTGCGAGGGCGCGGTTGCTGGCGAAGCACCGGCACGTACGGCCGGTCGATCCACCGGCGGAGGGCGCGGCGGTCGACCGGCCCCGCCGATGCGGGCACCCGCCGCGACCGGCTGGCTCCACTACTGATCCTGTGAGCAGGCGCCGGAGCCGTTCCCAGCGCGTGAGCGCCGGCGGAGACGTTCGCCGCGCCCTGAGCGGGGCGGACCTGAGCCCGCGCGCTCCCCGAGCCATTCGATCGCGCGTGGCGAGACTGGCGCACCGCCCGTTCCGGGCCCGCGCCACCCGGAGGTGCCAGTCCATTGTGATCATGGTGGGCGACGGGCGCCTGCCGCTCGCCGGAACCGCGGGTCGTTCCCGTGCCGGCGCTCGGCCCCACTTGCCTCCCCTTCCGGATCACTCCTACCGTGCCCGCATGAGGTCGGTGGGCATGCGCCGGCGGCTCCGCGCCGGGTGCCCAGCGTTTATCCAACGCGCACCGTGCCTTCCTGCTCACCCGCACCAGCACCCCGACGTGCCGATTACGCAGAAAGACAAGCAGCAGCTCGACGAGCTGCATGCGCAGCACGGCCGCACCTTCGGCGGCAAGAAGGAGGACTACTTCGCGCTCCTCTATCTCACCCGCAAGTTCAAGGTGGAGCCCGAGGAGATCGCCCACCAGGTGGCCTTCGGCAACCGAGACTACGGTCTGGACGCCTACCACATCGACCGCAAGGCGGGGAACCTCTACCTCTACCAGTTCAAGTGGAGCGAGAGCCACGCCCTGTTCCGCGAGTCGATGGTGCGGCTCGCCGAAGCCGGGCTGCCGCGCATCTTCGGCAATCCCACCCAGGACCCGCTGCAGAACGAGTTCCTGCGCTATCTGGCGCAAGACCTGGAGGAGTGCCGCGGACTCATCGAGCGCGTCTACGTGCAGTTCGTGTTCAAGGGGGACCGCGACGCCGCCGAGGCGAGCGAGGGGCTCGCGAGCCGCCGGGAGGACATCGAGAACAAGCAGCACCTGCTCGAGGCGTACTTCGGTCGCGACATCACGATCCGGGTGGACGTCATCGCGGACCGGCCGGGTTTCCCACCACCCGCGCCGGTGCAGACGCACGCCGTTCAACTGCGCGACGCGGTCGTGACGACCCACGGCGACCGTCGGCTGCTCGTGGGCTTCATACGGCTGATCGACCTCCACGACATCTACCTCACCCTCCGGCAGCGCTTCTTCGACCGAAACATCCGCGCGGCGCTGTCGGCCGACAACGCGCCGAACAAGCGCATCCGCGGCGCCCTGGCGGACATCGTGTTGCACGAGAAGGAGGAGCCGGATGTCTTCGCCTTCCGGCACAACGGCGTGACCCTGGCGGCCGAGCGGGTCTCGCTCGACGGCGCCACCGCGACGCTGCACGTGCCGCGGCTGCTTAATGGGGCGCAGACCGTCAGCAGCCTCGCGCGGTTCCTCGAGGACCACGAGGCCCACCCGGGACTGCGCCGCGGGCGCGAGCGGCTCGAGCGCGTCCAAGTGCTGGCCAAGATCGTCGAGGCGGATCCGGCGAGCGAGTTCGTCGTCGAGGTCACAATCGCGAACAACCAGCAGAACCCCGTGCAGCCGTGGGCGCTCCGGGCGATGGACCGCCGGCAGGTCGACCTCGCGGACAAGTTCCGGGAGGACGTCGGCATCTTCTACTCCCGCCAGGAAGGGGCGTTCGAAAGCCTGTCGGACGAGGAGAAGCAGGATCTCGGTATCGAGGACCCGAAGGACGTCCGCATCCGGCCCCTCGCCCAGACATTCCTCGCGGCCCAGGGGGAGATCGACAAGATGTCGCGGCTGCCCGACGTCTTCGAATCTACCGCGCTCTACGAGGCGACCTTCAAGTCCGCGTACTCGCTCCCGAGCACGAACACGCGCAGCATCGTGCTCGCCTACAAGGTCGGGCTGGTCCTCAACAGCCCGTGGGAGAAGCTCCGCGAGGTCGCGCCGGCCAAGTACGATGCCCCGATCCGGCGCGCGAAGTCGCTCCTCTGGGCGCTGCTCGTGCAGGCGCTCCTCAACGATCCGAAGCTCGAGCACGATCGCGATCAGTACGGCGGCTCGCTCGCCAAGGAGCGGGCGTTTCGCGAGCGCCTTCAGGCGCTCACGACGTCGCGGGTGTGGCCCATCCTCCGCGAGGTGTTCGCCGCGCCCACGTACCAGGAGAAGCTGCAGCAGGAGAAGTTCGAGTTCCTCCGGACCAAGGAGGTCTACAAGCGCGCCATGGACGTCGCGTACACGAAGTGGAACTGGAGCCGACGGCCGCTCTGAACGCGCTGGCCAACGGCAAGTCGATTACGCTGCGCTGAGGGCGGACGGTGTCAGTCCGCCCTCCTCGACCTCGACGCGAATGCACAGGGCGCGACGCTCGACGACCGCTACCCTCCGAGGGGGATGAGGTAGCACGGGGCGGTCCGGTGGGTGGCGTGTCAAGTCGCCTGGCGCAGGCGGTAGCACGTGTGGTTCTCCCCGTCGAACATGCCCCAACGCTCCACCAGTGGTCATGTTCGAGTGCATCGCGACGGACACTCGGATCCCCTCGCGAACGGCATCCCGACGCAGCGTCTCACTTGAAGCGCTGCTGGATGTACTCGTGCATGTGGCTTGGCGGGAGCGCGGGCGAGGACGCGCCCGCGCGGATGTAGAACTCCTCGGCCGACCCATTCTGCAGGAACACCGGTCGGTCGCTGCGGTCGCACTCGACGACGAGCACGCGTGTTTCTCCGATGTCCGTGAATGCAGGCCGGAGACACGCGTGCACGCTATTCCCCAGGTACTTCTTCACCAGGTTGTCGAGGTGGAGAGCCAGCTTGTCCTCGCTTTCGAATCCATCGCGTTCCAATCCGATCGGCGCACCTGCGTCGTCGACGCCCACGAACAGCGTGCCGCCCTTTGAGTTGAGGAATGCGGCGAGGGTCTTCAGTACGGAGTGCTCCATCTTCGGGTCGTTCTGACCCGTATGCAGGTTCCTTCGCAGCGTGGACTTGAACTCCGTAAGTGGCCCCTCGCCACGACTGATCCGCGCCTCGAAGGTGTCCGCATCCGCCGGAACCGTCTCACCGTCGGTGAGGCGCTGGTACCCATCCGCGATGACCTTGGCGATCCCACGTCGCCGTGCCTCAAGGAACTTCGTGTACTCCATCTGCTCCCAGCCGGTGGGGAGCGCGTGCCAGTACGCCTGATCCGCGCGTTCCTTGGCGGTGTGACGGCTCCAGTACTTCGGGAAGTACTCCGACGGCGGCGTGTCGGAGATCGCGATGTTGTCATTCCATTCGACCAGCGCGTAGTTCGCGATCTGGTTCGTCTGCGGCGCCGAGGTGAAGCCGAGGCCTGACAGGTAGCTCTTCGGAAAGAGGTGGTGCCGTTCGGCCCCGGACTTCGGCGACTTGATGGACGGGTCGAGCACATCGCGGGTGCGTTTCCTGGAGAAGAGCACGCGCGCGTCCAGCACGTTCAGCGACGCGAGGTATGCGAAAAGCAGGGGGCTCGTGGCGGAGGACGTGTCGAGGCGGTTCGGAAGGGTGACGGCCCAGAAGTCCTCCGTGAGCTCCGCCGCCATCGCCCGCTCCGCCCAGGCAAGGAAGTCCGACGCCGACGCGGCAGAGCGCAGCCCGGCAAGGTCGCGCTCCATCAGCGTCTCGGGCGAGCCGCCGGTGTACCGAGACGTCACGGACGCCATGAAGTACCAGCGTCCGATGATCCGACCGAGCGTGTTCGGGTTGACCTTGAGGTCGATCCGTCCGATCAGGAAGAGGATGTACGTGTAGAAGACGGTCGTCTTGGAGCTGATCAGATTCGCGCCCGTGAAACCCGACTGCTTGAGGACGCCAAGGAAGTCGTGCCAGTGCGTGAGGTTGAGCGCATGCGCCTGCGCCTCCTGCAGCCGCGCGAACTGCTTGTCACGCTGCGACTCGCTGAAGACCTCCGTGTCCATGTCCTTGCCGCGGAGCACCGAGTACGCGGACTTGAGCCGTGCGCGGCGGAACGCCATGCCCACGGCGACGCGGAGGAGCTGGTCGGGCGAGGGCTCGACGAAGTGATTGTACGCGCTCGGACCCGACTTGCTGGGATGTCGCGCGGCGCGACAGAAGCTCTCCAACTCCTTGCGGCCGTCCTCCCAAAAGACCGACATCAGCGTCAGGATGAAGTCGGCTTGATTCAGCTTCTTCCCTTCGCTGTTGATCCGGACGAACACCTCGGCGACTTGCTCCTCGTCGATGTTGGCAGCGAGCTGCAGGACGGTGAACGGGTAGCCGGTGAGCGAGAACAGGCGCTGAAGGGCGGTTTCGCACGCCTTGCGCTGATCCGACGTTAGCTCGACTCCGTTCCGTTTCCGATGCGCCTCGAGGCGCTCGAGGTACTCGCCGACGATCCGGTACTGGCTCGCGTTCGGACCGAATAGCTCGGACACGTTGGGGAGGTACTCCGGGTCCCGGCGGATGGCGGCGTCGCAGACTTGGAACGTCCCGTCGGTGGGTCGGAACGCGATCTCGATCCGCTCGGTCTCGTAGTTCTCTCGCACCACCGGGATCCCCTTCAGCACCGCGTAGAGCGACGTGAGGCGCTGCTGCCCGTCGACGATGAGAAGGTGCGGGACCTTCTGGTGGCCGTTGGTACCGATCTGCTTCGTCTTCTCTCCGACTTGGTTCTCCCAGAACAGGAAGTACCCGACCGGGTAGCCGCGGTACATCGAGTCCAACAGGTCCCGCACCTTCGCGTTCTTCCACACGAACGGGCGCTGGATGTCAGGCAGGCCGATCTCGCCCATCTGGATGTCCTCGATCAACTTCGAGAGCGAGTAGCCGACTTCCTTGAAGAGCGTGTTGGTCATGTGGAGGGTGTCGAACGGCGGGAGGACGACGGCTTCGATTGCTGCCCGAGGAGCCCCTCGTCGGGCTGGTCGGTGAGCCAGTCGTTCGCGCGGTGGGGCCGCCGTCAGCGGCGTCGGGCGGGACCGGCAATGTTGTACGGCGCAGCGTTCCCCGAAAGACGGACGTTTGCCAACGTCGCCGAAGACTTTGGTGCGGGGCAGAGGGCTAATCAGCGGGGGACCGGAAAGACCCTCAGACCCCAGCACCCTCTGCGGCAGCCGCCATCAAGGGCCAACGGGCGCGGATCGGAGGCGCCCGCGGAAAGGACCCACGCACACCGCTGCACGTCGGCCGGCCTGTCGAGCCGCCCGATTCCTTTTGTGTCCGCTCCGGAGCCGCTCTGGAGCGTCCACGGTGCCGCGAGGTCGCACACGGGGATGCGACCGATCGAGGCCGGTCTGCTCCTGCTATGCGGCCATGAGACAATTGGTCCGATCTGGACCGGGCGGCCGCTGGCAGGTGACCGCCACCTCGTCGTGCTCCGCGTCTATGGCCTTGTCCCGCGGCAGCTCGGAGCGAGTGTTGGGGGGCCGCCCTAGAATCGCGAGGGGCAGAAGCCGCCGTGACCCAAGTCACGCTATTGCCCGGCGGCCTGTAGCGTTACAGGTTGTTAAACGTTTGGCCACGGCACGGCGACCTGGTCCGGGGGACGCACTCCGGCCGGCGCGGTGCCGCCGCACCTGGGGATCCATGACGGACGACTCCACCGCCCGCCGACCGGCGAACGCGTTCCGCAGCCTGTTCGACCGACGGCGCAACGGCCATGGCCCGCATAACGGCGCGGCTGACTCGCGGAGCCCGGCGCCGGGCCCCGCTGCCGGCCCCGGACCCGGCGACGCGCGTCTGTCTGAGGCCTACCGGCAGCAGGGCAGCCGTGCCGTCGACGGCGACGGCGGCTCGGAGGATACTGGCTCGCCCCCGCTGCCGGTGATCACCACCGTCTCGCTGGACGGTGCCCGGCCGATCGTCGTGGACGATCCGCTCGCCGACAGCGACGGGGCCGCGTCAGGCGTGCACGCCATCACCAAGAAGACCGACTACTGGTTCGAGCGGGAGGTCGGCGGCATCGAGAAGCAGGCGGTCGAGTGGGCGGACGCATGGGCTGACAAGGGTCTGCCGCGCCACGACGTCCCGCGGACCGAACCGCTCCAGCCGGAGCAGGTCCTGGCGAAGCGCTGCGCGCAGACGTTCCGCGACTGGCAGCTCCGCGTTCGCACGAAGATGCAGGATGCGATCGAGAAGTCGAGTCAGCAGCTCGGAGAGCACGTCGGCGTGCTGCGTAGTCGGGTCGCGCGGCTCGAAACCGTGAGCCACGAACTGGCAGAGCGGGGCGCGCGCATCGAGAAGCTGCGCCGTGAGGTGGAGGCGGCGAAGGTCGATCCGGTTCGCTACGCGGCGTTCGTCCCGAACCCGGTGTTCTGGATCTGCGCCGCCCTGCTCGCGGGTGTGGAGTTCTTCGCGAACTTCCCGGTGTTCCGGCTCCTGCTGCCACTCGACGCGACGCTCGAGCAGGCCGGCGCGAATGCGGCGCAGAACATCGACGATGCGAGCTGGCTGGCGGGCCTCGAGTTGTTCGCGCGGAATCTCGTCTGGAACGTCGAGGCGGGCCTCGTCGCCGCGGTCGCCGTGATCGTCCTGGTCCTGCTCGGAAAGCAGTTCGGCAAGTCGCTGCGCCCGCTGGTTACCCTGCGCGAGGACGATCACCCGCTGTCGCTGGGTGTGGTCCGCACGCATCGCCGCCAACACGGTGTTTCGGTCGCCATCTCGCTGTTCGGGGTCTTGTGCGTGCTGGGCTTCCTTGCGCTGTCCCGCGGTCAGATTGCCGCCACGGCGGACTCCCGGGTCGCGCAGGACTCGATCGCGCTGGCGTCCGCCCGTGCCGACTTCACCAAGGCGCAGGCAAGTCGGGATCGGAACGGGATGAACGAGGCGCTCACCCGGGTCCAGCTGCGGGAAGAGGCGCTGCAGCGTCACCAGGACGCGGCCGCGTACGCGCGCACCGTGCAGCTCAACAACTGGTCCATCGCCCTCCTCAATCTGGGCCTGATCGCCACCGCGGCGATGCTGGGGTTCGGCAACGCGAAGGCGGACCTCGGCGACGGGAAGGGCGAGCACCCGGACCTCGTGAAGCTGCGGGAGCGGTGCAACGAGCTCCGTCGCGAGCTCGTCACGGTCGACGCGGAGTCGCGCACCGCCGTCAGTCAGGCGCACGGGTCGATCGGTCACGTCCAGCATCTGCTCCGCGCCCACCCCATGCGCGGTTGGGAGTCGAAGCTCAAGCGACTCGAGAGCGTGCTCCCGCTCTTCCGCGGCGAGAACGCCCGCCGCCGGGGCCTGGACCCGGCCAACATCCGGGCCTTCGACGAGCCGCCCGTCCTCGAGCTGCCGCCGATCGACGAGTCGCTCGCCTTCACGGAGCCGGCGGAGTTCGCTCGGCTCGTGCAGGAGCTGAACGACCTGATCGCGCGTCTCGCCCAGATTGCGCCGCGCATCAGCCAGATGCGCGCTGTGGAACCCGTTGCTTGAAGGTGCTGTCGTGATTCCGCGTATCCCGCTACGGCCGGGCCAGGTCGCCGTCCTCACGTCCGCGTTGGTCGCAGCGCTGACCGGGAGCGCCTGCTCCACTTCCCGGGCGGAGTCCGATGTCGGGGCGCCGGACACGACGACGTCGACGGCGTCGGCCGTACGCCCGTCGCGTCTCTACATCGTTGGAGTCGACGTCTCGGGCTCCCTGACGCCCACGCGCCGTCAGGAGGGGCGTGACCTGGTCAACAGTCTGGTCGGCCAGCTGACGTTCGGTGATCGGCTGACGATCGTCGAGACGTACCGATCGCGTTCGGACAGCGCCGGACAGTGGACGGACGACGCCCCAATGGCCCGGAATGCCAACGCGCCGAGCGGGAACGAGAAGCGTCGCCTGGCGCAGTTCCAGCAACGCGCACGGATGATGGCCGAGGGGTTCTTCGAGCCGGATCCTGCGCGCCCCGTGCTGTCGACCGATATTCTCGCCCTGTTGCAGCGGGCGTCGGACTACGCGCACAGCGCGCGTGACCGCCGCACCACGTTGCTCCTGGTGTCCGACATGCTCAACGCCACCCACACGCTGAACATGGAGAAGGCGGGTGGCATTCCAGACGCCGGGTGGGTCGCCGACGCGAAAAGTCAGGGCCGTCTGCCTGACCTGAAGGGCGTGTGCGTCGTCGTGGCGGGCGCCGACGTGTCGTCGCCGCGCGGGATCGCGGCGCGAGAGTTCTGGCGTCGATACCTCACCGCGTCAGGCGCCGAGTTCGATCCTGCCCGGTACCGCACCCTGATCGCCGACGCCGCCGACGTGGGCTGCTGACGCATTCCGCCGCGGCGTCGCGTCCTGCGCACCGTGGCGGAATGCGCCTAGAGCCAGTGCCGCCGCTCTCAGCCCGGCGCGCACGGCTGGCCTGCCGGAGCGCAACAACCCCGTTCGCGCCTGCGCCCGCCCATCGGCGTGCGACGCGCACCCCTGGCCCGGAGAGCGCAGATGGTGCGACACGTTCCTGCTCCGGTCGACGGATCGGATACACCATCCGACCCACCATCCGGTGCGTCCGGCACGCGCTCCCAGCGCGAGACGCCAAAGATCCAGCGGTGGATCGACTTGCTGGCGGCGCTCCTCGCCCACCAGTGGCCCGCGACGTTCGACGATCTGGCCCGCGCCGTCCCTGCCTACGGCGATGAGGCACGCGCGCTGGATGCACGGCTGCGCATGTTCGAGCGCGACAAGGACGAGCTGCGCGCTTTCGGCGTGCCGATCGAGACCGTACCCGGCGAGGAGCAACCCGGCTACCGCCTGCGGAAGGCCGACTTCTACCTCCCATACCTGGCTGTCGCGGACGCGGTGGGCGGATCGGGTGCAGCGCGCGGCCGCACCACGTCCGCCGCTCCGCAGCGGATCGACCGCTGGGGCTACCAGTCGCTTCGCGTGCTGGCCTTCGAGCCGGAGGAACTCGGCGCGATTGCCGCGGCGGCCACTCGCGCGCGGGCGCTCGGCGATCCCGCGCTGGCCGAGCATGCGGGACACGCGGTGCGGAAGCTCGCGTTCGACCTCCCACTCGACACCGGTGCGGGCGAGGACGTGGCGCTCCTCCCGCCACGCGCGGCGTCCGATCCCGCGGTGCTGGACGCGCTCGGACAGGCGCTCCTCGCGCGCAAGACGGTGACATTCCAGTACCGCGCAATGGAGCGCGACGAAACCACGACGCGTACCGTCGAGCCGTGGGGGCTGTTCTTCCTCGGCGGCCACTGGTACCTCGCGGCGCGCGATCCGGCACGCGGCGACGGGACCGCGGGGCTGCGGAATTTCCGCGTCAGCCGCATCTCCGAGGTGTCCTCCCACGGAAAGCGGCCGCAGTCACCGGACTTCGAGGTGCCGGCGTCGTTCCGCCTGCGCGATCACGCGCGGGCGCGGCAGCCGT
This sequence comes from Roseisolibacter agri, assembly GCF_030159095.1. Classification (NCBI taxonomy): domain Bacteria; kingdom Pseudomonadati; phylum Gemmatimonadota; class Gemmatimonadia; order Gemmatimonadales; family Gemmatimonadaceae; genus Roseisolibacter; species Roseisolibacter agri. The sequence continues at coordinate 30,921 of NZ_BRXS01000007.1, forward strand.
GGGAGCTCGGGGACGGTGAGGAGGAGGTCGCGGTCGTGGAGTTCCGAGCCGAGACGGGCGCCACGCTGCCGGCGCTCCGACTGGGCGAGCCGGTCGACGGGGCGGGCATCGCGCGGCGTCGCTTTCGTGTGCGCCGACGGGAGGCCTTCGTGCGGTGGCTGCTGACGTTCGCTGGGGAGGCGCGACCCGTCGCACCGCCGGCACTCGTGGACGCGTACCGCGAGCAGCTGCAGCGGACATGGCGCGTGCATGGAGGAGCCTCGTCCCGCGGTGCCGGTGTGACGGGGGACGCGCCATGATCCCGCCCCACAACCCGCCGGCCCCTCGCACCGGACCGCGTACGGAGGACCGCCGGCGCACGCCGGACACTGCCGCCGCACAGCTGCGCCGCATCCTCGACCTCGTGCCGCACGTGGCCGACGGCGAGCCGCACCCGATCGCGGAGCTCGCCCAGCACGCGGGGGTGGACGAGCGCACGCGGCTGCGGGACCTGCAGTCGCTCTCCTCGCGCTTCGACGCGCCAGGCGGTTTCGTCGACGGGCTCTCGATCTTCGTCGAGACCGAGACCGCCGAGGTGCACACGAACCACTTCCTGCGCCCCATGGGGCTCACGGTGCCGGAGCTCCGCGCGCTCGAGCTGGGACTCGCGGTGCTCGCGGCCGAGCGACCCGCGGAGGGGCAGCGCGCGATCGACGGGGCGCGGGCGCGGCTCCGGGAGGCGCTGGGCACCCGGGCGACAGCGGCGGCGCTCGACGTCTCGACGGCCGGTCCGGCGGCCCCGCTGGACGCCGCGGGCACCGCGACGCTCGCCGTGCTCCGCGAGGCGCGTCTGAACGGCCACAAGGTGCAGCTGGCGTACCGGAAAGCCGAGGTCAGCGACGCATCGGAGCGAATCGTCGCGCCGTATGCGCTCGTGGTCGCGTCGGGCGCCTGGTACCTGGTCGCACGCTGCGAAACGAGCGACGCGCTACGTGTGTTCCGGATCGACCGCGTGGTGTCCGCCGTGGCCCTGGCGGAACCGTTCACCGTACCGGAGTCTTTCGACGTGCGCGCGGTCTTCCGCGAAGGTCGGGCCTTCGTCACCGACGCGCCGCCGGAGACGCTCGTCGTTCGGTACGGGCCGCGCGTCGCGCGCTGGGTGGCGGAGCGCGAGGGTAGGCCGCTGGACGACGATGGGTCGCTGACGCTGGAGCATCCGCTCGCCGACATCAACTGGGCGGTTCGGCACCTCCTCCAGTATGGGCCAGATGTCGAGGTCCTCGGGCCCGACAGCGTGCGCCAGGCCCTCGTGGAACGGGTCGACGCGATGCTCGCCAGTCTGGACGAACCGTGGAGCAGCCCGGGAACGACGCCGGCAGGCGCCACGTGACGGCGCCTGTGCAAGGCGCGCCGACACCGCATCTCCTGACCGTCTGGGATCCGCTGCGGCTGCCGGATTCCATGGAGGCGACCGCGCGCCACCTGTTGGCGCTCGCGCAGGCGCACGCGGCGGGCGAGGGGGCGGACCACGACGAGGATGACGTGTACGTCTGGTGGGGGAAGATGCGCTCGCCGCACCGGCAGCAGCCGCTCCCGCACCTGGCTGAGATCCTGGCCGTGGACGATCATCTGCGCGCTGCCGCTGGGGTGACATCGCCGGGCGACCACGAGGTCTCGCTCGCCCCGGATCGTGAGGTGCAGCTGTACCTCACCGATTACCGGTCGCTCTACGTGGCGCACGTCGGCGAGGTCACACAGGACGATCCCAGGCTCCATCCGGGCGAACGGGCGCATCTGCCAGCCGGCGTCTACACCGATGAGGTGCACTGCGACTGCTGGTTCCTGCTCTTCGACATCCGCCGCGTGGTGCTCGACGACACGCGGGCTGTCGTCGCCGAGCTGCGGAAGCTGCGGAACACGCGCTACGCCGGCCGTCCGGTGTCGCTCTACGGCGGGATGGTGGAGCTGCCGCTGCTCGTCACCCGCGACGATGGGGCACGGTGGTTCGATCACAGCACCCGGCTCCGGTTGACCGAGGGGCGCCCGTGGGTGGAGTTCGACGCGGAGCTCTCGGGCGTAGGTGCGGTCGCGGCGTCGCTTCGGGACGACGTGTTGGGCGAGGCGACCTGGCTGGCGCTCGATCCGGCGGCGCGCCAGTTCGTGGCCACCGCCGAGAAGATCTTCCGCGACCACCGCGCCGACCCGGCATTCGACTTCTCGCCGGTGATCGTCAACCTCGCGAAGGCGTATGAGGTCCACCTCGGGCTCGCCTTCGGGGCCGTGGCACATCGGTTCTCGCCCAGTGCGCGGCGCGTCAACATGGATGGCCGCCCGGTGGACGTATTCGAGCGGCAGGCGCCCAGTCTCGGCGCCCTAGGAAAGGCGCTCGGCGAGAATCTGGACCTCCGCGCGGCGGTGTCGCGCCACGTCGCGAACGCGGCGTGGGTGACGACGAGCCTCCCGCCGATCCTCCGCCAGCTGAGCGAGGCCCGCAACCCGGCGGCGCACAGCGAGCCGGTGACTCGTGAGGACGCCCGGCGCCTGCGCGACGCGCAGCTGGGTGTCGGCAGCGCGGCCATGCTGGACGAGCTCGCGCGGGTCCGGGCACTGACCGGCTGACGCCGGGAGCGGGCGCGGGCGCGGCGATCGACTGTCGGTGGGGTCTCGTATCGTGGGGGCGTCCTCCCACCCCTGGAGAGTCGCTCGTGGAGACTACGCTCGTCGCCGATTACGACCTCGTTCCCGCCCCCGACGGCACCTGTGCCGGCTACGTGGTGCGCGCGCTGCTCACCCTCTCCGCCGACCCGGGCACCGAGCCAGGGCGCGCCGCGCTCAACCTCTCGCTCGTTCTCGATCGCTCCGGCTCCATGAGCGGTGAGCCGCTTCATGCGGCACGGCGGGCCGCCGCCATGCTCGTGCGCCGGTTGCGACCCGAGGACGTGGTCTCGGTGGTGGCCTACGCCGACCAGGTGTCCACGGTTGCGGAGCCGGCGACCGGCGACGCACAGCGGGCGCTCCCGCGCGAGATCGAGCAGATCGAGACCGGCGGCTCCACGAATCTGAGTGGCGGCTGGCTCCGTGGCCGTGAGTTGGTCGGTCGCACGCTGTCGGCGCAGCGAATTGCGCAGGCGGATGCGGGCGGCATGCACCGCGTGTTGCTCCTGACCGACGGCCTCGCGAACGCGGGGATCACGGATCCCGCGACGCTGATCGGGATGTGCCGGGCCGCGCGGGAGCAGGGCATCACGACCACCACCATCGGCTTCGGCGAGGGCTACGACGAGGCGCTGCTGCGCGCGATGGCAGACGCCGGAGGCGGCAGCACGTACTACATCGAGCGGCCCGACCAGGCGGCCGACGTGTTCGGCGAGGAGATCGACGGGCTGCTGTCGCTCGCGGCGCAGAATGTCGCGGTGGACATGCGCGCCGCCGACGCGGTGCGGCTCGTTCGCGTGCACCACGACTACCCCACGGCACCGCATGCCAATGGCGCCCGCGTGGAGCTGGGCGACCTGTACGCGCGCGAGCCGCGGGCGCTGCTGGTGGAGCTGTTCGTGCCGCTCCCGCCCGGCGAAGTGCCGGGAGCGTGGGCGCCACCGGCGGTTGGGGAGCTCGTGGTGCACGCGCACGTCGTGCTCCCCGATGGGGGGATCGAGCGTCAGGAGATTCGCCTGCCGGTCGCGCCCACGCTCGGCGCAACGGGCGTGGCCGAGCCCACGATCGTGCGCGAGCGCGTGCTGCTGCAGGCTGCCGCTGCGCGGAATGCGGCGCTCCGGGCGCGCGAGGCCGGCGACTTCCAGCAGGGCGCACACCTGCTCGCCGAGGCCGCCCTTGCAGCCGCACCGTACGTCGGGAGCGACCTTCGAGTCGCGGAGGAGGTCGAGGACCTCGAGGCCATGGCCTCGCACTTCGCCGAGGAGCGGGTCACCGCAGCGGACGCGAAGTACCTCGCGCAGATGGCGTACGCGCAGAACCGGGGGAAGGAGGGGACCCGAGCCACGCTGCGGCGCAGACCGCCCCCGCGCGCTTGACGGGCCGGGGAAGCCGGTTCGGGGGTCCAGACGCCCCTGCCGAGCTTACCGATCGGTGATCCGCACCCTACAATCGCCGTTGCCGACGTCGGCGCCCAGGCGAGTCCTATCCCCTTTCTGCATGACCTACGTGCACCCGGCCGAGCGACTTTGGCGATCGCACGCCCCGCCGACAGGCTATCCCGCGGGTGTTGTCTCCGTGCCGGCGCCCATCCCGGGGCGCGCCTTCTTCCCGGGCGGGTACGGCCTGTGGGGCGCAGGTGCTGACCGGCTGCCCGACTTCCCGGTCGGCGGCGTCATGGTGCTCGGCCACGACTTCCACTCGGAGTCCGGGTACCGCGAGTCGCTGGGGCTCGGCGCCGAGCGGGAAACGATGCCGACGTGGCGGAACGTGCGCGCCCTGCTGTGCGAGGTCGGCATCGCCCTGGAGCGGTGCTTCTTCACGAACCTGTTCATGGGGCTGCGCGCCGGCACCGCGACGACCGGCGTGTTCCCTGGCGCTACGGATGCCGATTTTGTGGCGCACTGCCGCGCATTCCTGCTCGGGCAGCTCCGCGCGCAGCGGCCGGCCCTCCTCCTCACATTGGGCGTGCACGTCCCGCCCATTGTGGGCACGCTCTCCCCCGAGCTGGCACCCTGGACGGAAGGGCGGGGGTTCCGGCACCTCGACGCGGCCGGTCCAGTGCGGACCGGCGTCACTTTCCCCAGGGTTGAGGGCCTGTGCACCACCGCTGTGACCCTGGTGCACCCGAGTCTCCGCCACGCCGGCGTGCGGCACCGTCGTTACGCCGGCCTCGCGGGCCACGCGGCGGAGGTGCGCATGCTCCGTGACGCCATGGCCGCAGCGCACCTCGCGCCTGACCACGAGACGGCCTGACCAGGTGCCGAACCACCACCCCGACTCCTCCGTACGGCGCGGCCAGCGCGTGCTCTCGATGGTGCACGAGCTGCACAAGCGCGGCTACCAGCGGCTGCGCGTCATGCCCGGCATGTCGCCGTCCGGCGGGTACTGGCGCTGCAACGTGACGCCCGCGTCCAACATCCTCCGCACGCACGGGGCGATGGCGCGCGACTTCACCGCGCTCACCGCCCACTACACGTCCGGGATGGAGAACGAGTACTTCGGGTGGCAGGATGCCCGCACCGACTCGGCGCGTGTGCTGGCCGACAAGTTCGTCGAACGCTTCCCGGAGATTGCGGCGGCGGCGGTCGGCCGCGACTGGGCGTACGTCGGTTGGTACACCGAGATGCTCGGTATCGCGGAGCAGGGCTATCTGCCCGTCGCATACGCCGACTGGTGGGATCCTCTGCCACCTGGGATCCTGCCGACGATGCCTGCCTATCCGCGTGGACTGGTGATGCCGCCAGAAGGGGAGGCGGAGCAGGCCGTCGAGGCGTAGCCGCTCCATACCGAACCTGAGTGGCGCGTCGGCATTGTCGGCCGCGACGACGCGACCGGCAGCATGCGGAGGCGCGCGGAGGAACGCGGCCACGCGCTCCGCATTCCACGCTCCCACCCGTAACTCCCATGTCAGGCGTTGCACGGCCGCCATGCGTGTCGTGCAGAGGTGGGCAGCTTTACAGCCCGTCGCGCGGCTGCGTCAGGAGAGGTCCTCGAATCGGAGCATGTGAGTGGGACACGACGATCCGCTACATCGGAGGCAGATTCGCGCTGCGCTCATCGCCCGCCACGGGTGGCGCGTGACATCGCGCGTAGATGGCTCGGTCGACGTCGACGTCCCGCCCGACGTGCCTTCGGCAAACGCATTTGCCGACGCGGTGCGTTCCGCCGTGGGAGCGCTCGGCTACTCCCCGACCGTGGTGATCGGTGCCAGCGGCCGGATGGTCCGCGTGCAGACCGCCGAGACCCTGCAGCAGGCCGGCCGCGGCGCACATGGCTCTCTCGGCTCACAGCGTGCGTGCGACCGCCACACCATCCGAGCTGATCGTCGGACGGCGCCCACAGTGCGTCAAGGGGGCGTCCGGCCGTCGCCCTCCCGCAGTCTGGGTGCGAGCGACGGAGGGGTGCCCAGCTGGCTCGACGTGCTCGAGCCCCTGTCGGTGCCCTATCGGAGCCATCTGTCCCAGGGGAGCGACCTCCTGACGTGGCACTTGGAGGCCCAGTTCCGCGCATTTCACGTGACTGCTGATTGGCAGGCGCGGTGGGAGCATGCCGCCGCGGCTGCGGCGGACACGTGGAACAAGCGGCCGCTCCTCGCCGGGACCGACAGCGGATGCCCCTACAGTTGTGGTGAGGTGGAACTCGTCGCACGGTTCAGGACCGCCGGTTATACCGCCTACTGGATCAGCGAATGGTCTGGCTTTCCCCACGTGCCGTCCTGGCAGCCCTTCTGCATCAAGCGGAGCGAGCTGCGGGAGCGCCTGCCGAACGTCTGGGAGCACGACCGCGCGCTCCGATCCCGGTTCCCCGACCTGGATCTCGGGCCTTCAGGAGGGCATCCGGACGTCGTCGCCTGGCGTCCTGGAGCCACCGAGTTCCGGTTCGTCGAGTACAAGGGGCCCGGGGACTCCATTCGACCGAAGCAGGCCGCGTGGGCGACGGCGCTCCTGCGCATCGCGGAAGACGACGCCTCGTATGCGGTCGTGATCGGGCGTGTACGCCAATGACAGAGAGAGCCGCCGGTCGGTTCGTGCCGGGATGGGGGCACCTCCCAAACACCGGGGCGCCGGGCCGATGACGCGTCGCGCACAGCGCCGCGAGGGCAGGGCTGCCGACTCACGCCCGTTCGCGTACCTGCTCACCTGGAATCCCGGGGGCGGGCGCGGCTCCGTCGACGCATCCTACGAGAAGCTCGCGGCGTTCGCCCGGGACGAGCGCCCGTGGGTCTCCTGGAGCTGCGGCAACTCGCAGGGCATCCCAGCCGGCTCCCGAATCTTCCTGCTCCGGCAAGGGCGCGTACCGCGCGGAGTGGTTGCATCCGGCTGGGTGACCCGCGGGAGTCATGAGGACCTGCACTGGCAGACGGAGCGCCGTGCTCGCGGCGAGTCAGCCTGGTATGTCGGGGTGGGATTCGACGCGCTGCTCCTCGACCCGGCGGTTGAGCCGCCGCTCGATGTCGCATCGGCCACCGAGGGCCCGCTGACAGGTGTGCCGTGGGCCACCCCGCGATCGGGCATCGCCATCCGGCCCACCACCGCAGCCGCACTTGAGATAGCCTGGACCGCGCATGTGGAGCAGTTGCGGCCGGTCTCGCTTATGGATGATCCCGAGCTCGCGGCGGTCGAGGGCCACGTGCGGAAAGGCCTAGTCGCGCATCGGTCTCGCGAGCGTGCGCTCCGGGCGGCGAAGCTCGCCGCCGTACAGGAAGCCGATCCCGAGGGGCGACTGCAGTGCGAGGTGCCTGGATGCGGCTTCGACTTCGCCGCGCGCTATGGGGCGCTCGGAGCTGGGTTCGCGCACGTGCACCACCGATGGCCGCTCGCCGAACTTGAGGGCCCCAGGCTCACGACGCTGGCGGACCTCGCGGTCGTCTGCGCGAACTGTCACGCGATGATCCACCGGGGTGGCCAGTGTCGAGAGCTCGATGATCTGATCACCCAGCGCACCCTGAGCACTGCGCATGACGCCCGTTCCTGAGGCCGCGACTGCATCGCAGCCGACCTCCCCGTTCCATCTCGCACGCAGGTCTTCCCCGTACCCGACGAGCAGCGTATGAGTCGACGACCCGTCGATACAATCGGCCCGGCGGTCCAGGGGCGCGCCTACGTGCGCTCCGAGTTGGAGCAGCGAGGGTGGACGGTTCACGAGGTGACTGACGGGGGCGTCACGTTCCTGGAGGGAGTCGCTGAGACGGGAGCCCGCGTCCGTGTCCGTGTGAAGTCGAAGCGGAGTGGCACCTGGCAGCCCACCGTGACCAGTGGCCGTGAGACTCCGATGCCGCCCGCCGTACCCACCTTCTGGATGTTCGTGGATCTCGGTGCGTCACCGCACACGGTGTTCATCGCGCCTGATGAGTGGGTGCGGAGGGACATCTACGAGGCGCACGCCGCGTACCTACGCACGAACGGTGGTCACCGGGCGCGGAACGACGCGTCGAGCCACCACGCGATCTCAGCTGCGCGTCTCGAAGGATGGCGCGGCCGGTGGGACCTACTTCGACCGGAACCCGCATGAGAACGAAGCGCTCGATTCAGCGCCGCCTGACGCTGGTCAGTCGACGGCACACCGCCGGTGCACTCTCCACCGCACTGCGTCGCCTAGCTGGCGTGCCCGCATCGAAGGGCGCGTGCGCGACCAATCACCGGCGCAGCCCACGAGCTGCGATGGCGAATCGCGAGACGCAAGCCCCCGTCCTACCACCACTGCTCACACGGACCCATGAGCGACACGTTGGACTTGGGCGACTACTTCCTCCGATTCCCGGAAGCACTTCAGGACAAGTACGGCACCACGTTCGGGGTCGGCTTCCAAGACATCAAAGAGCGCTTCGCCCCTGTGGGTCTGGGCTCACGCTCGATCACGGTCGACGACGTCCTGGCGATCTTCGATGTGAGCCTGCCGTTCGTCCAGGACTGGACGAAGCCGGATCGGGAGGAGCTTGATCGAAAGATGAACGACCGTGAGCGCCCCGTCGCGGCGCTGATCCGCGACCTCCGGAGCGTGGAGTATCGGCGGGAGATCATCGTTGCCCTGGTCAACGCCTTTCGTGAGCTGAGCCTCACGGCGCTCGTGCTACACCACGTCTATCCGGACCGCTTCGCCATGTGCAGCCATCACCTGGCGAGCCAGCTGTACGTCACGGGCCCCACAGTGCCCACGTTCTACATCGACTATTGCACGGAATTGCGAGAGTGGGCGCGCAGGCGCTGGGCAACCCCCGGCATCCGAACGGTCGTCGATGCGGAGTTCGCGCTCTGGACTTGGTATCGCCTCGCATACTCCCGCAAGCACGCGGACCCGGTGCACCACGGCCGCTTTCACCGTGATGAGTGGGTGCAGGAGCGAAGAGCCCTGCGCATCGCGAAGGCCCTCAACACGACCGACCGGCTGGACCTGGCGCGCTCGTACCTGGAGACGGACGCGACTGTGGCCGCGCTGATCGCGTGGCGCGAACTGGAGGTGGTTGCGCGCACGGTGTCCGGGCCAGGAGTGCTCCGCGAGGACAACTGTCGCGCGCTGTTGAGGAAGCTCCCACCCGAACGGTTCCCGCGCGGCACCGATGGGTACACCCTCGCGAACCTCTGGGACCGCCGGAATCAAGTCACGCACCACGGCGCGGAAGTCAGTCGGGTCGATGCCAAGCGCATCGTCGACGGCGTCACTGCCTTCGTCGAGCACAACAGCGAGGTAGCGTCAGCCGGCCTTCGCAGCATCCCGTGAGCTGAAGCAATCGTGCTGCTGATCCACACTGCCCGCGAGGCGCGCACCGCAGTCCACACCTGCCGGCAGCTCTTGCGCGCGCCCGACGCGTTCCACGGACCGCTGGAGGAGCTCTACGAGCGGTTCATCGTACCGAATCTGCCGGAGCCGGCCGCGGTGGCCGACTTTCACCGTGCACTCGTGGAGTTCCTCGGGACGCCGGACCCGCTGCATCTGCTCCGGCAGGTGCGCGGGACCGAGCGCGGGGCTGTGTATGAGACTGACGAGGGCGTGCGTTTTAAGGCGACCGACAATGCGCCGGCGTGGTGGACCCATGCGGCGCTCTTCCAGGAAGTTCGGGTTGCACCCGGTGCGATGGGGGACGTGGTGGCCACGATGCCGGCGCACCTCTTTGAGGTCTCCGCGACCTGCCCGCCGACGGCGAACATGGCCGGATGGCACATCGCGCATCTCGCAGACGTCAAGGACGGGTATACCAACTACCGTGTATGGGCGAAGCAGGAGGTCGTTCGCCGCTTCATTCGCAACGTGCACCCATGCAACCACTGCTTGCTGCCAAAGCCCGAGTGGCAGCGATGGGGGGCGGATCGCCGGGTGACCGGGTTCGCGGCCACGCGGTTCGCCGCGCGATACGCGGATGTGTGGGATGAGTTCGCCCTCCTGGCGAACGTCGATCGCGCTGCCCGATCAGCTGAAGGCTTCGAGATTGCCTACACGTACGGCGTGACGACGGAGGACCAGGCCCGCGAGGGCGTGGCGCAACGGCGTGAGCTCCATCTCACCAGCCGAAGCGAGTGCGCGAGCGGGGGGGTGGTCGTGGCCTGCTATACCGCCACGCGGCTCACATTCCGGGCAGCTGTCATCGAGCCACTGGCGGATGACGAGCGGTTCCGCGTCGTGACGCCGGATGGCACCTTTGAGATGACGAAGGCGCAGTTCCACCGGGTGTTCGCCAACGTCGTTCGGTCCGTCAGCTACCGAGAGCGGGGCGTCTACCACTACCCGAGTATCCCGAAGGCGGCAGCGCCGTTCCTCATCGAGGAAGAGCGACCGGCCTCCGGCTCGTGAGGCACGTTCCGGCCGGCGGCTTCAGCGTGGCCACGGGAGGCCGAGCAACGACGACACCGCGGCCTTCAGCGTTGGCAGCCGTGCCGCCGTGCCGCCGTGCCGCCGTGCCGCCGGGCCACCGGGCCACCGTGCCGCCGGAGACCTCGTCCGCAGCCAGTGACGCCAGCGGACACGTGATGCAAGGCAGGCGCGCGAGGCTAACACTGGGATCCGCGTCGCTCCTCTGCATGCTTAACCCCCGGATTGGCGAGTCTTCCCTGTGACCGTCGTTTCGCTCGACCTGGCGTACCGATCCTATGAGGACAACGGCTTGGTGGTGCTCAGAGGGAGCCGTGACACCATCACGGTCACGATCGAGCGTCTGCGCCGGCGTAGCGTCCCCACGCCTGCAACCCTCGCGCGTGAAGTGCAGGCCGTCGCGCAGGCCCATGAGGCGACGTACCTGCTGATCGACGGACCCCAAGGCTGGAAGGACCCAGCGTCGGGGCTCCTGCACGCCCGACACTGCGAGCGAGCACTCGCGACGCCGGCGAAGACGGGAGAGCTCGGCCACTGTCTGCCCGCCACTTGGCTGGGGTACGTCGCCTTTTCGATCGACGTATTCGACTGGCTCACGGCCACCGGTTGGCGGCTCCTGGGCGATGAATTCCCGCTGGCGTCATCGGGCGGCCCGACGGTGGCGGAGACCTTCCCGACCGCGGCGTGGCGAACCCTGAGAATCGCACCTCTCCCGGGCAAGTCGCGTTCGACCGCCGGAGACGTTCGCGCGTGGTACGGCGCGCTCGAGGAGCGCTACTCGCTGATCGTCGATAGTGAACCCACCCACGATGAGTTACAGGCGATCGTCGCGGGCATGGCCGGCCTCGCGCTGGAGCGTGGTACAGACACCGAGGTCGCGAGGTTCGGGACGGCTCCGTTCAGGCGAGACGGTAGCTGGCGCGAGGGCTACATCGTCTGCCCGCGTGCCGATCGCGACGATTCCCGAGCTTTGAGTCAGCCGAGGCCCACGTCAGGTGGGTCGGTGAAGAGGCGCAGGTCAGAGCCGGCCGGTCGGAGTAGCGCTGCGAGGACGACACAGCCCGGTTACGTCAACCGGAACCAGCAGGAGGTGCTGAGCGCCACCGGTCGTCCTGGATCGGATCACAACGCCCTGACGTACCTTCTCCGCTGCCAGCGCTGTGGCAACGAGTACGGCGCGAATGGCACGGACATCTGGCAGCGCCGCTGTCCTCAGTGCCAGGGCGGCGCGCCGGGCAACCCGCTATAGCGTCGGCGGCTCTGGCGACCGCCCCGGATGCTATGCGAGCGTCAGCACGCGGACTCTGCCCCCAGTGAAGCAGTGCCAGAAACCGAGCACCACGCCGAGCGCGCCCAGCCGAGCCCCCTGGCGGCAGTCTGCGCGCGAAATCGAGCTTTGTCTGGCAGTACGGAATAGCCACAAAGGGCACGAGCGACTCGAGGACCGATCCCCGGCGACGCGCCCGTGAACGGAGGTCACGTTGAGGAGGCACCGCGAGCCGGCAGCGCGGGCGGCAGCGGCCCGGCTGATGACGTCGAATCCTTCCGGAGAGCCTTGTCCGGTTCTCGCTCAGTACGGTCGTCAGGCCCCGCTAGGATGACGATGCCTTCACCGTTCGTCCGGCGCCTTCCACGTCGCGAAGCGCTGCAAGGCGTCGACGCTGCCCAGAAGCTCGCGTGCACGCTTCACCCGGTCCAACAGCACGGCGCGCTCGTCGTCACCGAGAAGCGCCGCGCGCCTCTCTGCATCCTCGAAGAAGCTCTCGACCTGCTTCGCCGCGCTCCATGCCTCGATGAGCGCGGCGAGCTGCTCACGACTCTCTTTCACATGCTGCGCGCGGCGTCGCTCCGCTTCTTCGCGCCGCCACTGCTCCCGCTGCCGTTCCCACTCTTGCCGCTGGGCCTCCGCGCGTCGTTCTCCTTCTTCAACGAGCTTCGCGACGGTCACGGCCGCGGACTCGAGCTCCTGTACGATGTCCGGGATCTTCGATGCGAGCTCGCCCTTCCTCGCTTCACGCCAATCCTTCTCCCACGTTGCGACCGCGTACGGCGATGATGCTCGCAGGCAGAGCTTCCCGCTAGCCATGTCGCGCTTGTGGGTCCACGCGTCGTGTGCGTAGGAGCCCCGCCGTCTCGCTACAGGAAGTTGGGTGACGGGAACGTACTTGCCATCGACGTATCGGACCTCCACGTCCTCGCTAACCTCGAACAGCGTGAGGCCGATTGCCACCGTGCCGACGTACACGACCGTCGGCCGATCAGGGCTCCAGCTCCCGTAGCCACCCCGATCGCGACCGCCGCCGCTTCGCTCATCGACTGCCGGGCGCCGAAGGTGTTGATCACGGGGCGCCAAGGCCACCCCGTATCCGTGCCGCTCCAATGCGGTGAAGAGCGTGTTCGCCGTGGTGAGCGCGCGATCGAGCGTGTCGTTCGAGACGAACAGGTCGACGAGCAGCCGCTTGGCCGGTCGAAGGTGGCCGCTGTCCGACTGCCGCGCCCCGTCGAAGTGCTCTCGGGCACCCACGATCAGCGGGTGCACCTGCCCTCGGGGCGTCCTCGGACGGAGTGGAATGGGCGAAGGCGGCGCAGGCGGCTTCGGTAGGGCGCGTGAGACGCGCTTGGGCTCATCACCTCGCGTCCATTCAAGCGCGTCACCGGGTCGTGCGTCCGCGAGCGCCGGCTTGGCTGGCGCCTTCCCGACGTCCAGCTGTGCCCAGTAGCCGCGTGCCGGACGCGGCACGTTCAGCTGCTCACAGATGCGAGCGAGAGAGCTCGAAGAGACTCCATATCGGGCCGCGACCTTGGTCATCGGTTCGGCCCAGACTTCCGCGTAGAGCTCTTCCCGACTCACGGCCATAGAGCATCGCTGGTCAACGCGTTCAGCAGAGCTATGCAGACTGACCTGCGCGATCGCATCGAATGAAGATACTAGCTGTCAGCCAAGTCTCACCTGCGCTGCACGCTCGCCGAGCGGGACGACTTACGTCGGGCGGTGGCTCTCATCGTTCTCGTCCGCCCAGCGAAAGGAGCGCTTCAGGATCGTATTGAGGTTCGTTCGATATGGGACGACTGCGTCGTGCTGTAGTCGCCCCAGTACAATCCCCGGTGAGATCCCAAGCGAGTCCGCGAATGAGTAGATGGACGCGACGCTGAACTCCCCTGCTTGAACGAATGCCCTGTAGCGATCGGGGGGAATGAGGAGATCACGCGCAAAGCGGTTTGCCTCCTCTTCCTCCTCAACGATCGAGCGAGCGGCGGATGCCTCTGCACGCGCGTCGCCTCTTACTGTGCCGCCGACCTCCTCAACGAAAATGCTTCGCTTGCCATGCAAGAGAATGTGACCGGCCTCGTGGAAAAAAGTGAACCAGAGGTGGTCCTCAGTCTTATACCGAAGTGTGAGTTGAATTAGCGCCCTATCCGAACTAAGCCATCGGGTTGCACCGCACACCCTGAGTTTCGGCAACTCGCGTACAAAGACTACAACCACGCCCGCGTCAGCACACGACGATGCGAGCGCATCGCAAAACACGTCTGGCTCCTCCCGTGTGAGCTTCCGCGCGTCGCTGAGAACGCTCTTGAATCGCAGCGCGTCAAATGGTCGGGTCCTCGTCTGCCGCGCCTCGAGTTCTCCTCTGCGCAACCAAGCTGCGACAGCCCCGAACTCACTGGCGAATACGGCGGACTCGCGGAAGGCCACTGCGTTTCGCACTCCGCCCCAGACGTCCCGCCACGCTTCGACTGAGGCCACGCCGAAAAACGAGAGCACGTCCTCTAACTGCTCGACGAGCGACTCTCGGCGTTCGATCCACCCAGTCCGGACGAGATCCTTAACCGGGATCTCGGTGAGCCAGTCGGTCTGTTTCTCGAGCCGCTCGCGTTCGGCAATTCTCGCGAGCGCGGCGCGGTAATTCTGCTCTAGTGAGTTCCAGAAGGACGCCGGCACTCCGAGCACGCGCTCGAACTGCAAGGCGGTCTCCGGCGTGATCGCCGCCTTCCCGTTAATGATCTCGTTGATGGTCTTCTTTGGCCTTCCGGTGCGTTCCGCGAGCTCGCTCTGAGGAATGCCAAGTGACTCAATAATTTCGAGCACGGTCTCGCCGGGCGGTACGGCGTAGTCGGGCGAGAATGCCCTGGCTGGCTTAACGCCCATGATAGTCCTCAACCCCTAGGATGCGGATGGCCGTGATCTTCGCCTTGTCCACCCCGCCGTCGGCGAGGCAGGGGATCTCGTCCTGGTACGGCTCGAACACAAGCCGGAAAGGGTGCTGTACATCGACCGCGAATTGGCCATCGCGGTCCCCAGAAAGCGGGTGCAACCGGGCAGGGGGTAGACAGCTGATCACAGCGAGACTCTCGGCAGCCGCCAACTCGGCGAGCCGTCGACGCACGACGCGTGAGCGCTCCGCCCCCCACATGCGGACGGACTCGCGCTCGACAGAACAGGACTTTTCGAGCTTCCGGCTCTTGAAGTGTAGTTCCATGAAACCCCGAAGGGCAATAAGAGATTCACCCCAAGGGTGAATCAAGCACTTGCGGCTGCGTCGTTCGCGGGCTACATTATCGTTAACCCCGTGGGTTAACGGCAGCAAGTGTCGCGCCCGCCGGCGTCGGCCGAGCCCGGTACCCGTAAGGTAGCGTTCCGCGGCGGGGTGTGTCAGCGAGCTGACCTGTCGGGTGCCGCGGCCGAACGGAACGACCCGGACACGACACATCACGGTTCCGCCATGCCGCTTCGAGTGCGAAGCAGGAGACGGGAAGATGTCTGAGGTAGCCAGCGGTCACGGCCCGGAGGTGCGCACGCTCACGATCGTGGTGAACGGGCGCGCGACATCGGCAACGAAGACGCAGCTGTCGTTCGCCGAGATCGTCGCGTTGGCCTTTCCGCAGGGGACGACTGGGGACAACACGGCTTACACCGTCACGTACCGACGGGGGCATGGAGAGAAGCCTGAGGGCACCCTCGTCGAGGGTCAGATGGTCAAGCTCAAGGACGGGATGATCTTCAATGTCACAGCGACTGATAAGTCGTAGCCCTGACCTGCGGCGGCTTCGAGATGACGGCTACGCGATCGAGGTGCGGGCCGGCTTCCTCCTAGTCCACGATGTCCCCTACCTCTCGGTGGGCCGGGTTATCCAGCGCGGCGTGCTGGTGTCCGCGCTGGACCTCGCCGACGATGCTACGGTCAGGCCGAGCACCCACGTCGTCTACTTCGCAGGAGCCCATCCGTGCAACCTCGATGGCTCCCCGATCACTCAGATCGAGCACGGGAGCGGCGAGTCGACGCTCGCACCTGGGATCGTCGTCCATCGCTCCTTCTCGAACAAGCCGGGCGCAGGATACCAGGACTACTACGAGAAGATGACGCGCTACGCCGCGATCATCTCGCATCCAGCGCAGGCGATTGACCCGGCCGCAACGCCGCGCACCTTCCGCGTCGTGGAGGCGGACGATGCGGAGTCGCCGTTCGAGTACGTGGATACCGCGACCAGCCGGGCCGGCATCGGGGCGTTCGCGGAGAGCTTGCACGGGCAACGAATCGCGGTCGTGGGCCTTGGCGGGACGGGGTCGTACGTGCTCGACCTCGTCGCCAAGACCCCGGTGGAAGAGATCCATCTCTACGACCGCGACTCGTTCTCGCAACACAATGCGTTCCGGTCGCCTGGTGCGGCTTCCGTCGAGGACCTGCGACGCCAGCTCGACAAAGCGACGTACTTCCAGCAGCAGTATGCTCGGATGAAGCGCGGGGTCATCGCGCATTCGTACTACCTCGACGCGACCAACGTCGATGAGCTCCGAGAAATGGACTTCGTGTTTCTCTGTGTCGACAACGGCGACGTCCGGCGACAACTCGTCGAGAGCCTCGAGGCGTTCGGCGTCCCGTTCGCGGATGTCGGCATGGGAGTCTACGCGTCCGAGCGCGGGCTCGGAGGTGTACTGCGCGTCACGAGCAGTACGCAGCGCCGGCGAGCGCACGTGTTAGACGGTCGTCGCATCCCATTCGCCGGGGACGACGGCAATAACGAATACGTCCGCAATATCCAGATCGCCGACCTCAACGCGTTGAACGCCGCGTTGGCGGTGCTCAAGTGGAAGAAGCACCTCGGCTTCTATCTCGACTTCGAGAAGGAGCACCACACGACGTACACCATCGACGGCAACACGCTCACGAACGAGGAATGCGCGTGAACCGTCGGATGCGCATCCGGCACGAGTTCGTGGAGTACGTGCCACGCTCGCTGGAGGAGGGGGTTCTCTACATCTCGATCCCGTTCGCGACGGCGGTCCACTGCTGCTGCTGCGGATGCGGCGAGGAAGTCGTGACCCCCATCAGTCCTACTGACTGGTCGCTGACATTCGATGGCGAGACCGTTTCGCTCAACCCGTCGATCGGCAACTGGAGCTTCGCGTGCGAGTCCCACTACTGGATTCGTCGCAACGGAGTGCAGTGGGCGGAAAGCTGGACTGCGGGTCAGATCGCGGAAGGGAGAATGCGGCACCGTGCGCACAAGGAATCGCAGGCGCGCGCCGAGCGGCCGGTACAGGATGTTCGGCGGGGAAACGCCAACGGTAGCGCAAACCGGACTCTGCTACAGCGCATCCGATCCTGGTTGAGTCGTCGCCGCGACGGCTGACCGCGTCCCGTGGAGGTGTCCCAGCACCTCTGTTTCACAGGCTCAGGCAGCCTCCTGCTGCCGGACGTCTACGAGCAGTTCGACACATACCGGTCGGGGAGGGTGGCAGAGCAGTTGAAGAAACTCCTCGGCCTCGGCTGAAGGTGAGTTCCTTCAACCGCTGCGGTCCGTGACTCTCTAAGCTACTTGGTCTCGGCGACTCGTCGACCGGGACTGACGCTCTATGACTAGAAAACGAAAAAGGCGCGCGAACCAGGAAGCCTTCGAGAGCGCGTTCGCGGCTGTGCCGACGGATACCTATAAGCATAGAGTGCTCGCGCACCTTGCCGATGTCTACTCGGCGATTCGTCCTCTCGCCTGGCTCGATTCAAAGCGTCGGCTGAACTTCGTGGGCTCCTCGCTGCTATTTGAAGTCGGCACGACACGCCTACTTGTGACAGCGGC
This sequence comes from Roseisolibacter agri, assembly GCF_030159095.1. Taxonomy (NCBI): domain Bacteria; kingdom Pseudomonadati; phylum Gemmatimonadota; class Gemmatimonadia; order Gemmatimonadales; family Gemmatimonadaceae; genus Roseisolibacter; species Roseisolibacter agri. Next base: position 48,435 of record NZ_BRXS01000007.1, read on the forward strand.
TCATGTGCTTGATGAGGAGGCGCGCCACGGACCGCTGCACGTGGCGACACCGGCGGGACAGACGACCGTAGGCGGCCTCCGTCGGTGGACACAGGCGCCAGATGGCGATCGCGATGCTGACCCGTTCGATCTCGGGTTCGTTGTACTGGATCCCCAGACTTCCCAAGCACTGGCGAGCTGCCGACATCTCACCCTAGAGGACGTCGATCCGAGTCTCGAAGATCCGGAACTGCCAGAGGACTGCTTGGCAATCGGCTTCCCGGGAAATTGGGTGAGCCATTCCGATCCGGCGACGGCGGTTGCGACGCCGATGTTCGCTGTCGGCCCGCGATTGAAAGCATCGGAGCACCAGGGCCTCGGAGTGGCCGAGCCCTTCCATGCCCTTATGGGTTTCGACAAGGAGAGCAGCGTGGATCTCGAAGGGCCACGAATTCCTCCTGATCCGTTTGGGATGAGCGGCGGTGGACTCTGGCGATTCTCCAGTCTTCGTCGCGGCCAAGAGGCGAGGAATAGGCTGCTCGGAGTTCTGATCGAATGGCGCGGGCCGACGCTGATAGCGACTCGCGCAGGAGTATTGCTCAGCGCCATACGTGACCTAGTGCCAGGTGCATCTGCTGAACTCTCAGATGCAGCGCCCCCCGATCTGCGCAACGAGCGAGAGCGGACAGAGCCCGAGAGACGCAGGACTGACGCTCAGGAGCCCGGGGATTAGCACCTCCTGGGCACATCCTTCCCAGCCTTGACCAGTCCGCGGAGATCATGCGGTCGTTCGCCGGCCGATCTGTCTCCACGGCGCGCGGACCGATCAGGTGCCGCAGGAACTCGGTGCCGTCTCGTGAGTGATGCTCCACGGGCTGCGCAAAGTCGTGTCGCTCGATGTTCGCGGTGATGAGACGGCGAAGGAGGTCGCGACAAAGGAGGTGGTTGCGACGATGTGATCGCTGCATCCAGCGAGGCCGCTCGGCACGCTCGCTGGCTGTAAATGGCAGCACTCTAAACTATGCCGAGGAGCGAAGGAGCCGAATGGCAGATAGGGAGCATGACGATTCTGAGCTTTTGCGAAGCGCCGTGATGGCAGCCATCAACGGTGCAGCCCCTGAGCGTCGAATAGAAGTCGCGACGCTCTGTTCTGAGCTCGAGCCGTACTTCGCGCGGCTGGCCGATGCACCAGGATTCAAGCTGCAGGCGGGGGCGTTTAGCTCGATAACCCTCACCCAACGAACGCTCGATCAGATATGGATTCTCGGCTACATCGCGTGGCAGTCGCTATCCGCGTATGCGCCGCTCCTGATGCTGACGTCTGGGAAGGCTGATGTGGGCAGTGCGGTACTCGACACACTGCCGGGACAGCACGCGGAAGAGAAGGCGATGGCTGAGGGCCTTCGAACCGTCCGACACTTGAGCGAAGTGCTTGATAGAGAGCACTTCGAGTGGCCCCCTCACGTGCCGCGGCCATCGCCCGACGGGGGCAGGAGTCAACAAGAGAAGGCCGTAGCAGACCTCAATGTCATTGCCGCGGCATACGTCTTCTTGCATGAGCTCCATCATCTGCGGTGCGCGAAGGAAGCGCGTTCGTTCGCGTCCGTTCTGGACGAGGAGCTCGAGTGCGACGCATTTGCGAGGGGCTTTCTGCTGGACGCTGTGGACCAGTACGTACGCGATAGTGCAGAGGAGCGGAGTGCCGTGCTCAGCAAGCGGGGAGCAGGAATAGCGCTTGGCTGCTTCATCTTGCTCCACGCAACGAGGCGGTCTGCGTGGGCGGGTTCGTCATCACACCCACCGCTGGCGAAGAGGCTCCGCGTGCTAGCCGCGAGAGTAGACGTACCCGATGACGCGCTTCATTGGAGGTTTCTGGCCGCGTTACTTCTCGCGGTGTTGCGTCAGGACGGGTCGCTGCCCTCGAGCGTTCCCGCGGACAGCTGGCGGGATGCGTGTTTGAAGCTGATTGGCGTAGTGGAATCAGTTGCGTGACGGATGGCCGATAGCCGAGCGGCTGCACACGCGAGACGGGGACGCCCTGTGGTCATCGGCGGCATCCCTTCCCCGAGGCAGACGACCTCGCGAGCAAAGAGCAGGGGCGGGCAGCCGACCTCGCATGGCACGTCGGTAGATGGGCCAGCGGCCCGTCTCAGCGTCCTCGTGTCGTATCGAATCACCAGCCCTGAGGACCAAGGAAGACGGGTCTTTCGCGTCGGGAATTACGAGGAGCATACGGGGGCCGGCGGTCGGAAATTACGTCGGATTGTCGTCCGAAGTACGACAGACTGATCACAACCACACGCGCGTCGGCGTCAGCGTCCCACGAGCCGCGCGCGCACGCTCACGTAGATGTTCGACTCGCCCGTCGACCGCGTGGAGCCGAAGTAGAGCGTCGCGCCATCCCACGACAGCGACGGCCGGGTCTCGGCCGCCGCGCTGTTGACGGTGCTGCCCAGGTTCACGGGTGCGGACCACGCGTCGCGCGCCTGCTCGCGGCTCGCCATCCAGATGTCCTGCGCGCCCAGCCCCCCGGGGCGCGTGCTGAAGAAGTACAGCTCGAGCGCGTCGCGCTGGACGTACGGCTGCCCATCCTCCTGCGCGCTGTTGACGCCCGGCACGAGCGTGGGCGCCTGCCAGCGGCCGGCCCGCCACTCGCTGGAGTACAGATCGGCGTCGCCGCTCACCGCGCCGGCCGGCTCGGGTGAGAGGCCGCCCGCGCGCGTGCTCGAGAAGTAGAGCACCGGGCCGCGCCCCGGCTCGGTGAGCGGGACCGGTCCCGCCTCGTTGGCGGCGCTGTTCACGGCGCAGCCGAGGTTCTCCGGCGGGTCGATCGTGCCGTCGTCGCGGAAGCGCGTGACGTAGATGTCGTCGCCGCCGCAGCCGCCCGGCCGGTTGCTGACGAAGTAGAACTCGTGGCCGTCGCGCGCCGGCATCGGGCAGAAGTCGTTGAAGGCCGAGTTGATCGGCTCCCCGACGTTGGCCGGTTCGCCCCACGGCTCGTCGACGCTCGCGCGGTGCGACACCCAGATGTCGATGCCCCGGCTGCCCGGCCGCGTCGACGCCAGGAAGAAGGTCTTCCCGTCGCGTGACGACGCCGGGCAGCCGTCGAGCGCCGGCGTGTTGAAGTTGGGGTGCGCCCCGGGCCAGGCGGCCTCGATGCGTACCGCGGGCGACCACGCCGTGGTGGCGCCGATCCGCGCGACGGCCTCCTCCGGCGTCGCCCACCGTGGCGCGAGCGCGTCGCGCGTGCACCCGAGCACCGATGCGGCCAGCGCGATCAGCGCCGCGCGTCGCGACCAGTCGAGTCCCTTCGTCAGCGTGAGCATCCGGCTCCTCCGTGTGGATGGGTCTGGGAGCTCGCGCCGCCCGATCCTACGCGAGGCCCCTCATCCGGCTCGTACGACGGACGGCGCGTCGATCGGCTCACGGCGGTGGCGGGGCACAGCGCGGCGCGGGCGGCGGGCGCGCTCACGCGCTCTTGTCACGGCACGTGCGTGGTGCATCTTGGCAAGCCGGAGCAGCCACCCGTCACGTCGGCCCGAACCGACAGGGAGGCCATGACCGCACCCCGGCCCGGATCCGCGCGCGAGCCCACGCCGCGCCAGCCCGCCATCGCCCGCCTGCTCGAGGAGGTCGGCGCCGGGGACCGCGCGGCGTTCGACGCGCTGGTCCCGCTCGTCTACGACGAGCTGCGCGTGCTCGCGCGCCGGCAGCGGCGCCGCTGGCGCGGGGACGAGACGCTCGACACCACCGCACTGATCCACGAGGCGTATCTGCGGCTGGTGGACCAGCCGGGACCGGGCTGGACGAGCCATCCGCACTTCCTCGCCGTCGCCTCGCGCGCGATGCGGCACGTCCTCCTCGACTACGCGAAGCGCAGGCGCGCCGCGAAGCGCGGAGGGGCGCGCCGGCAGGTCCCGCTCGACGTGGTGGACGAGCGGTCGCTGGCGGGCGGCGCGTCGGCGGAGATGCACGCCGAGGCGCTCATCGCGGTCGAGGAGGCGCTCTGCCGGCTCGAGCGGCACGACCCGCTGCACGCGCGCGTGGTCGAGTGCCGCTTCTACGGCGGGCTGACCATCGAGGACACCGCCGACTCGCTCGGGATCTCGGCGGCCACCGTCAAGCGCCGCTGGGCGATGGCGCAGGCGTGGCTGTACCGCGACCTGACGTGCACGCGCGAAGGAGGCGAGCGGGCGTGACCGACGAGGCGGAGCGGCTGTACGAGCACGCCCGGGCGCTGCCGCGCGAGGCCCGCGCCGCGTTCCTCGACGCGTCGTGCCGCGACGATCCGCACCTGCGCGACGAGCTCGCGTCGCTCCTGGAGCACGCCGCCGCCGCGGAGGAGTTCTTCGCGCGCTTCGGCCGTGCCGCCGGCGGGTCTCCGAGCGCGCTCCGCATCGAGGACTCGCGCGCGTCCGCGTCGGCGCCGGACCCGCTGGTGGGGCGCGCCGTCGGCCGCTACCGGATCCTGTCGCGCATCGGCCGCGGCGGGATGGGGACGGTCTACCGCGCCCACGACACGCGTCTGGCGCGCGACGTCGCGCTCAAGTTCCTGCCGCCGCACCTGGGCGCGCAGCTCGACGCGCGGGAGCGGCTTCTCGTGGAGGCGCGGGCCGCGGCGGCGCTGGAGCACGCCAACGTCTGCGTCGTGCACGAGATCGGGGAGACCGACGACGCCCGGCCCTTCATCGCCATGGCGCTGTACGAGGGCGAGACGCTCAAGCAGCGGCTCGCGCGGGGGAGGCTCACGGTCGACGAGGCGACGGACGTCGCCGTCCAGATCGCGCGCGGGCTCGCGGCCGCGCACGCGCGCGGCATCGTCCACCGCGACGTGAAGCCGGGCAACGTCATGCTCACGCCCGAGGGCACGGTCAGGCTGCTCGACTTCGGGCTCGCCAAGGTCACGGACGTGTCGCTCACCCGTCCCGGTGCGACGCCGGGCACGATCGCCTACATGTCGCCGGAGCAGGCGCGAGGCGACGCGGTCGACCAGCGCACGGACCTCTGGTCGCTGGGCGTGGTGCTGCACGAGATGCTCACCGGCGCGCGGCCCTTCCGCGGCGGGAGCGACGCGGCGCTCCTCCACGCGATCCTGCACGCCCCGCCGGAGCCGATCGCGGCGCGACGGCCGGAGACGCCAGAGCGATTGGTCCGCGTCGTGGAGCGGCTCCTGCGCAAGGACCCACGCGAGCGATACGGAAGCGCGGCCGAGCTGCTCGCCGACCTGGCGGGTCGTCCTTCGCGCGCCGTCGGACGCCGCGTGCGCATCGCGGCGCTCGTGGTCGCGCTGCTCGCCGCCGTCGTCGGCGCGACGGCGTACTGGTACGCCGGGCGCGACGCCGACGCGCGATGGCTCGTCGACGACGCGCTCCCGCGCATCGAGCGGTACCTCGACGTCGCGGACTTCGAGTCGGCGTACGCCCTCGCGAAGGAGATCGAGCGGCGCACGCCCCAGCGCCACGAGCTCGCCGAGCTGTGGCCGCGCATGTCGTGGCGCGTGACCCTCACGTCCGAGCCCGAGGGCGCGCGGGTCTTCCGTCAGTCGTACGGCGTCGCGACGGACGAGTGGGAAGCGCTCGGCCGCACGCCGTTGCGGGGCATCCGCGTGCCGTACGGGCTGTCGCGGCTGCGGCTCGAGCTGGACGGGCATCGACCGATCCTGCGCGCGCTGGGCGGCGCGCACCTCAACTGGGAGGAGCTGAAGGCGGTCGATGCCGACATGCTGCTCGTCGGCCCGGAGACGTACCGTCTCGACACCGAGGAGACCCTGCCCCCCGACATGGTGCGCGTGCCCCGGCAGCAGGTCGTGGTGGGCGGCGACGTGCTCGAGGTGCGCGACTTCCTGCTCGGCCGCTACGAGGTCACCAACGCCGAGTACCGACGCTTCGTGCAGGCGGGCGGGTATGCGCGCCCGGAGCTCTGGGACCCGGTCGTGGTGCGGGGCCGGCCGGTGACGTGGGAGGCGGCGAGGCGCCGGTTCGTGGATCGCACGGGACGGCCGGGACCGAGCACGTGGGAAGCCGGCGACTTCCCCGACGGACGGGACGCGTATCCGGTGTCCGGCGTGAGCTGGTACGAGGCGGCGGCCTACGCGCGGTTCGTCGGCCGGGAGCTGCCGACGGCGCACCACTGGCAGGCGGCGCTGGCGAACTCGATGTTCCCCTGGCTGCTGCCCGCCAGCAACTTCAGCGGCCAGGGGCCGCGGCCGGTCACGACGAGCCGCGCGATGACGCACGTCGGCGCGTTCGACATGACGGGCAACGTCCGCGAGTGGACGCGGAGCCGGATCGGCGCCGAGCGGATCATCCTCGGCGGGAGCTGGAACGATCCGTACTACATCGCCGGCACGAGCGACGCGTCGGCCCTGCCGGAGGACCGGTCCCCGACCAACGGCTTCCGACTGGCCATCACGCACGACGCACCCGCGGTCGCCGCACGGCTGCGCGCACCGATCCGGGCGCGCACCACGGTGTCGGTCGATGCGAAGGGGCAGCCCGTGTCGGACGCGGTCTTCGCCGCGTACGGGCGCCTCTTCGACTACCGGCGCGGTCCGCTGAACGCGTCGGTGGAGCGGATCGACCGCACCCGGCTCTGGACCCGCGAGCGCGTGCGGTTCGATGCGGGCTACGGCGGCGAGCGCATGCTCCTCCACCTGTATCTCCCGACGACGGGCGCGCCGCCCTATCAGACCGTCGTCTACTGGCCCGGCTGGGACACCTTCGCGCTGGACGACGTCGATCTGTACTTCGCCAAGCAGCTCGACTTCATCGTGAAGAGCGGCCGGGCCGTTGCGTTCCCGATCTACGAGGGCATCTTCGACCGCAAGGTCGGCGACGTCCGGCGGCGACCGGACTTCGACACGGCCGAGTACCGGGACAACGCCATCGATGCGGTCAAGGACCTGCGCCGGTCCATCGACTACCTGGACACGCGATCCGACGTCGATGCGCGCAGGATCGCGTTCTTCGGGTACAGCTGGGGCGGCGTGAACGGCCCGCTCGCGCTGGCGCACGAGCCGCGGCTCCGCACCGCGGTGATCGAGGTCGCGCTCCTGCCGCCGATGTCGGCGATCCCGGAGGTCGATCCGATCAACGCGCTCCCGCGCGTGCGCCAGCCGACGCTGGTGCTGAGCGGGGAGTTCGATCCGATGGTGCCGGTCGCCAACGCGCGGCGGTACTTCGCGCTGATCGGCGCCCGCGCGGCCGACAAGCGCCACGTGCTCGCGATCGGCGGGCACTTCATCCCCCGCGACCTGCTGATTCGCGAGACGCTGGACTGGCTCGACGCGCACCTCGGACGCACCGGGCGGTGAGGGCCGGCCGGCCGGCGGCGCTGCCGCGCGCCGGCTGCGCCGACGCCGGCGTAGGGGCTTTCCCGGTTCACGCCGACCCGCGGCGCGCTAGCTTGTCGGTCATGGCCGTGCTCCGCCGCGCGACGGCGCTCCTCACGGGGCTCGCGATCCTCGTCCTCTTCTTCGCCGAGTCCGGCTTCGCCTGCGCGATGCCGGACGTGACGGGCATGGGCGGCGCGTCGGTCGTCACCGCGCACGCCGACATGGCCGGGATGGCGGGCATGGACGACATGGCGGGCATGGACATGTCGATGCCGTCCACGGAGGAGTCGCAGCCGACGCAGCCGCCGGCGGACACGCCGTGCCGCTTTCCGTGGGCCCCCGCGGGCTGTCGCGACATGGCGCCGTGCGGTCCGGCGACGCTCGCCGTCGCCGCGTGGGTCCCGTCCACGCGCACGCCCGTGCACGACCCGCTCGCGGGCGATGCGGTGATCGCGCCCGCCTCGGTCGACACGCCTCCCGAGCCGCCCCCTCCCCGGGCGTAGTCCACCCTCACCCGACGACCCGTCGCCGGTGAGTCGTCCCCGGGCATCGTGCCCGGGGAGCCCACGCGTTCCCGGCCGCCCGCGAGTGCGGGCGCGGCCGCACGCGTGGCGTGGACCCACGCTCGAACTCCCATGCAGCTCGCCCGATCCGGGGCCGGCGTGCGCGCGCGAGCATGCGCCGCTGCCGCCGCGCTCCTCCTTCCGGCCACGTCCGCCGGCGCGCAGCGCTCGGCCGACGCGCTCGACTCCCTCGTCAGCGCCGCGCTCGCGGCCAGCCCGCTCGTGCGCGCCGCGGCGGCCCGCGTCGATGCGGCCGCGGCGCGCGTCGGTCCGGCCGGCGCACGCCCGGACCCGATGCTGATGGCCGGCGTGCAGAACCTCCCGCTCTCCGCGCCGGGCTTCGCCGACGAGATGACGATGGCGATGGTCGGCGTCGGCCAGACCGTCACGCTCCCGGGCAAGCGCGCGCTCCGTCGCACCGCCGCCGAGCGCGAGGTCGACGCGGCGCGCGCGGAGGTGGCACGCGTGCGGCTCGACGTCGCACGCGACGTGCGCACGGCCTACCTCGATCTCGCCTACCTCGATCGCGCGCTGACGCTCGTCGCGCGCAACCGGACGCTGCTCGTCGAGCAGGTGCGCGTCGCCGAGTCGCGCTACGGCAGCGGGGCCGACCTGGCGCTCGCTCCGACCACCTCGATGGCGTCGCGCGCCGCGCCCCTCGCGATGCCGACGACGGGCGCACCCATGGCGGCGGCGCGTGCCGCCACGCCGCGCGTCAGCGCATCGGCATCCGCTCCCGCCATGGGAGGCATGGGCAGCATGGGGGCCGGCGGTGGCGACGGCACGCCGATGCTGCCTGCGGCCATGCCGGCCGTGAACGCCGCGCCGGCGGTGATGGGCGGCGCGATGCGCGCGCCGATGCCGGGCGGCGCGCTCCAGGAGATCCTGCGCGCGCGCGCGGAGGTCGCCCGGCTCGCGGAGGACGCCGCGGCGCTGGTCGAGGAGCGGCGCGCGGTGCTCGCACGGCTGAACGCGGCGCTCGACCGCCCCTCCGCGACGCCGGTCGACGCGACCGTGGTGCCCGCGCGCATCGTGCGCGCCGCCGTCGCCCCCTCCGCGCGTGAGGTCCGCTTCACCTCCGCCGCACTCGGCGCGCGCGCGGCCGGGTCGCCGCTCCCCTCCGTCGAGACGCTGCAGGCGCTCGCGACGGAGCGGAGCCCGATCCTCCGCACGCACGAGGCCCTCATCGCCGCGCAGCGCGCGCGCGTCGAGCTCGCGCGGCGCGAGCGGCGCCCCGACCTCGACGTGGCGCTGCAGTACGGCGTGCGGCCACGGCATCCCGACATGATCACCGCGACGGTCTCCGTGCCGATCCCCGTGCAGCGGCGGCGCGTGCAGGACCAGCTGGTCGCGGGCGCGCGCGCGGAGCTGACCGCGCTCGAGGCGGAGCATCACCAGCAGCTGGCCGTGCATGGCGCCGAGATCGCGCGGCTGCACGCGGAGGCCGAGCGCGCGCGGACGCAGCTCGCGCTGCTCTCGTCCGCCGCGATGCCGCAGGCACAGGCGTCGCTCGCCGCGAGCCTCGCCGCGTATCGCGCGGGGCAGGCGGGGCTCGCGGCGGTGCTCGACGCGCACGCCGCGGTCTTCGACCAGGAGACCGCCTACCAGCGCGCGCTCACGGACTTCGCGAGGGCGGTCGCGGAGCTGGAGCGCTCGGTCGGCGCGGAGGTGCTGCCATGAGGCGTCGGATGCTGTGGGCCGTCGTCATCGGTGCGGTCGTCGTCGCGGGCGCGGCCGCCGCGGTGCTCGCGCGCCGCGATCAGCGAAGCGGCGCCGCGCCCGCGACGACGCGTGACGGCAGCATGGCCGACATGCCGGGGATGGAGGGCATGGCGATGGGCGGCGGCGGGACGGTGCGGCTCACCGCCGGCCAGCTGCGGCAGTTCGGCGTCACGTTCGGCACCGTCGAGGAGCGCGAGCTCACCGCGGCCGTGCGCACGAGCGGCATGGTGACCGTCGATGAGCGGCGCGTCGCGACGGTCGCGCCGCGCTTTGGTGGCTACGTCGAGCGCCTGCTCGTGGAGACCACCGGCCAGGCCGTGCGCCGCGGGCAGCCGCTCGCGACGGTGTACTCGCCCGAGGTGCTGGCGGCCGCGGAGGAGCTGCTGGTCGCGCGGCGACTCGCGGGGACGCTGAGCGCGGACGGGCCGGGCGTGCCCGCGGCGCCATCGGATCTCGTCGCGGCCGCGCGGCGCCGTCTGACGCTGATGGGCGTCAGCGGCGCCGAGATCGACGCGGTGCTGCGGAGCGGCCGTGCGTCGCCGACGGTGACGCTGCGCGCGCCGGCGTCGGGCGTCGTGCTCGAGAAGCGCGTGACGGAGGGCCAGGCGATCGGTGCGGGCGAGCCGCTCTACACGCTCGCGGACCTCTCGGTCGTTTGGGTCGAGGCGGAGCTGCGCGAGGGCGACGCGGTGGCCGCGCGCGTCGGCACCGCCGCGGACGTGGAGCTGCCCGGCGAGCCGGGGCGGTCGCTCAAGGGGCGGATCACCTTCCTCGCGCCGACCGCCGACGCGACCTCGCGCACCGTCCGCGCGCGCGTCGAGGTGGCGAACGCCGACGGGCGGCTGCGGCCGGGCGCGTACGCCACGGTGCGACTGACGACGCCGACGCGCCGCGCGCTGACGGTGCCGGCGACCGCCGTCGTCCGCACGGGCGAGCGCGCGATCGTCTTCGTCGACATGGGCGGCGGGGAGCTGATGCCGCATGACGTCACGACGGGCCGCGTGTCCGGCGAGTACGTCGAGGTGCTGTCCGGCGTCGATCGCGGGCACCGCGTCGTCACGTCGGCGCAGTACCTCCTCGAGTCGGAGTCGAACCTCGCCGACGTGATGCGCGCGATGATGGGGCAGACGGGCAGCGCGGAGATGGGCGGCATGCCCGGCATGGAGGACATGCCCGGGATGGACGCGAAGGGCGCGCACACGAAGGGGATGCCCAGCGCGGCCGCGCCCGCGCCGCGGAGGTGAGGCGATGCTGACGCACATCCTCCGCGGCGTGATCGCGTGGTCGGTGCGGCACGCGCGTCTCGTGCTTGCCGTGACCGCGGTGCTCACGGTCGCGGGCGCGTGGGCGGCGCTGCGCACGCCCGTGGACGCGATCCCCGACCTCTCCGACGTGCAGGTCGTCGTGATGACCGAGTGGCCGGGGCAGGCGCCGGCGCTGGTCGAGGACCAGGTCACGTATCCGCTCTCGACCGAGCTGCTGAAGGTGCCGCGCACGAAGGTGGTGCGCGGGATGAGCCAGTTCGGCCTCTCCGCCGTGTACGTGGTGTTCGAGGACGGCACGGACCTCTACTGGGCGCGCTCGCGCGTGCTCGAGTACCTGAACGCGGCGCGCGAGCGGCTCCCCGACGGCGCGATGCCGATGATGGGGCCTGACGCGACCGGCGTCGGCTGGGTGATGCAGTACATCCTCGCCGACACGACGGGGCGACTGAGCCTCGCCGACCTGCGCGCGCTGCAGGACTTCACCGTGAAGCCCGCGCTCACCGCGGTGCCGGGCGTGGCCGAGATCGCGTCGCTCGGCGGCTTCGAGAAGCAGTACCAGATCGAGGTCGATCCGACGCGGCTGCTGGCGTACGGTCTGTCGATGTCGCGTATCGTCGCGGCGGTGCAGGCGTCCAACGCGGACGTCGGCGGGCGCGTGCTCGAGATGGGCGGCACGGAGTACGTGGTGCGCGGCCGCGGGCGCTTCGCGTCGCTCGACGACCTGCGCGCCGTGGCGCTCGCGACCGGGCCCGCCGGCGTGCCGGTGACGGTCGGCGACGTGGCGACCGTGCAGCTCGGGCCGGAGCTGCGGCGCGGCATCGCGGACCTGAACGGGCGCGGCGAGGTCGTGACGGGCTTCGTCGTCATGCGCTACGGCGGGAACCCGCGCGACGTGATCGACGGCGTGAAGACACGCATGGCGACGCTGGAGTCGGCGCTGCCGCGCGGCGTGACGTTCGTGGCGGGCTACGACCGCTCGAGCCTCATCGACCGCGCAGTCGCGAACCTGCGCGAGAAGCTGGTCGAGGAGTCGCTGATCGTCGCCGCGGTGACGGTGCTCTTCCTGCTGCACGTGCGCAGCGCGCTGGTCGCGATCGTCACGCTGCCGGTGGGCATCCTCATCGCGTTCCTCGCGATGCGCGCGCTCGGCCTGTCGGCGAACATCATGAGCCTGGGCGGGATCGCGATCGCCATCGGCGCGATGATCGACGCGGCCGTGGTGATGGTCGAGAACTACCACAAGCACCTGGAGCGCCGCGGGCACACGGGCGCGCCTTCCGCAGAGGAGCGCTGGCGGCTCGTGCGCGACGCCTCCGGCGAGGTGGGGCCGTCGCTCTTCGTCTCGCTGCTGCTGATCACGGTGTCGTTCCTCCCCATCTTCGCGCTCGAGGCGCAGGAGGGGCGGCTCTTCCATCCGCTCGCGTGGACGAAGACGCTGGCGATGGCCGCGGCCGCGCTCCTCTCGGTGACGCTCGTGCCGGTGCTCATGGGGCTCCTCATCCGCGGCGGCGTGAAGCCCGAGGCCGCGAACCCCGTGAACCGCGCGCTGGTCCGCGCGTACCGGCCCGTGATCGCGCTCGTGCTGCGGCACCGCTGGGCGACCGTCGGTGTCGCCGCGGCGCTGCTCGCGCTGACGATCGTGCCGTGGATGCGGCTCGGCTCCGAGTTCATGCCGCCGCTGGACGAGGGGAGCGTGATGGACATGCCGTCGCTCGCGCCGGGCGTGGGCGTGGAGCAGGCGAAGGCGATCCTGCGCCAGCGCGACGGCGCGCTCGCCGCGATCCCCGAGGTCGCGATGGTGCTCGGCAAGGTCGGACGCGCCGAGACGGCGACGGACATGGCGCCGATGTCGATGATCGAGTCGACCGTGCTCCTGAAGCCGCAGTCGGCATGGCGCGCGGGCGTCACGCGCGACTCGCTGCTGGCGGAGATCGACCGCCGCGTGAGGACGCCCGGCGTCGCGAACATGTGGTCGATGCCGATCCGGAACCGACTCGACATGCTCGCGACGGGGATCAAGACGCCGGTCGGCATCAAGGTGTTCGGGCCCGACCCCGCGACGCTCGACCGGGTGGCGCAGGAGATCGAGCGCGTGCTCCCGCGCGTGCCCGGAACGGCCGCCGTGTTCGCCGAGCGGACCGTGGGCGGCCGGTACCTGGACGTGGTGGTCGGCCGCGAGGCGGCGGCGCGCCATGGCCTCACGACGGGCGAGGTGCAGACCGCGCTCGCCGCGGCCGTCGGCGGCGCCCCGGCCGGGCAGGTGCTCGAGGGGCGCGAGCGCTACTCGGTGCTCGTGCGCTATCCGCGTGCGCTGCGCGGCGACCCGGAGGCCGTGCGCGGCGTGCTCGTGTCCACGCCGTCCGGCGCGCAGGTGCCGCTCGCGCAGCTGGCGCGCGTCGACGTGGTGCGCGGCGCGACGCTCATCAAGTCCGAGGACGCCCAGCTGAACGACGTCGTCTACGTGGACGTGCGCGATCGCGACGTGGGCGGCTACGTGGACGAGGCGCGCGCGCTGCTCGCGCGCGAGCTGCGCCTGCCGCCGGGCTACCGCCTGGAGTGGTCGGGGCAGTTCGAGGCGATGGAGCGCGCGGAGCGCCGGCTGAAGCTCGTCGTGCCGGCGACGCTCGCGGTGATCTTCCTGCTGCTCTACGCGAGCTTCCGCAGCGCGGCCGAGAGCGCGCTGGTGATGCTGTCGCTCCCGTTCGCGCTGGTGGGCGGCGTGTGGCTCCTCTGGCTGCTCGGCTACAACCAGAGCGTGGCGACCGCCGTCGGCTTCGTGGCGCTCGCAGGCGTGGCGGCGGAGACCGGCGTCATCATGCTGCTCTACCTGGACCACGCCTACCGCGACCGGGAGGCGGCGGGGGAGCTGCGCACGCGCGAGGACGTGGACGCGGCCGTCGCGCACGGCGCGGTCGAGCGCGTGCGGCCGAAGATGATGACCGTGACGGCGATCATGGCGGGCCTGCTGCCCATCCTCTGGTCGGCCGGCGCGGGCGCGGACGTGATGAAGCGCATCGCGGCGCCGATGGTCGGCGGCATGGTCACGAGCACCGTGCTCACGCTGGTCGTCATTCCCGCGGTGTACTCGCTGTGGAAGGAGCGTGCGCTCCGCCGCGCGTCCGTGGCGCCGAGCGCATCCTGAGCCCCGCGATCGTCGGAGACGACCCCAGCCGGGAATGCAGTCGCGCGTCGCGCCGTCCTCACCGTGCTCGCCCGATCCGTATTCCAGAGCCCGGGAGGTTCCGATGCGTTGGCAGCTCTCCTACGTCGTCGTCCCCTGTCTGCTTCTCGCCGCCTGCGCCGATGACGTCCCGCAGGGCGGCGCCGGCCCGACCGCGCCCAGCCTGCAGCGTCAGAGCGGCCAGGGCGCGGCAGTGAGCACCGCGAACAACATCGGGCCGAGCCCGATGGGCGCGATCATTCCCATCGGGCTGGAGGTTGTGGCCACCGGGCTCGTCTCGCCCATCCAGCTCGTGCAGCCCGACAAGATCGGGATCCGGTTCGTCGTCGATCAGATCGGGTTCGTCCGCATGATCGACGAGAACGACGCGCTGCTGCCGCAGCCGTTCCTCGACGTGCGCAGCCGCCTCGTGACGCTCAACCCCAACGGCGACGAGCGCGGGCTGCTGGGCCTCGCGTTCCACCCGGACTTCCGGAAGAACGGGCGCTTCTTCGTGTTCTACACGGCGCCGCCGCGCGTCGCGGGCTACAACAACACGATCACGATCGCGGAGTACCGCGCGGACGTCGCCACCGGGTCCAACACGAACAAGATCATGACGGACGAGGTGCCGCGCGTGATCCCGGGCTCGGAGCGCATCGTGCTGCAGGTGGACCACCCGCAGGCGAACCACAACGGCGGCACGGTCGCCTTCGGACCGGACGGCTATCTCTACATCTCGATCGGCGACGGCGGGGGGCGCGACGACGACAACCCGCTCGGCCACGTCCCGGACTGGTATCCCGACAACGCCGGCGGCAACGGCCAGGACATCACGCAGAACCTGCTCGGCAACATCCTGCGCATCGACGTCGACCGCGGCGCGCCGTACGCGATCCCGCAGGACAATCCGTTCGTCGGCCGTCCGGGGCTCGACGAGATCTGGGCCTACGGCTTCCGCAACCCGTACCGCTTCGCGTTCGACACGAAGCACGGTGGGACGCTGCTCGTCGGCGACGCGGGGCAGGAGCTGTGGGAGGAGGTGAGCGTCGCCGAGCGCGGCGCGAACTACGGCTGGAACGTGAAGGAGGGCACGCACTGCTTCGACGCCGAGGCGCCGACGGTGGTGCCGGCCACCTGTCCGACCGTGGATCCCACGACGGGCGAGCCGCTGCGCAACCCGGTGATCGAGTTCCCGAACAGCAAGAACCCGCTCGGCGGCGATCTCGGGCTCACGGTCGTGGGCGGCGTCGTCTACCACGGCGAGGACGTGCACGCGCTGCGCGACCTGTACGTGTTCGGCAGCGCGGCGACGCAGCGCCAGCCCGCCGGGAGCGGGCGGCTCTTCGCCTCCGAGATGCACGGCTTCCCGCTGTGGACCATCCACGAGCTGCGCGTGAACGGCACGGACCCCATCGGCTACTTCGTGAAGGGGTTCGGCACCGACCGCGCGGGCGAGGTCTACGTGACGGCGTCGCGCATCCTCGGGCCCAGCGGCACGACCGGCACCATCCTCCGGATCACGGATCCGATCCAGTGATCCGACGGCGGCTGTCGCGCGCGGGTGCGGGCGGGACGCGTCCCGCCCGCACCGGGGCGCGCGATGCGCCGCGTCGCTGACGCAGACGCAGACGCTAGGGCAATCCGTCGAGCACGCGCCTCTTCCCCAGCGGGTCGATCTCGAACGCCACCGCCTGTCCCTTGCGCGCCTCGGCGCCGCGCACCGTGGCGAGCGCGGTGTAGTAGTCGAGGTACGAGAACGACGCGATCGTCCCGCCCACGAACTCGTAGCGCGAGACCGCCTCGCGCCAGCGCGGCACGACGCCGGTGACGTCGACGTAGACGTACGGCCGGAACCCGTCCGCGTCCTCCCAGTTCTCGGCGTACCACACGCTGCGCACGCCGCGGTGCGGCGGATGCGCGGTGCGCACGCCCGCCAGCGACGCGAGCAGCACGGCGTCCTTCACCACCGCGTGCGTGGCCGCGTGGTCCTTGTGGATGCTCTCGCGCCAGTGCGTGACGACGTGCGTCGGGCGCACGTCGCGGATGGCGTCCGCCACCCAGCGGCGTGCCTCGTCGTCATTCGGCAGCTCGCCGTCCTTCCACGGCCCGAAGCGCACCTCGGCGCCCATCGCCCCGGCCACGGCGGTGGCCTCGCGGCGCTTCTGCGCGCCGTAGGCCTCGGGCGCGAGCCGCGCGTTCCCGCCCTCGCCGAGGGTGAGGTGCAGGAGCACGACGCGCGCGCCCTGCTGCCGCGCCTTGAGGAGGAGCATGCCCGTGGTGAGCTCCATGTCGCCCGCGTGCGCGCCGATGGCGAGGATGGTGCGCGGCGGCGCGGCTTCCTGCGCGGGCGCTCCGTGCGCGAGCACGGCGAGGCCCGCGAGGGCAGGGAGTACGGCGCGTGTGTGCATGGCGGGGAGAGGTGGGTGGCGCGGCGAATCTATCGCGGGCGCGGCCCCGGTGGCTCCGGGCGCGGCGCGCGCGCGCCGCGCATCTTCCACCTGCCGCATTCGCGGCCGAACGGCCATCCGTCCGCACTCACGCCCGTACTCATCCTCCGCCCATGTCGCGCGCGCTCGTGCTCCTCTCCCTCGCGGCGCTCGCCGCATGCGGCGCCGGCGCCGCGTCCCGTTCGGGCCCGCAGCCGACGCCCGTGCCATCCGGCGTCGCCTGGGAGCGCCAGCCTGCGGGGCGCGTGCACGTGCTGATGCCGTCGCCCACCACCGTGGTGTTCGGCGGCTACGATCCCGCGGCCGCCCCGGCGCTGCGCGTGGCGTCGGGCGACGTCGTCGAGATCGGCACGGTCTCGACGTGCGGCACGCGCCTCCTGCAGCCCGGTGCCGACTCGGGCACCATCGAGCCGGCGATCCGCGGCATCCAGGCCGCCGTGCGCGACTCGACGCTGCGCCGCGGGCCCGGCGGCCACGTGCTCACCGGCCCGATCTTCGTCGAGGGGGCCGAGCCGGGCGACGTGCTCGAGGTGCGCTTCGCGTCCGTGCGCCTCGACCTTCCCTTCGCGTGCAACTCGTTCGGCCCGCGCAGCGGCTTCCTGCCCGAGGACTTCCCGGGCACCTCGCGCTCGCGGGTGGTGCCGCTCGATCGGCGCCGCATGGTCGGTCGCTTCTCGGACAGCCTCGGCATCGAGATCCCGCTGCGCCCGTTCTTCGGCAGCGTCGGCGTCGCACCGCCTCCCACCCAGGGGCGCATCCACAGCGCGCCGCCGGGGATGCACGCGGGGAACCTCGACAACAAGGAGCTCGTCGAGGGCACCATCCTGTACATCCCCGTCCACGTGCGCGGCGCGCTGCTGCACGTCGGCGACGGACACGCCGCGCAGGGCGACGGGGAGGTCGACATCACGGCGTTGGAGACGGCGCTCCGCGGTCGGCTGCAGCTCGTCGTGCGCAGGGACATGAAGCTCACCTGGCCGCGCGGCGAGACGCCGACGCACTGGATCGCGATGGGCGCGGACAGCAACCTCACCACCGCCACCAAGATCGCCGTCCGCGAGGCGATCGCGCTCCTCGCGGACGTGAAGCGCATGACGAGCGAGGACGCCTACATGCTGGTCAGCACCGCGTGCGACGTGCGCATCACGCAGCTCGTCGACGGGACGATGGGCGCGCACGTCATGATCCCGAAGGGACTCTTCACGCGGTAGGCCGCATCGAGGACCGGATGCCGCGCCCCGCGCGCCCGCCGCCCGTCGCCGTGCCGACGATCCCGCCGGCCGCCGCGCCGATGAGCGCGCCCTTCACGCTGCGGCCGGTCACCGCGCCGATGATCGCGCCCGCCGCCGCGCCGATGCCGGCACGCTGCGCGCGGCTCGGACCGCCGCCGCTCGTGCGGGCCGTGGTCGCCGGCTGACCGATCGGCTCCGGCGCGCTCGTGGTGGCGACCACCTCGCCGCTGGACACGGTGTCCGCCACGCCGTGGGCGACCGCCGCGTCGGTCGTGGCAGCGGGCGGAGCCGGCGCCGCCTCCACCGTGCGGTGCGCGACGGTGCGCGCGACGGCCGCCCGCGCGCGCGTCCCGCGTCGCGACGCCTTCGCCCGTGCGCGCGCCGTGGCCGCCGGCTCGCGCTCGCTCGCCGTCGCCACGTGCGTCTCCGGCTGCGACAGCCGCGCCACGCGCTGGCGCGCCTCATCTGCCTCGGCCGCCGTCGGGGTCAGCGCGAGGAAGCGGCAGTACGCCGCGACCGCGGCCGGCCGGTCGCCCAGCGCCTCGGTGACGCGGCCCAGGTGGTAGACGGCCGACTCGTTCGTGCCGTCGAGGTCCGACGCGCGGCGCAGCAGCGCCCGCGCCGCCTCGGGGTCGCCGAGCGCCTCCGCGGCGTACGCGCGGTGCGCGAGATCCTCCGCGCGCGACATGCTCGCGGCGGCCGGCTGTGCGGCGGCGGGCACCGCGCCGCACACCTCCGGGAGCGCGGGCCGTACCGGCGCCGGCGCGAGGCGCGCGACGAGCGCGGAGTCCTTCGCGAGGGGCGCGGCGTCCGTGGTCGCGTCACCCGTGGAGCAGGCCGCCAGGGCGGCGAGGAGCACGAGCGCGGACATCGGAGAGCGGTGCATGGACGCCTGCCGTTCTCGGGGAAGGGGACGATCGCGGGTGGCCGTGCACGCCGGACGGCTGGGCGCGACCTGACGTCGCGCACCGCGGATCCGCGCCTGCCATCACCCTGGAGAGGGCAGGCGACGTACCCGGGGTTGCGGGCCCCTACGCGCCCGCAACGTGGCGAGCTGTCCATACCGATGACGGCCGGTGTCTATTCGGGGGGACCGGCGGGCTCGACGCGTCGGCCCCGGTCAGCGCCCGGTCAGCGCCCGGTCAGCACCGCGCCGTGGCTCTGCGTACTCCCCGCGTCAGGAGTGCCGGGACGCCGTCGTGCCCGCGACGCGCCGTCCCGCCCGCCCGCCACCGCCGACCAGGAGCCCGCTTGCCTCCTCGCCCCACCCTCGCCCGGCGTCTCGCCGCCGCGGCCCTTCCCGCCTGCGCGCTGGCCGCGCTCGCCACACTGGCGCTCGCGCCCCGGGCCGCCGCCGCGCAGCGCGACTCCGCGCGCGCCACCGCCGCGGACTCCATCAAGTACCGCTACCCGACCGACGCCCGCCTCGCGGCGCTCAAGGCCGAGGCGGCGAAGAAGATCGACGAGCGGGCGAAGCTGATCCAGGAGATGGTCGACCAGGTCTTCTCCTACGGAGAGCTCGGCTTCCAGGAGGTCGAGACGTCGAAGTACCTGACGGGCATCCTGGAGCAGAACGGCTTCAAGGTGGAGCGTGGCGTCGCGGGCATTCCCACCGCCTTCGTGGCGAGGTGGGGCTCGGGCAAGCCCGTGATCTCGCTCGGCTCCGACATCGACGGGATCCCGCAGGCCACCAGCAAGCCGGGCGTCGCCTACCGCGATCCCATCACCGTGCAGGGCGCGCCCGGGCACGGCGAGGGGCACAACTCGGGCATGCCGCTCAACGTCGCCGCGGCGCTGGTGGTGAAGGAGATCATGCAGCGCGAGAAGCTCCCGGGCACGCTCGTCCTCTGGCCCGGCGTGGCCGAGGAGCAGATGGCCGGCAAGGCGTTCCTCGTGCGCGCGGGCGTGTTCAAGGACGTCGACGTCACGCTCTTCACGCACGTCAGCAACGACCTCGGCGTGTCGTGGGGCCAGTCGAGCAGCAACGCGCTCATCTCCGCGCTCTTCAAGTTCAAGGGCTCCAGCGCCCACTCGGCCGGCGCGCCGTGGCGCGGGCGCAGCGCGCTCGACGCCGTGATGATGCTGGGCATGGGCTGGGACATGAAGCGCGAGCACCTCGAGCTGCCGCAGCGCTCGCACTACGTCATCCCCGACGGCGGCGACCAGCCCAACGTGGTGCCGAGCACCGCGAGCATCTGGTTCTACTTCCGCGAGCGCGACTACCCGAAGACGCTGGCGCTGTTCGAGGCCGCGAAGACGATGGCGCAGGGCGCGGCGATGCTCACGAACACGCAGGTCGACACGATCCAGATGATCGGCTCGGGCTGGAGCGGACACTTCAACCGCCCCATCGCCGAGGCGATGTACCAGAACATCCAGACCGTCGGCATGCCGGCGTGGGACGAGAAGGACCAGCAGCTGGCGAAGGCGCTGCAGCGCGAGCTCGGCTCGCCCGACAGTGGGCTGAGCAAGCGGCCCGGTCGCCTCGGCGGGCCCGTGAACGAGGCGACGCGCATGGGCGGCGGCTCTGACGACATCGGCGACGTGAGCTGGAACGTCCCCACGATCACGCTGCGCTACCCGTCGAACATCCCGGGGACGCCGGGCCACAACTGGGCGAACTCGATCGCGATGGCGACGCCGATCGCGCACAAGGGCGTGGTGGCCGGCGCGAAGGTGCAGGCGATGACCATGCTGGACATCCTCATGACGCCGCAGATCGTCACCGACGCCTGGTCGTACTTCAACGACGTGCAGACGAAGACGGTCAAGTACAAGCCGTTCATCGCCGCGACGGACCAGCCGCCCATCTGGCTCAACGCCGACATCATGGCGCAGTACCGGCCGGAGATGCGGAAGTACTACTACGACGCGAAGAAGTACCGGACGTACCTGGAGCAGCTCGGCGTCACGTACCCGACGGTGAAGACGCCCACGGTGCCCTGAGACCGGCGCTGACTGCTGCCCCGACGACGAAGGCCCCGCCGATTCGGCGGGGCCTTCGCGTTCACACCCGCGCGGCCGTCACGCCGCCGGCGCGTCCAGCGTCGCCCGCACCAGACGCCCGAGGGCGCTGAGGCTGAACGGCTTCTCGATGTAGTGCGCCGCCGGCACCGCGCCGTCGCCCGCCGCCGCCTCGCGCTCGGCGTACCCCGACATGCAGATGACGCGCAGCGCGGGGTCGAGCGCGCGCGCCCGCTCCACGAGCACGCGGCCGCTCATGCCGGGCATCGTCAGGTCGGTCAGGAGCAGGTCGACGCGCGGCCCCGGCGACGCGAGATGCTCCAGCGCCTCGGCCCCGTCGGCGGCGGCGATGCAGGTGTAGCCGTTCCCCGTCAGGTACCGCAGCACCAGCTGGCGGATCGCCGCCTCGTCGTCGACCACCAGCACCACCTCGCGCGACGCGGGCGCGGCGGACGGCGCGGCGGGCGTGGCCGGCAGCGACTCCGGACCCGCGTCGCCCTCCGGCGCCGCGGCGAGCGGGATCAGCACCGTGAACGTCGTCCCCGTGCCGACCGTGCTCGCGACGTCGATCGTGCCGCCCGCGCGCGAGACGATCGCGTACACGGTCGACAGCCCCAGCCCCGAGCCGCGCCCGCGCGGCTTGGTGGTGAAGAAGGGCTCGAAGATGCGCGCGATGACGTCGGGCGTCATGCCGTGGCCCGTGTCGCGCACTTCGAGCGTCGCGTAGCGCCCGGCCTCCAGCACCGCCGTCGGCGCGTCGCGCACGGTGGTCCCGACGGTGATCGCGAGCGTGCCGCCGTCGGGCATCGCGTCGCGGGCGTTGATCGCGAGGTTGAGCAGCACCTGCTCCAGCTGCGCACGGTCCATCTCCACCGGCACGGCGCCGGACGGCAGCGACACGCGCAGCACGATCTCGCCGGTCACCACGCGCCGCAGCATCGCGTCCATCCCGTGCACCACGGCGCGCAGGTCGAAGCGCTGCAGCTGCACCGCGTCGCGCCGCCCGAACGCCAGCAGCTGCCGCGTGAGCGACGCGCCATGGTCGACCGCGCGCACGATGTCCTCCATGTCCTGCCGGCCGGCGGTGCCCGACGTCGCCGCGAGCTCCGCGCTCGCGCGGATGGCGGTGAGGATGTTGTTGAAGTCGTGCGCGATCCCGCCCGCCAGCAGGCCCACCGCCTCCAGCTTCTGCGCCTGCTGCAGCTGCACCTCGAGCGCGCGCTGCCGCGTGAGCCGCGCCTGCTCCGCCGCGGCGAGCGCCATCAGGTGCCGGCGCGCCAGCAGCTGGCGCGCCATCACGAGGCCCGTCAGCGCGACGGCGCCGACGACCATGCGCCCGAGCGTCGTCTGCCACCGGTCGCCGACCTCGAGGATCACCACGACGACCGCGCCGAGCACCGCGCCGTAGGGGAGGATGCTGGAGCGCGCGGGGCCGAGCGCGAACGCGCGCGCGTCGTCGCGCCCGGGACGCTCGCGCTGCAGCTGCGCCGATGCCACGGCGAGGCAGCCGGCGAGCAGGTACAGCGGCTCGTACCAGATGCCCGGCCGGTGCACGCCGGCCGCCGCGGCGCGTCCGTACGCGAGATCGCCGACCACGGTCAGCGCGACGCCGGCGGCGAGCAGCCCGACGGCGTCGCGCGCCACGCCGCGGCCCGGGCGCAGGACCACGACGATCGCGGCGAAGATCACGGCGCCGTTCAGCGCGGGGAAGCCGATCGTGGTGAGCGCCTTCACGGGCGACGCCAGCGAGCTCTCGCCGGGCGTGTGCGCGAACACGTAGAGCAGGATCAGCAGGCCGCTGACGAGCACCGTCGCCGAGTCGAGCCAGAAGGTGGCGCGCTCCAGCGCCGTCTCCATCGCGCGCGTCAGGCGCGCCAGCCCCGCGAAGATCGCCGCGTACCAGAGCAGCGGCACGACCACCGCCACGAGCAGGCCGGCGCCGGGGAAGGGCGCGACGTGCCGCGCGAAGACGAACAGGAGGTTGTTGACCGCGAGCATCGCGTAGGCGGCGGCGATCCGGCGCCAGCCGCGCGCGCCCGCGTCATCGAGCGCGCCGGTCCGCGACGCCTGCAGCGCGAGGGCGGCGGCCATCCAGTAGATCGGGAGGAAGGCCGTCGCGAACAGCCGCGACACCGCGGGCGACTCGCCGGGATGGCGCGTCGGCAGCGCGAACGCGGCGAGGATCGCGAACGACGCCGCGACGGCGATCCGTCCGCCCCACAGGGGCGCGCGCGGGCTGCTCGGCTGCAGGGGACGACTCATGGTGAAGGAGGACACGGTCGGGCCCGACGTCGGGGCCGACCGTCCGCGTGGGCGCGGTACGATCCGGGCGCGCACGGGCGCTCGCGCAAGGTGCCGACCACCGGCGCGCACGTCGAGCGCATGGACGCACGATTCTCGTGCGACGCGCGACGCGGGCGCATGCCCGGGCACTATTGACGCCGCGTCCGGTCGAGCGCAGAATGGCACCGCACCTCCAACCCGTGCTCGACAGGCCGCTGATCGCGTGGTGACGCACCCGATCGCGCGGCCGGGCGCATGGAGACCGCGCGTCCCCGGACGCGCGCGATCGCGTGCGCAGGACCCTCCGCACCGCCGCGATGCGCCGACGACGGCGACGCCGGTAGCGCACGGCCCGCAGCCTCGCTCCTCCGCGTGACGCACCGCGGAGCGCCAGCGCGCCCCTCCTGCCTGCGGCCCGCGCCGCCATGGGAGAACGCATCGCGATGTTCGGCTCCAAGATCCTGGACGTGGCGGTCGGGCTGATCCTCGTCTTCTTCCTCGTGAGCGTGATCTGCTCGACGATCCGCGAGGGGCTCGAGGCGTGGCTCAAGAGCCGCGCCGCCTTCCTCGAGCAGGGGATTCGCGAGCTGCTGCACGACGAGCAGGCCGTCGGCCTCGCGCGCAGCGTCTACACGCACCCGCTGATCTACTCGCTGTACGCGGGGCGCTACACGCCGGGCGCGAGCCGGCACCGTCCCTTCGCGCTCGCGCGCGGCACCGGGCTGCCGTCGTACATCCCGTCGCGGAACTTCGCGCTGGCGCTCATGGACCTCGCCGCGCGCGGCCCGGTGACGCAGCAGGGCAGCGGCGCCAGCTCGGCCTCGCCGGTGCTGTCGCTGGCGGAGGTGCGCGCCAACGTCGTCAACCTCGAGAACGCGTACGTGCAGCGCGTGCTGCTGACGGCCATCGACACCGCGCAGGGAGACCTGGACCGCGCGGTCGCCAACCTCGCGGCGTGGTTCGACAGCGGGATGGACCGCGTGTCGGGCGCGTACAAGCGCGGCACGCAGAACGTCGTCCTCGTCATCGCGCTCATCGTGACCGTGGGGCTCAACATCAACACGATCACGATCGCGGACTACCTGTACCGCAACGACGAGGCGCGCGCCGCCCTCGTGGCGCGGGCCGAGGCGGCGGCCCGGGACTCGTCGCTCCTGAAGGGCGGGGACTCGACGCGCTACCTGCGCGCGCGGGCCGCGCTCGACTCGCTGCAGCTGCCCATCGGGTGGGACATCGGCTGGGGCGCACCGCGCCCGACGCCGCGCGCCACCGCTCGGGCAGTGTGGGCCGACATCATGAGCCCCGACCAGTGGTGGAACGACCTCTTCGCGCCGATCGTCGGCCTGCTCATCACCGCCTTCGCCGCGTCCCTCGGCGCGCCGTTCTGGTTCGACGTGCTGAACAAGGTGATGGTCATCCGCTCGACCGTGAAGCCGCGCGAGAAGAGCCCCGAGGAGGGATCGGAGGACCGCCAGAGCGCGGCGGACCGCGAGCGCATCGCGGCGCAGCGCGTGGGCGCGCAGGCGCCGCCGGTGGGAGCAGGCGTGGCCACGCCCGCCGCGCCGCCCGCGCCCGTGGCCGAGCAGCCCGCGCCCGTGGCCGAGCAGCCGCCGGCCCCGGAGGAGGAGCTCGACTTCGACGGGTGCAACGTGCTCACCAGGGATCGCCGGACTGACGAGGCCCACACCGCCGACGAGGAGCTGCCCGAATCCACCGGAGGCGTCGCCTGACATGTCGCCACGACTGCACTGGCTTCCGGACGTCCTCGAGGGCGCGGGGCTCAAGGTCGCACGCCAGCCCGGCTGGGAGACGCGCGGCAGCGACACCATGGGCCCGATCCGCGGCGTCATCTGCCACTACACGGCGACGCCGGACCGCACGAAGGTCATGCCCACGCTCGGACTGCTGATCCGCGGGCGCGACGACCTGCCAGGCCCGCTGTCGCAGCTCGGCCTCGGGCGCGACGGGACCTACTTCGTCATCGCGTCCGGCAAGGCGAACCACGCGGGGCGCGGCGCGTGGAACGGGATCGAGACGGGCAACTCGAGCTTCATCGGCATCGAGGCCGAGAACTCGGGGCGGCGAGACGATCCGTGGCCGCCGATCCAGCTCGACGCGTACCACCGCGGCGTGGCGGCGATCCTCGCGTTCGTGGGCCGCACGGCCGCGTCGTGCTGCGGGCACGCCGAGTGGGCGCTGCCGGCGGGCCGGAAGTCGGATCCGGGCCTCGACATGCACGCGTTCCGCCAGAACGTCGCCGCGATCCTCGGCGGCGCCGCGCCGCCGCCGCCGATCATTCCGCGCGCGGAGCCCACCGGGAAGGGCCGCCCGACGCTGCGACGCGGCGACGAGGGCGAGCACGTGCACGCGCTGCAGGCGAAGCTCGGGATCGCGCCGCCCGGTCCCTTCGGCCCGAAGACGGAGGCGGCCGTGCGCGACTTCCAGCGCGGCAAGGGCATGGTCCCCGACGGCATCGTCGGGCCCAAGACCTGGCTCGCGCTCGATCAGCTGCGGTAGGCGGCGCGCCGGTGCGTCAGTGTGACGCGTCCGCCTGCCGCGCCGGGCGCAGCGCGTCGACGATCCGCTGCCGCTCGTACAGCCGGCCCGCGCGCATGACCTGCCGCACCTTCCGCAGGTCCGCCACGCGCTCGTGCGGCTTCCCGTCGACGATCGCGAGGTCCGCGACCTTGCCGGCGGCGATGCTGCCGTAGTCGCGGTCGTCCTTCATCACGCGCGCGGCGACGATGGTCGCGATGCGCAGCACCTCGGGCGCGGGGATGCCGGCGCGCTCGTACAGCTCCAGCTCGTCGTTGTAGCTGCTGCCGTCGGTGCCCGCGACCAGCGTCACGCCCGCGTCGTACAGGCGGCGCAGCAGGCGCAGGTAGTTCGCGTCCGCCCGCTTCGCGAGCGAGTCGGGCGGCGCGCCGGGATTCCGCGCCGACATCCAGAGGTTGAACGTGCCGTCGATGACGGTGCCGCGCTCCTTGAAGAGCGCGATCATCTCGGTCATCGGCGCGCCCTCGACGTCGATGCGCGGCGCCACCGCGGCGGCGACGGCCGAGTAGGCGCGCATTGGCAGGTAGAGGGAGTCCTGGTAGAAGGTCGAGAACAGGAACGCCGCGTGGTTGATCTCGTCGAAGCCGAGGCGGACGGCGGTGGGCACGGTGATGCCGCGCGGCACGTGGCCGCTGAGCCGCAGGCCGCGCCGGTGCGCCTCCTCCGCGATGGTCGGCACGAGGTCGGGATGCACCACGTTGTAGACCTTGATCTGCCGGTACCCGAGCGAGTCGTAGCGCGCGACCCACGCCCGCGCCTCCGCCTCGGTGGCGACCAGCACCTCGCTCGGCCCCGCCCAGCGCAGCGGCCCCTCGATGAAGCCCGCGAGCACGAAGCGCGGCGCGAGGATCGTCCCCGCGTTCGCGCGGTCGCGGTGCGAGACGGCGACGTCGAGGTCGGCCGCGAGATCGCGTACGGTGGTGATGCCGTCGGCCAGCTGTGCGGGCGCGCTGCTCGACTGGCTCGTGAGCTGCGCGTGCGTGTGCATGTCCCACATGCCGGGGATCACCGTGCGGCCCGTGGCGTCCACCGTGCGCGCGCCGGCGGGGACGGCGACCGAGTCGGCCGGGCCGACGGCGACGATCCGGTCGCCGCGGACCACGATCGTCGCGCGCGGCCGCACGATGCCGCGCTCGCTGTCGAAGACGTCGCCGCCGACGATCGCGATCGCCTCGGCCGCCGGCGGCGCGACGGAGCGGGCCAGGGCGGCGCCCTGCGCATCGCGCCACCGCGTCTCGATGCGGCGCAGCGCGGGGAGCGTGGACTCGAAGCCGCGGCGCACGGTGATGAACCAGCCGACGCCCGTGACCGCGAGCTCGCCGCGCTGGTCGAGCCAGAGCGCGCTCGGCGCGCCGGCGCCGCGGTGCAGCATCACCAGCCGCAGGCGCTCGCGCCGTCCGCCGACGCTGAGCGTCGTGTCGCCGACGATGTCCGCGCGCACGCTGCCCGCGCCCGGCAGCCGCAGCGAGCGGTCGGGACGCGCCAGCGCGGCGCGCGCGACGAGTGCGTTGTCGAGCGGCGAGCCGCCGCCGAGTCGGTACGTGAGCCCGGGTGACAGCGCCACCGCGCGCCGCGTGCGGTCCGTCGCGCCCCACACCAGCGAGTCGCGCGTCATCTCGAAGCGATCGGAGGGCGCGCGGCGCGGCGCGTCCGGCTCGTTCAGCGGGAGCTGCCACACCGTGCCCGCGACGACGCGGCCGTCGGGCGCGAGGCGGTAGTGCGTCTCGTTGCGCGCGCCGCGGTTCCGGTCGATGTGGTGGTAGTGCACGACGAGCGAGTCGCCGTCGCGCACGACCAGCATCTCGCCGGCGGGGCGGCCGTGGTTCAGCACGACGTGGCGCACGGTGTCGGGCGCGTTCGTGACGACGGCGGGCATGGCGGGCATCGCGGCGGCTCCGGGCGGGAAAGGGTGGTGGCGACGGCATGCGAAGCTACTGGCCGGCGCACGCGATGGCGACGCGGCGGTCCCGTGTCCATCTTCGCTGCCGCTCCCGAGCCCGCCCGCGTACCCGACCGGATCCAGACATGCACCCTGCCGATCCCACCGACTCCGGCTTCGCCGACACGCCCGCTCCCGTCACCCGCCGCGAGTTCGTCCACGGCGCGGCCGCCAGCGCCGCGCTGCTCGCCATGGGTGGCCTGTCCGCGCCGCTGGCCGCGATGCCCGGTGCGATGCCCGCCGTCGCCGCGGACCGTGCGGCCGTCCTCGCGCAGGTCGCCGCGCAGCACGACGACACGCTGCGACGCCTGCGCGAGTGGATCGCGCTGCCGTCCATCGCCGCGGAGGACCGCAACTAC
Source organism: Roseisolibacter agri (assembly GCF_030159095.1). Taxonomy (NCBI): domain Bacteria; kingdom Pseudomonadati; phylum Gemmatimonadota; class Gemmatimonadia; order Gemmatimonadales; family Gemmatimonadaceae; genus Roseisolibacter; species Roseisolibacter agri. The sequence goes on from NZ_BRXS01000007.1 coordinate 76,240, forward strand.
CCGCAGGGGCCCGAGCACATGGCGCGCCTCGCGCGCGAGGCCGGCTTCCAGCACGTCGAGGTGGTGCCGACCGCGGGCAAGAGCGGCGTCTTCGCGACGCTCGACGCGGGCGCGCCCACGTGGCTGGCGATCTACATGATGTACGACGTCAAGCAGTACGACCCGGCCGAGTGGAGCGCGCCGCCGCTGGAGGGGCGCATCGTCGAGAAGGCGGGGCTCGGAAAGGTGCTCGTCGGGCGCGGCGCGACGAACTCCAAGGGGCCGCAGATGGCCTGCCTCGCGGCGCTGCACGCCTTCCGCGCGGCGAACACGAAGCTGCCGGTGAACCTCGTGCTGATCTGCGAGGGGGAGGAGGAGATCGGCTCGCCGAACTTCCGGCAGATCGTCTTCAAGCCGGAGGTCGAGGCCGCGCTGAAGAAGTGCGTCGGGATCATCATCCCGCTCGGCAACCAGGATCCCGACGGCTCCGTGCAGATCAACCTCGGCGCCAAGGGTGTGGTCGAGCTGGAGCTCGTGGCGTCGGGCGAGAAGTGGGGGCGCGGGCCCACGAAGGACGTGCACTCGAGTCTCGCCGCGCAGGTCGACAGCCCCGTGTGGCACCTCGTGCAGGCGCTCAACACGCTCGTGAAGGCGGACGGGCACACGCCCGCGGTCGAGGGCTTCTTCGAGAACGTGCGGCCGCTGACGGCCGAGCAGCGCCGCATCCTCGACGCCGCGATCCCGAAGCGCAGCGAGGAGAGCGCGAAGCGATCGCTCGGCGTGTCGCGGTGGATCGCCGACGAGCCGTGGCGCGAGTCGCTCGTGCGCCTCGCCTCGCAGCCGACCATCAACATCGAGGGGCTGGTGGGCGGCTACACGGGGCCCGGCGGCAAGACGATCCTGCCGCACCGCGCGATCGCGAAGATCGACATGCGCCTCGTGCCCGACATGACGGCGAAGGAGGCGCTCGCGAAGCTGAAGGCGCACCTCGCGAAGCAGGGCTTCGGCGACGTCGAGGTCAACATGACCGGCGGCTACGATCCCACCGAGACGCCCGCCGACTCGCGCCTCGTGAAGGCGATGGCCGCGACCTACCGCAAGGTCGGCGTCGAGCCGCTGCTCTGGCCGCGGCTCGCGGGCTCGTGGCCGGGCGCGACGTTCACCGCCGCGCCGCTGAAGCTCGCGGCGGGGCAGTTCGGCATGGGGCACGGCGGCGGCGCGCACGCGCCCGACGAGTACTGGGTCGTGGAGCCCGCGAACCCGAAGGTCGCGGGGATGGACGGTGCGGCGCGCTCGTTCGTCGAGCTGTTCTACGCGCTCGCCTGACCGTCATGTCGCTGCAGGAGCTGCTGGACCTCTCGCTCGTCGGCCGCGCCGGCGCCGTCGGGCTGGAGGACGCGACGCGCGATCCCGCGTCGCCCGCGGTGCTCACCTTCGGGGAGATCGACGCGCGCGCCGACGCGACGGCTCGACTTCTGGCGGCGCGCGGCTTCGTCGCCGGCGACCGGCTCGCGTTCTTCCTGCCGAACCGGCTGGAGCTGCTCGACCTCTTCCTCGCCTGCGTGCGGCTGGGCGTGATCGCGGTGCCCATGAACGCGCTCTACCGCGAGCGCGAGGTGGCGCACCTCGTCGCCGATTCCGCGCCGAAGGTCGTCGTCACGACCGCCGACCGCGCGGCGTACCTGCCCGCGGGCACGCCGTGGTGGGACGTCGCGACGCTGGCCGCGGAGGCGGCGGCGCACGCGGACCCGGGCCGGCGGCTCGTCGTGCCGATGGACGGCGAGGCGATCGCGGCGCTCGTGTACACGTCGGGCACGACGGGGAAGGCGAAGGGCGCGATGCTGACGCGCAACAACCTCGCGGCCAACGCCGCGGTGCTCACGACGTGCTGGCAGATCACCGCCGCCGACCGCTACCTGGCGGTGCTCCCGCTCTTCCACGTGCACGGCCTCGCGAACGGCGTGCACTGCTGGCTCGCCAGCGGGTGCCGCATGCGGCTCGAGGAGCGCTTCGACGCGGCGCGCGCGGCCGACGTGCTGCGCGCCTTCCGCCCGACGCTGGTGTTCGGCGTGCCGGCGGTCTACGTGCGGCTGCTGGAGCTGGACGACGCGACCGCGCGCGAGGTCGGCGCCGCGGCGCGCCTCTTCGTGTCCGGCTCCGCGCCGCTGCCCGCGCACGTGCACGCGGCGTTCGAGGCCAGGTACGGCCAGCGCATCCTCGAGCGCTACGGGATGAGCGAGACGCTGATGACCATCGGCAACCCGTACGCGGGCGAGCGGCGCGCCGGGAGCGTCGGCTTCCCGTTCCCCGGCACGGCGGTGCGGATCCTCGATGCGTCCGGCGAGCCGGCGGCCGAGGGCGAGACGGGCGAGCTGTGGGTGAAGGGGCCGACGGTGTGCGCCGGCTACTGGAACCGCCCCGACGCGACGGAGGCGGCGTTCGCGGGCGGCTGGTTCCGCACGGGCGACCTGGGCGCGCGCGGCGCCGACGGCTACGTGACGCTGCGCGGGCGCGGCTCGGACCTGATCATCTCGAGCGGCTTCAACGTCTACCCGCGCGAGATCGAGGACGTGCTGCTGGAGCTGCCCGGCGTGCGCGAGGCGGTCGTCGTCGGCGCGCCGCACGCACGCAAGGGCGAGGTGCCGCTGGCGTACGTCGTCGCGGACGATCCGTTCGACGGTGACGCGCTGCGCGCCGCGTGCGCCGCGTCGCTCGCGTCGTTCAAGGTTCCAGTCGACGTCGTGCGCGTCGACGCGCTGCCGCGCACCGCGCTCGGCAAGGTGCAGAAGCACCTGCTGCCCGCGTGGGCGGGTGCTGCCGCGGAGGGCGCGTGAGCGGTGCCGCGTGGGCGCTCGTCGCCCTGCTCGGCGCGGTCGTCCTCTCGCTCACCTCGCGCGTGAACGTCGGCATCGTCGCCGTCGCGCTGGCCTGGCTCGCCGGCGTCTTCGGCGCGGGGCTCGGCACGGAGGCGGTGCTCGGCGGCTTTCCCGGCTCGCTGTTCGTCACGCTGCTCGGCGTCACGCTGCTGTTCGCGGCGGCGGAGGCGAACGGCACGCTCGCCGCGCTCGCGACGCGCGTCGTGACGCTCGCGCGCGGCGACGCGCGGCTGCTGCCCTGGCTCCTGTTCGCGGGCGCCGCGCTGCTCTCGTCGCTGGGGCCCGGCGCGGTACCGACGGTGGCCCTCGTCGCGCCGCTGGCGATGGCCGCGGGGATGCGCGCGGGCGTGTCGCCCTTCCTCACGGCGCTGATGGTGTGCACCGGCGCGAACGCGGGGAACCTGTCGCCGGTGAGCGCGGTCGGCGTGGTCGCCAACGGCGTGATGACGAAGGCGGGCATGGGCGGCCACGCGACGCGTCTCTGGCTCGCCAACGCCGCCGCGCACGCGCTGGTCGCGGCGTGCGCCTACGTGCTGCTGCGCCTGCGCGCGACGGACGCCGGCGTCGCCGACGTGCGCACCGACGCGCCGACGGACGCGGCGCCGCTCGGCCGCACGGGATGGCTCACGCTGTGCGTGATCGTCGCCTGGGTCGCGGGGCTGCTCGCGTGGCGCTGGCCGCTGGGCCCCAGCGCGTGCGCGGCGGCGGCGCTGCTCATCGCCGCGCGCCTCGGCGACGAGGCCGCGACGCTGCGGCGCGTCCCGTGGAGCGCGATCGTGATGGTGTGCGGCGTGTCGATGCTGGTCGCGCTGCTGGAGAAGACGGGCGGGCTCCCGCTGTTCGCCGCGCTGCTCGCGCGCCTCGCCACGCCGGCGACGCTCGACGGCACCATCGCGTTCGTCACCGGCGCCATCTCCGCGTGGAGCAGCACCTCGGGCGTCGTCATCCCCGCCTTCCTGCCCACCGCGTCCGCGCTCGTGGGGCAGACGGGCGGTGGCGATCCGCTCGCGGTCTCGCTCAGCATCGCCGTCGGCTCGCACCTCGTCGACGTCTCGCCGCTGTCCACGCTCGGCGCGCTCTGCATCGCGACGCTCGCCGAGCCCACGGCGCAGCGCACGCTCTTCCGCCAGCTGCTGACGTGGGGGCTGTCGATGATCGTCGTGGGCGCGCTGCTCTGCCAGCTCGCCGCGGGGTGGGTGGCGCGGCTCTGAGGACGGCCGCCACCTCGGCGTCGCGACGGTCGAGCTCGAAGCGCGTGATGCGGGCGCGGGGCTGCTCGTCGGGATGACTCGGCGCGCTGCCGGCGTCCCTGTCACCGAATGCTCTGGCGCCGGCGCGCCTCCTGCACCATACGTGACGTGCACGACGCCGAGTCGGCGCCGCCGGGCGGACTCCCCAGCGAGGTCCCGATGCTACACCACGTGCGGGCGCTGCCGCGCCCACTCCCGGTGCCGGTCGCCGGCACGGTCGTGAGCCTCACCGCGCACGCCGCCCTCGTGGGCGCGCTGGTCGTCGGGGGGACCGGCACCGGCGTCGAAGCCACGGACGACGCGACGGTCACGCAGCTCGTCCGCGTCGGCGCGGGGCAGGGCGGCGAGCGGCTCCACTGGGTCGGCATCGCCGAGGGACCGGGCAGCGGCCTCGCGCGCGCCGGCGAGCGTCCGCCGAGCGCGTACGTGGTGCCGGGGCGCGAGGGCGCGCGTCGCGGTGCGATCGGCGGTGGGGCGGGCGGCCGGCCCGCCGCCGGCGACGCGTTGGCGGGAGTGATCCCGCCCGAGGCGCCCGTGACCGCGCGGCCATCGCCCCCGCCGATCCCGGACTTCGTCCTGCCCGACGTGACGGCCGTCGAGGCGGCGACGGTGCTCGTCGCGGGCGTGCTCACCTCCGCGCCCGATCCCTCGCGCGGCGTGTCGCGCCCCGAGGACTTCACGCGCTTGAACGCGCAGGAGATGCTGCCCGACCTGCTGGGCGTCGGCGGTGCGCCCGCGCTCACGCCGGCGTTCGCGCACGCGCAGGTGGACGTGCTGCCGATCCCGCTCGTGAGCAACCCGCTGCCGTCCTATCCGCGCGCGCTGGAGCGCTCGCGCACGGGCGGCCGCGTGGTGGTGGAGTTCCGCATCGACAGCACGGGCGTCGTCGATCTCGCGTCGCTGCACGTCGTGCAGAGCACGGACTCGCTCTTCACGAACGCGGTGCGCGGCGTGCTGCCGTCGCTGCGCTTCGTGCCGGCGCAGCTGCGCACGCACGCGGTCGGCCTGACGGTGCGGCAGCCGTTCGTGTTCCGCGTCGCGCGCTACTGACGCCGCGCCGCACCGCTCGACACGGCCCGGCTCGGCTGCCACGGCGAGCCGGGCCGTCTGTCGTCGCGGACTGATGCTTGCCCTGTGTGTGGGGCTGCAGGACCCACCCCTACTCATCAGGAGAGGACCGATGTCTCACGACCACTCGCGCAGCAACCTCGACCCGCGCAAGGACGACGGCAACGTCGTCGGCAACCTCGTCGGTGAAGGCGTTGGCGGTACGGCCGGGATCGCGGCCGGCGCCGCGGTCGGTGCGCTCGGCGGCCCGGTCGGCATGGTGATCGGCGCCCTCGCCGGCGCGGTCGGCGGCTGGTGGGCGGGCCGTTCGGTCGCCGAAGGCGTGCACGACTACACGGACGACGACGACCGGTTCTACCGGGAGCACCACACCACGACGCGCAGCAAGCTGGCCGACGTCAGCACCTCGCGCAGCTACGACGACGTGCGCCCGGCCTACCAGCTCGGCCACCTCGCGGGCCGCAACCCGGACTACTCGGGCCGCAGCTTCGACGACGTCGAGACGGACCTGCAGCGCGGCTGGACGAACGACGTCGCCGCGAAGCACGGCGACTGGACGTCGGTGCGCCCGTACGCGCGCGACGCGTACGACCGTGGCCGCGGCATGACCTCGGGCATGGCCGGCATGGCGGGCAACGTCGGCGCGCGCGTCGGCAACGCGCTCGACGACATGAAGGACCGCATCGACGGCAACCCGGCGTCGCGTCCGGGGCTCGACAGCACGGATTCGGCGGCGCGCGCGTCCAACGCGGGCCCGATCGACCGCGCGACGGGTGCGGTGGCCGGTGCGGCGGGCTCCGTCGGTGCGGCGGGTGGTCGCCTGGCCGACAAGGCTGCCGACACGGTGGACGACATGAAGGACCGCGTGGACGGCAATCCGGCGAGCCAGCCGGGCCGCGACACGACGGACCGTCCGGGCCGCTGAGCCGATCACGGTGCGACGGGGCGGATCGGCGACGCGGCCGATCCGCCCCGTCGTGCTGCACTCACCACGAGACGACGCATGAGCATCTTCGGCAAGCTGTGGGACAGGCTGCGCGGGCACGCGAACGAGGCGAAGGCGGCGCCGCTGCCGCCCGCCTCGCTGCCGCCGATCCCGGCGCCCGGCGCCGCGCCGGCTCCCGCGCCGGCACCGACGCCCGCACCCGCCGCGACGGCGGCCCCCGCGACCGTCGACGTCGAGGCGATCATGGAGGCGCTCGACGCGAAGCAGAGCCACCGCAGCAACTGGCGCCACTCGATCGTCGACCTGATGTCGCTGCTCGGCATGGAGAACAGCCTCGCCGAGCGGCGCGAGCTCGCGAAGGAGCTGGGCTACACGGGCGACATGAGCGACACCGCGACCATGAACGTCTGGCTGCACAAGCAGGTCATGCGGAAGATGGCCGAGAACGGCGGCAAGGTGCCCGCGAGCATGATGGACTGAGCGTGCGCGCGAAGCGACGAGGGGGCGGATCGCGATGTCGCCGATCCGCCCCCTCGTCGCTTCGTGCGTACGTCTCAGCTGCTCCGCTTCGCCGGCGGCATCGCGCGGCCGCCCTGCTCGATCACCAGCGTGCCCGCGCGCTCGCCCTCGACCTGGAAGCGGAAGCGCAGCGCCGGATCGTGCTCGGCGACGAAGACGCCGTCGCCCTGGTGCAGCAGCCGCGCGGCCACCTGGCCCGGCGGCTGCGCGCGCAGGTGGTCGCCCTGCTCGTACACCTCCAGCTTCACCGGCCCCAGGTCGAACGTGCCCGCGAAGCGCGCGCGCTCGGCCGCGGTCATGGGCAGGTCGGCGATGGAGGGCTGCGCGAGTCCCAGCGCCTGACGCGCGACCGTCTGCACGAGGCGCGTGACGATGCTCCCCGCGTACACGCCGTTCGTCAGCACCGTGACGCCGAGCGCGGAGTCGGGCAGGTACGCCGTCTCGCCGAGGAAGCCGGGCGTGGCGCCGCCGTGCGCGAGGTAGCGCTGGCCGTCCACCGCGCCGATCTCCACGCCCAGGCCGTATCGCGCCGGGCGGCCCGACGCGAGCGTCACGGGCGTCGCCATCGCCTTCCAGCTCTCGGCGCTGACGACGCGGCCCGTGGCGAGCGCGCGCTGCCAGCGCGCCAGGTCGCCCGCGGTCGAGCAGAGCAGGCCGGCGGAGTACGTGACGGTCGCGTGGTGTGACGGCGCGACGGTCGCGGCGATCGGGCCACGCGTCGCGTGCGCGTAGCCGGCCGCGCGGCGCGCCGCGGGTGCGGCGTCGCACGGCATCGTCGACCGCAGGCCGAGCGGCTGCAGGAACGCGGTGCGCACGTAGTCGGCGTACGGCATGCCGCTCGCCTTCTCGACGACGAGGCCGAGCAGGATGTAGCCGTTGTTGTTGTACGCGTAGCGCTCACCCGGCGCGAACTCCACCGCGCGCGCCGCGAGGCTGTCGACCACCGTGCGCGGCGACGACGGCGCGGTGAGGTCCGCGACCGTCCACGCGCGCGAGAGCCCCGACGTGTGGCTCAGCAGGTGTCGGAGCGTGACGCCGCGCGCGCGGTCGGCCAGCGCGGGCAGGTGCGCGCCGATCGAGTCGTCGAGGCCGAGCTTCCTCTGCTCCGCGAGGCGAACGACGGCCGCCGCCGTGAGCTGCTTCGTGATCGAGCCGACCTCGAAGATCGTGGCGGGCGTCGCCTTCGCGTTGCGGGCCCGGTCGGCGACGCCGTACGCCTTCTCCAGCACGACCGCGTCGCCGCGCGTCACCGCGACCGCGATGCCCTCGATCGGGATGCTGCCGGCGGCGCGCACGATGGAGTCGACCGCCTGCTCGAGGGAGCGCTGCGCGTCCCGGGATGCGGCGGGCGGCTGGGCGTGGAGCGCGTGCACGGGTGGCGCGACCGCCAGCGCGAGCGTGGCGGCGAGGCGGAGGGAGCGAGGAGGCATCGGGATCTATGGCTGCAGGGTCGGATTCGTGCATCGACGGCCGCGAGGGCCGGTGCGGCCCGTACGCCCCTCGCGCCGCGCGGTTTCAGCGTGACACCCGTTGGCGGACGTGCGGTCGGCGGCCACATTGCTCGCGGGGGGGACTTCACCGACGGAGGGGAGCGTTGCCAGACGGGGTGCCGGAGCCGATCGAGCGCGCGTTCGCGCGCGTGCGCCAGGACCTGGAGATCCGCGACGGATTCCCGGACGACGTGCGGCGCGAGGCCGAACGCGTGGCGGCGGAGCGCGTGGCCGTCGCTGGGCCCGGCCGTGTCGACCGCACCGACGTCGGCTTCGTCACCATCGATCCACCCGGGAGCCGCGACCTCGATCAGGCGGTGCATGCGGAGCGCGCGGGCGACGGCTACCGCCTGCGCTACGCGATCGCGGACGTCGGCTTCTGGATCGATCGCGGCGGCGCGGTGGAGCAGGAGGCGTGGCGGCGCGGCGTGACGTACTACGCGCCCGACCATCGCGCGCCACTCTACCCGGAGGTGCTGTCACAGGGCGCCGCGAGCCTGCTGCCCGAGGGCACGCGACCGGCTGTCCTGTTCGACCTGACGCTCGACGCGCGCGCGGAGGTGACGTCGTGGACGGTGGAGCGCGCGCTCGTCCGGAGCCGCGCGCAGCTCACCTACGCGCAGCTACTGGAGCACGCGGTGCAGGGGAGCACTTCGTCGCTCGCGGGCGCGCCGTGGGCGGAGACGCTCACCCTCCTCGCTGAGATCGGCCCGAAGCGGCTGGAGCGCGAGGCGGAGCGCGGTGGCGTGTCGCTGCCGGTACGCGATCAGCACGTGCAGCGCAGCGCCGCCACCACGCTCGGCTACGAGCTCGCCTACGAGGCGCCCAACGCGGCGGAGGCGTGGAACGCGCAGGTCTCGCTGCTCACCGGCCACGTCGCCGCGCTGCGGATGATGGACGCGCGCGTCGGGCTGCTGCGCACGATGCCGCCCTTCGGCGAGCAGGACGTCGCCAAGTTCCGGCGGATCGCGCGCACCCTCGGCTTCGCGTGGCCGGCGGGGCGCTCGTACGCGGACTTCATGCACGGCCTGCAGCCGCACCATCCGCGCATCGAGGTGCTGGTGCGGCAGGCGCGGCGCGTGATGCGCGGCGCGGACTACGTGGCGTTCGACGGCGAGCTGCCCGCGCAGCCGCTGCACGGCGCGCTGGCGTTCGTCTACGCGCACGTCACCGCGCCGCTGCGTCGGCTGGCCGACCGCTACGTGCTCGACCTGCTCGTCACGCTCTCCGCCGGCGCGCGCCCGGCGGAGGCCGAGGTCGCGACGCTGCGCGCGCTCGTGCCGGTGATGGACGCCGCGGAGCGCCGCACGAGCGCGCTGGAGCGCCAGGTGGTGGACCTGGCCGAGGCGTGGACGCTGCGCGACCGCGTGGGCGAGGTGCTGCGCGCGACCGCGATCGACGTGCGCGGTCGCGACGTCGAGGTGCAGGTCGAGCAGCCGCCGCTCCGCGCCACGCTGACCGTCGGCGACGGCGCGGTGCCCGCGCTCGGCGAGGCGCTGGACGTACGGCTGGCGGCCGTGGACGTCGAGGGCGGGCACGTGCGGCTGGAGGCCGTGGGCTGAGTGGTGGTGCCCGCTCTCACCGCATCGCTGCGTGCTCCGCATACAGCACGGGCACGATGTCGTGGAAGCACGAGTCGCTCTCGACGCCGTCCCAGTAGGCGCGACGGTGCGTTCGGAACCCGACGAGCGTGAGACGCTCCGACAGCGGCTGGTCGGCAAGGTCGCGGACGCCGCCGTAGCGGAGCGACTCGGGAATGCGCTCCTCGGCACCGTTCGTCATGCGGATCCCGCGGGGCTTCGCGACCGCCTGCTTCGCGGGCTCGTCGAGGAAGTTGGATCCCAGGACGTCGGCGCCCGCGAAGACGTTCAGCCACTTTCCGGGGGCGTCCGGGAGCCCCTGCCGGTCGTCGAAGTACCTCGGCCAGTAGGTGCGAATGAAATCGAACGGGCAGCCGATCGTGACGAGCGTCGAGATTCGACCCAGGTGGTGCGCGGGCCGCACCACGGGAAAGATCGAATCGAGCGCGACGACCGATCCGAAGCTGAACGCGACGACGTGAATGCGCTCGTATGCGCGCCCCTCGACCTTGCTCTCGAGCACGTGCTGCAGGAGGCGGCCGAACGCACCGCGCACGCGGGCCGCGCGTTCCCCCGTCGCGAGGTACGCGCTCGCCGCTGCGGCGCCCGCGGCAACCTCACGGAGCACCGTCTTCAGGCTCTGGGTGCGCAGCAGCCCGATCGCCGTCAGGATGACGAGCAGCCCCTGAAGGCGGCCCAGCAGGGCGGGCGACCGTAGCGCCGTCCATCCCGCGCGGGCCGTACCGGTCGCGCCGGCCCACACGGAACGCCCCGTGTCGCGAGCGCGCTCGATCCACGGCCGTCCAGGCCGTCGGCCGCCGACTGGCGCCGGTGCGCGCGTCTGCGGAGTGCGCGTGGTCACCGGCGACGCGGTCGTCGTCGGCGGGGAGGCGACCGCGACCTGGCGGTTCGACGATCCGGGCACGACCGCCGGCAGCGTCGCGATCGCGGTCGCCAGCAACACCCCCACGTAGGCCACCAGGCCGAGCATCACGAGCACGCCGTAGGCGACCTGCCACTTCTCGGCGGCCGTCTTGCTGGGCTTCCGGATGCTCGTCATCACCCGTCCGAAGAGCGCGAGCAGGGTGCCCGTGATCGACAGCGCCTGTCGGGCCGGTGTGCGGTTCTGGTAGGCGCCGAGCAGGGTGTCGTGGTATCGGAAGTCGAACACGTCCACGATGGGCAGCTCGACGCCATCGACGTCGAGACGCACCACCGTCGCCTTCCGCGTCCGGTAGTCGTCCGCGAGGCTCTCGTCCTTCCCTTCGAGCACGAGGAACTGGGCGTCGTGGGTCGCCGCATTCTCGTCGAACGCACGCGCGATGCGGCGCGCGGCGACGTCGGCGGACTGCACGCCTCCCTCCACGAACAGCCCTGGAACGAAGATGATCGCGTCGCGACCGTGCATGACGGGCGCGCCGGGCGCTGGAGGCGTCAACCGGGCTGCCGAATCCGGATCGACTGTCGTAGGCATCTCGGGTCGCGTGCGGGGGAGCGGCTGCCGCGCAGCATGCCGTAGCCGGCGAGCGAGGCGTCAGGCGACGGACCGGACGCGGCTCGGGTCGCGCTGGCGCGAGGGGTCAGGGCATTGCCCGCAGATCATCGGCGCCCAACCGCGGACCCGACGCGAGCGCCCAGCGGACGTTCGCGATCAGCCGCATGGGATCCTTGCGGAGCTGGGTCGCGAACGTGCTGCCGAAGCCGACCGCGAGCCAGAGATCCTGTGCGGTGTGGACCTCGACTCCGGCCGACCACTTCGCCGTCGACCGGTCGCTTCCGCGATCGGACCACTGGCCGAGCATCTCGACGAACGAGTTGGCCTTGCGTCCGCCGAGGGTCGCGCGTGCGCCCGAGCTGAAGACGTTGGTCGTGGAGTCCGCCGTCTCGCGCCGGTCGAAGCGCGTCTGGAGGAGGAACTGGCCCACGCGCGAGATCGGGAACGATCCGGTCAGCCAGGTCGACATCCCCGTGTAGCGCAGGCCGTCGAGGCGTGACTCGGGAAGACGTCCACCGATGGCGATCGCACCCGACAGCGCGGCACCTCGAAGGTCGCCCCGTCGAGCCGCGGCATCGTAGACGGAGTCCGTCTTCGTGACGAGACACTTCAGGCGCTTCGCCGCATCCGACAGGTTGGTCGTCGGATCCGTGAAGGCGGTGTCGGGACAGAGCGCGCGCGCGACTCTGCCCACCTCCCGCGCCACGACGGCGCTGGCCAGCGGATCGCTGCGATCGAAGAACACCGTCTTGGCGCCGAGCGCCACGTCGGTGGACGTCGTGTCCGAGCCGGCGGAGCGCGCGCTGCCGAACGAGACGTCGAGGTTGGCGAGGCTGTACCACGCGGCGCTCTCTCGATATCGCCGGCGCGTCACGGGCGCACCGAACACGAACCAGGGCTGGAAGTTGATGCCCACGCCCTGGCGTGCCTGCCCTGTCGAGTCGACGACGTTGCTCAGGCCGACGGCCAGCTCGCGGGCAGTGGTCGGACGCGCGATGTCCGACGGTGCGACGCCAAGCAGCACGAACGCCGGAATCTCGGGGATTCGCGTCGTCGCCTGCGCGTCGGCCGAGCGCACGGCCCCGACGAGCAGCACGGCGGCATACGTCGCGAGCGCGGCGGAGCGGTGGATGCGTCGCACGGTGGAGGTGATCGCGGTCGGCATCAGACGACCTCCACCTGGATGTCCACGACCTCTCCCTTGTCGGCGCCCGTCTCGCTCTTCACTTCGGCGAGCGGACTCCCGTGGCAGTCCTGCTGCTGCTGTCGCAGGGCGGTGCGGATGATGAAGCTGTGGTTGCCGCCCCACAGCACGACGCGCAGGAGCATCTCGCTGCCGGTCGCCAGCGCGGGCACGGTCGTCGAGACCTGGCCGTCGTCGACCTCGGAGATGTCGAAGTGCGCGGCGCGCGTCCACTTCACCTCGCCCGGCAGGTGGTAGTAGATGGTCACCTCCGCGAACAGCGGGGTGAGCACGCGCATGTCGACGACGACGGGCCCTCTCAGCGCATCGATCGCGACCTGGGACTTCTGCATGATCTGAGCTCCGTGAATGAGGGTGCGCGCTACGCTGTCGTGCCGCGCGCCGGCGGCGCGCCCGCCGGCGACTTGGGGTGCTCCTCGGGCGCGCGTCCCGCCGCTCGGATGTTGATCACCTTGTTCAGCATGTCGAACCAGAAGGGCGCACCCAGCGACACGGCGAGCGTGGTCAGCGCGAGGCCCGGGAGGGAAAGGAGAACGTCGCCGGCACGGTAGGTGGCGACGAGGAGCGCGCGCGGCTTCCAGCTCGTGTCGGCATCGATCCGTGCGCGCACCGCGCGCGGCAGCGGCGGCCAGCCGAGCGGAACGCCGAGCATGTTCAGCGAGTCGAGCGTCCGACGGATCATCTGCAGACGGCGCGTCGCTGCCAGCGAGATGGCGCCGTCGGGCGAGATCCCTGCCGCCGGCTCGGTCGCCGCCGGCGTGGTGGGCCGTTCGGGCTTCTTGGCCGCGGCGCCGGTCACCGGGGCGGGCAGCGGCGGCTCTTCCGGGCGGCCGGCGGCATTGGGTCGGCCGGTGACGCCACCGCCGGCGGAGCCCGCGGTGTCGGCGCGCGCCACGGTCGACGTGTCGATCCCAAGCGCGGCCGGCGACATGGACGCGAGGGACTCGGCCTGCGCCACGACGACGGCGCGCAGTGCGGCGCTCTCGGCGAGCGCGCGTGCGATGCGCAGCGTATCCGCGTGGGCGAGCACGGTGAGGAGCGCCGAGAGCACGAGGATCCGGAGCTGCGTCTTGCGCTTGTAGAGCCCCGAGACGCGCTCCATGACGTCCTGGTACCAGCGCTGGACGCGTCGCTGGACGTCGGCCAGCTCACCGCCCTCGTTGGCGAACGCCCGCAGCGGCTCCGCGATCTGTGGAGGGAGGCCGTCCAGCAGTGCCACGAGCTCGCGGCAAGTGGTGGCCGTCGGCGCGACGACGTGGAAGAACGCCGTCGAGAAGGCCGTCACCGGGATGTAGGACGCCGCGTCCTCGGTGCCCAGCAGCGCGAACGGGCGCCGCCGCTTCTGGCGCAGCGCACGGATGATGGGGTGCTCCCAGAACTTGTCGAGCAGCAGCTTCGCATTCTCCGCGTCCCTCTCCTCCTCCTTCGCGTCGGTCGGCGCCTGCGGGACCGCCTGCCGGCGCCACGTCCAGGCGCGCGTCAGGGATCGGCCGGTGAACAGCTTGTGGAGCCCCTCCTCCAACGTGTCGGCGCGGCTGTTCATCCACTGCGCGACCAGCTCGTTCAGCGTCGTGCACGCGAGACTGAGCAGCACGTACATGAAGACGAGCCCGATCACGACGTCGAGCGTCTGAAGGCCCACCTGGCTATCCTCCCCGTGCCGGTCGCCGAGATTCGCGGTTCACGTTCCGCTAGACGGACACGCGGTCCCGGTTTCCGGAGCGAGGTGCGCTTTCGACCGGAGATGCCGGGAGGCATGACGCGCGTCGGCGCGCTGGCGCGACGCGCCGTCGGCCGGCGGGTCTACCGATCGACCGCCGCGATCGCCGAGTCGAGGAGTGCGCGCAGCGTCGCAAGATCGGCCGGCGCCCCCACGGCGCGATTGCGCAGCGCGCGGAAGCGCGCGACCGCCGCGGCGCCCGCACGCCGCTCGTCGTCGGGCGCGCGGTCCAGCGCCGTGAGGATGCGCGTCAGCGCCTGCATCGGTGGCCGCGCCGGGGCGAAGAACTCCGCCCGTCCCGCGCGCGCCGCCAGCCGCGCGGCCTCGCTCCAGGCGCCGAGGTCGAACCACGCCGGCGACGCGGCGAGGTCGCGGAGCGCGGACGCGACCGCGGGGAGGGACGCGTCCGCCTCCGCGATGGGCGACGTCGCCAGCGCCTCCACCTGCGCCGCCACCGGCGCCCCGCCATCGACCCGTGCGGCGAGCCGGCCGAGCGCGGCGGCCGCCGCGCGCACCGCCGCCGCGTCGCGTGCGCGCAGCGAGAGGTCCAGCTGCGCGAACCGTCCGCCGAGCCGGAATGCGCCGCCGTCGCGCGAGAGCGGGTCGTCGGCCCCGCGCACCACGGACCATCCGGGCTGCTCCCAGCCCGTGCCGAAGCGCGACGCCATGTCGCCCGTCTGGCCCGGCACCGTGGCGTCGCCCACCACCTGCGCGATGTCGGGCGCGCCGGTCCGGCCGAACCGGGCGGGCAGCACGATGGCCGCGATCCCGGCGGCCGCCAGCAGGGGCACGGCGGTGAGGAGGCCGCGGCGCCAGCGGCGCGCCGCGGGTCCCGCCCCGGAGCCCACGCCCGGTCGCGGGTGGGGCAGGGGCTCCCCAGGCTCACCGCGGCCGCCCTCGTCCTCCAGCGCGCGTACGAGGGCGCTCGCCTCGAGGAGATCCTCGTACGACTCGTCGCCGCGCGCGAGCGCCGCCAGCACGCGCGCGCGCTCCTCGGCGCTCAGGGTGCCGTCCAGCAGGGCGGCGATGGTCTCCGGCGCGATGCGGTCGTTACTCAAAGGGGGCCACCGGACAGGACGTGCGGCGCGCGGCGCCGGAGGGGCGACGCACACCCAGCGTATTGACGGCCGCAGCGTGAAAAACTCGCACCCGCGATGGCGCCGGCCCGGTCACTCGCCCCCGCTCAGGAGCTCGGCGACGAATGCGCGGTCGATGCCGCGCGCTTCCAGCGCCGTACGGAGCCGGCGCTCCAGACCCTCGATCCGGCGATAGAGCGGCATCTGCTCGAGACGCAGCGCGCGGGCGATGTCCGCCACGCGGACGCCGTCCCAGAAGTGCAGGCGCAGGATGAGGCCGTCCTCCGGTGGCAGCGCCGCGACGACCTCGCGGACCACGCACGCTGCCGCCTCGAGCCGGTCGGCGTCCAGCGCCGTCGTCGCGTCGTCCGGCGAGGCCAACGTTCCGCCCGCCTCGCCGAGCGACTCCAGGCTAATCTCGCGCGTGGCGGGCCGTGGCGGCAGCCGCGCCGCCAGCCGCGCCAGCTCGACCTCGCTCTGCGTCGTGGCGGCCGTGTGGAGCAGCTGGATGGCTTCGCGCAGCGTGTAGCCGTCGCGGTAGAGCAGCTGCTCCAGGCGCACGGCGATCGGTCCCAGGCGCTTCGCCGCGGCCGACGGTCGCCAGCGTCCCCAGACGCTGTTCTTGTAGTCGCGGACGAGGTTCGCGAGGACGACCGCCAGGTACGTCGCGATCGTGCTCCGCCCGCCGAACTTCCGGATGATGGCGTAGTCCCCCTCGATCAGGCGCCCCTTCGCCCACGCCGCGAAGTCCTCGGCGTCCGCGCCGCCCAGCGCGTGACGGCGGGCCTGGATCGCGATGAGCCGCTCGACCAGCGGGAGGCAGGCGAGAAAGACCCGCTCCGTCTCGGAGGCGGTGCCGGTCGTGGGTCGTGACATGCGCCCTTGGGGGAAACGGACGGCGGGGCGGCCAACGTAGCGCCGGGCGCGGGCACTTGGCCAGAGGCGAACCGTGCGGCTGCCGCTGGACATCGCGGCCACCTCGGTGTCTACTGCGCCTGCGGCGCGCGTCACGCCCGCCGGCACCAGGCTCCCCCGGTCCGAGTCCCCATCCGTGCGCCCGATCGCCCGATCGACCGTCCGACGCGCCGTGCAGCACGCGCTCGCCCTCGCGTGCATCACGGTGGGCGCATCGTGTCGTCCCCGGATCCCGCCCGCGCTCGGAGCGGAGCCGCTCGGCGACGTGCAGACGACCGTGCTGCTCATCGGCGATGCCGGCGATCCGGGACGCCATGCCCGTGCCGGCGCGGAGCCCGTGCTGCGGGCGCTGGCGCGCGCGGCGAGCGAGCGCGCCGACCGCACCACCGTCGTCTTCCTCGGCGACAACGTCTACGACGACGGCGTGCCGCCCGAGGAAGGATCGCCCGGGCATGCGCGTGCCGAGTCGATCCTGCGCCGCCAGCTCACCGCGGAGGACGGCATCCCGCCGGTGGTGCGCCGCATCTTCGTGCCGGGCAACCATGACTGGAACGACCACGGGAGGCGTCGGGACCCGCGCGGCGCGGACCGCGTGCGCGCGCAGCGCGACGTGCTGCGCCGGCTCGACGGCTCCGGCGCGGCGACGCTGTCGCCGCCGGCATCGTGTCCGGGTCCGGAAGTCCACGACGTCGGGCCGCGGCTGCGGCTGGTCGCGCTCGATTCCGAATGGTGGCTGCAGCCGGGTGGCGGCGCGGGCGCCTGCACCGAATCGGGCGTGCCGCACGACTCGGCGTCGTCGGTGGACGCGCTGCGCGCGGCGACGGCGACGGCCGGGGACCGTCATGTCGTCGTCGTCGCCCACCATCCCCTCCTCACCGGGGGCGAGCACGGCGGGCACTGCACGCGGTGGCTGTCGCTCTGCTCGATCAAGCGTCTGTTCAGCGGCGGCAACTGGCAGGACACGCCCAGCCGCGCCAACGCGCGCATGCGTCAGGCGATCACCGCGGCGCTGCGCGATCGCCCGGCGCTCCTGTACGCCGCGGGCCACGACCACACGCTCCAGGTGCTGCGCGGCACCGGCGGCTCGGCGCCGGCGGCGCGCTACCTCGCCGTGAGCGGGGCCGGCATCTACGGCAACCAGTCGCAGGTGAAGTGCCTCGACGAGAGCCTCGCCGCGATCCGCGCACCGGGCTTCATGCGGCTCGACGTGCGCGCGGACGGCTCGGCGCGGCTGACGGTGCTCACCGTCGATCGCGATGGCAACGCCACGGAGCGCGCGCGCGTGTGGCTGACGCGCGACGACTCGTCGACGACGCCGTGCGGGCGATGATCGCGGCGCGCCGTCACGAGCGAGGCGCAACGCACGACGCCCGCCGCGCGACATTCGCGCGGCGGGCGTCGTGTCCGAGAGCGATCACGGCCAGCTGCCGAAGAAGCAGGACGCGACGTCGGGGGACAGAATGTGGGGCTCGTCCTGCGGCTTCAGTCCGGGACAGCTCGAACGAGGGGCCGGAAGGGGGCCCTTCTTCAACCATTCCGGCCAATCCCCCTTCGGCGGCTCGAGCACTTGGAAGAGCCACTTGAAGTCGTAGTCCTCGAGTCGCGCGCCGTTGGGGTGCTTCGCGCACGCGTCCTCCTCGCACTCCATCCGCTCCGGGTCTGGCTCGGGATGATCGTAGTTATAGATCCAAGCGCGCTGACCGTCACCGAGTGGGATGACCCGCGACACGCCGGGGCCCTTTCCGGGCCCGATGACTATCTCGGCATCATGGCTGGCCTTCGGTGACCAGATAGCGAGTAGCGGGATCCTGCGCGAGCCAGGGGCGTTCGGATTGTGATCCGGAGGAAAGTCGAAGACGAGTCGCGAGTTCTTGTGCACGCCCATCTCTCCGCCGTCGAACGTGACCTTCGTCGTGACGCGGTCCCAGAAGTCAGAGCCGGCCTCGTCGATGAGCGACAGGTGGTGTGACGCATCGGGTCCGTTCGTCAGCTGCGAAAGCGGCACGACGCGCTGCGGGGAGAAGCTCGGGTCGAGAGCGCAGCGACCACCAGCACCCTTCTCGCGCACCGTGACGCGTTTGTTCTGCAGGGGGATGGGCTTCTCCGTCGTCCCGTCCGCGTTTCGCACGATCAGCCCAGCATGGTGCTTCTTCGCCCTCGTATGGTCGGGGTGCTCACCATCTTTGGAGCTGCCGTGCGGTCGGACGCGAGTGCCGTCGGGCAGCAACACGTAGTCGAGCGTCTCCTTTCCGTTCTCCTGCCCCTTCACGAACAGGCACGGACCACGGAACACCACATTGATCGTCATGTCGTCCTCTGGTGAGCGTTCGCACCACTAGACGGTCACACCGCGCGGAATTCCGGCCGTCGTCGGCCGGACCTCACCGCGCCTCGTACCGGAAGGCGCTCCACAGGCGCGGTGACCGCATCCCGGCCCCGCCGCCCAGCATGCGCACCTGCGCACGGCGCAGCGCCTCCGCGGCGTCCGCACCGGACGCCAGCTCCTCGTGCAGGGCCCGCATCAGCACGGCCGTGCCCGCGTCATCGGCCTCCCACAGGCTGCCGACCACCCCGCCGGCGCCCGCCTGCAGGAACGCATCCGCCAGCCCGTCCTCGTGGTCGTCGCGGCGCGAGCGCGCCTGCGTCGTGCCGCACGACGCGAGGACGACCAGCTGCAGCCGCCGGAGGTCGAGCCGCGCGATCTCGGCGGCCGTCAGCGCGTTCGCGTCGAAGCCGCCGGGCTGCCGGGCCAGCACGAGGTGCGAGAGCGCAGGCACGCGCTCCACGAGCCGCGCATGCCCGGCGAAGTGGAAGATCGTCGCACGGCGCAGGGCACGCGTCACGGCCGTCTTCGTCGCCGCGTCCGCCGTGAGCACCGTCGGCCGTGCGAACGCCGCGGCGAGCGCGGACGCCTCGCGCGCGGCCTCGCGCAGCGGCTCGAGCTCGCGGAACAGCGCGCCCTCGAACGCCGGGTCGCCGACGATCACGGCCGCGCGTGCGCGCTCCGCGTGGTGCGGCCGCGGCTCCGGCGACGCGGCGGGCACGGAGGCGAAGCGCAGCGCGACCGACTCGACGACGTGCCGACCCGCCGCGTCCACCAGCCCGGCGAATGGCAGCCGCCCGAGCGCGCCGTCCGCGACGAGCACCAAGGCGCCCGCGCGCCGTGCGTCGGGCCACGCCGGCGCGAGCAGGAGGTCGAACAGCGCGCGCGCTTCGGTGGCCACCGCGACGGAATCCGCGTCGCGCCGGATCAGCGCCTCGAAGCGATCGATGCGCGCGCGCAGCTGCTCCGCACCCACGGGCACGCGGACCAGGCGACGCCGCGCACCGGCGGCGATCCACACGAGCAGCTCGTGGCGCAGCGTGGTGTACTCGATGCGCGGCGTCTCCGCGGCCGGCGCCTGGGACAGCGCTCCCCACCCGCGCGCGCGCGCGGCGAGCCGGTAGGCCGCGAGCGTGTCGTGGCGCGCGACGCGGATGCCCACGAGCTCGCGGTAGACCTCGCGCCGCGCCGCCGCCAGATCGCGGGCCGCCGTCGGATCGCCGGCGACGGTCGTCTGCGCCTCGAGGGCCACGATCGCGGTGTCCAGGTCACGCTCGGCCGCCGCGGTGTCGGCGAGCCGCAGCCGGAGCCGCGCGCTGCGCGTCAGCGCCGGCGCGCGGCCGATCACGATCCCCTGCCGGCGGTAGTAGTCGTCGACCTCGCGCAGCCGTGCGATGGCGGCGGCGGGCGCCCGGTCGGCCAGCACCGCCGCCTCCGCCGAGGCGGCCTCCATCGCGAGCCGACTGCGCATCAGCGCGTCGTCGACGCCCGGCAGCGCCGCGCGCGCGGCCGCGAGGTGCGCGTGCGCCTGATCCGCCTGGCCGGCGACGGCCTCCGCGCTGCTCAGCCGCACGAGGGCGTCCGGACGATCCATCGGGCGCCCCGTGTCGTCCGCGGATCGAACCGCCTCGCGCAGCACCGCGATGCTGGCCCCGGTGAGGCCGCGCTCCGACAGCTGCCGGCCGAGGGCGAGCAGCGGACCATGGCGGACGCGCGCGTCGCGCCGCACATGGAGCGCGGCGAGCGCACGCGCCTTCGCGTGCAGCGCTGCCTCGTCGCGCCCGACGAGAAAGAGGACGTCGCCGAGCTGCGACTGCATCGCGCCGTGGTTCGACAGCTCGCCGATGCGCCAGAAGATCGCGTCCGCCGCCGCGTAGCGTTCGGCCGCCTCGCCGCTCCGTCCGCGCCGCGCGAGCGAGAGGGCCTGTCCCCAGAGCGCGCGCGCCGTGAGCGCCAGCTCGCCCCGTGCGCGCGCGGTGCGCTCCACCCGTGCATAGCGCGCCTCCGCGGCCGCGTAGTCGCCGCGATAGAGCTCGACGGCCGCGAGGAGGACGTCGGCCCAGCCGGTGAGCGACGGCGCGTCCGCGGCTCGCGCGCGCCGAGCCGCCGTCTCGAGCGCGGGGGACGCCCGGCCGTACGCCGCCGCGCGGAACGCGTCGGCACCGCGGGCGAGGTCCGCGACGGCGGCCGCCAGCGTGCGTGCCGCCTCGCCCGTCCGCACGCACTCGCGTGCCAGGTGCACGACCGACGAGTCGCCCGTGCCGGCGGCCAGTGCCTCGCCGATCCCCATCGCCGCGTCCAGCGTGCGCGCCGTCCGCGTGCTGTCGCGCGCGAGCGTGGCGCTGCCCCATGACGGGAGCAGTGAGTCGAGCACGAGCTCGCGCGCGCCCTGCGGGTCCGAGCGCGCGACGTCGCGCGACGCGCGCGGGCGGTCCTGCAGCGCGTCGAGGTGGCCGCGCGCCTCGCGCGCCCAGTCGACGGGTGGATCGGTCGCGAGGAACGCGTGCCAGGTCGCCGCCGCCTCGCCGTACAGCCCGACGCGCTGCAGGACCAGCGCGCGATTGAATGCGATCACGGCCGACGTGGTATCGAGCCGTGCGGCGCGCTCGACGTCGTCGAGCGCGGCGAAGACGTCGACCGCGTCGCCGTGCGCGCCGGCACGCGCGAGGTACGCGACCGCCCGGTCGTTCAGCGGCGCCGCGTGGCGGGCGTCCTGCGTGATCACGTCGGTCAGCTGATCGATCACGCGGTCCAGCAGCTCCGGTCGCTCCGCCGCGAACGCGAGGTCGACGATCGCGCCGGCGTACGCCACGTCGGCGTACGCCACGTCCGCGTCGGAGGGCGACCGTGCTGCCCGGATGCGGCCGGCCAGCGCCGCGACGTCGGCCACCGTCGCGTGCCGGCGCACGTTCGCGCACGCGATGCCCAGTCGAGGCACCGACGAGTCGACCACGCGGCACGGCACCCACGCGGCGGACCCCGCCAGGCGTGCCGCGAACGGGCGGTCGCTGGCGAGGAGACGTGACGCCTGCGTCGAGAGCGGGTACGCGCGGGCGGACGCGTCGGCCGGGACGCCGCATGCCGACGCCAGCACGACGACGGCGGCCAGCGGCGCGATCCGGCGCACGATGCCGTGCCATCGTCCGAGCGGTCGCGGGCCTGCTGGAGTGTGCCCGACGGTCGGGGACACGGGAGAGCGGTGGAGGGACGCCTGGGCGGGCGAGCGGAGGCGGGCAGGGCGGATCGCTGTTCTAACCGCCACGCGGAGGGTCGGCAAGCCGGCCACGCCGGGAGGGCGCCCGCGTCTCCACCGAACCTCCACATCGTCTCCGCGCCGTCTCCAAGCATCGCGCGCGCCTCACGCGCACCGTGTGGCCCATGCGACGCGGCGCGACCGCGCCCGTCGCCACACCGGACCGCGCGATGGAGGCGATCATGGCTCGACTGCTCCCGGATCCCACGTTCTACCCGTCCCCCGGCATGGCCGCCGAGGCGCCGGCGGAGTCGCTGGCCTACGTCGCGCTGCTGACGCAGGGCACCAACGGGAAGAAGGACGCGCTCGGCGTCGTCGACGCGGATCCGGCGTCGCCCGAGTACGGCCGGCTCGTCGGGCGGCTCGACCTGCCGCACGGCGGCAACGAGCTGCACCACTTCGGCTGGAACGCGTGCAGCTCGCACCTGTGCGCCTTCGCGCCCAACCCGCACGTCGAGCGGCGCTACCTCGTGCTGCCGGGCACCAACAGCTCGCGCATCCACGTCGTCGACACCGCGCCCGACCCGCGCGCGCCGCGGCTCGTGAAGGTGATCGAGGGCGAGGAGGTGATGCGGAAGACGGGCTACGCCGCGCCGCACACCGTGCACTGCGGGCCCGACGGCATCTACATGAACGCGCTCGGCGCGCCCGACGGCGACGGCCCGGGCGGCATCTTCGTGCTCGACCACGAGACGTTCGAGGTGAAGGGGCGCTGGGAGCGCGAGCGCGGGCCGCAGTACCTGTCGTACGACTTCTGGTGGCACCTCGGGCACGACGTCATGATCACCAGCGAGTGGGGCACGCCCAACATGGTGAAGGACGGCGTGAACCCCGAGCTGCTGCTCGCCGGGAAGTACGGCAACGCGCTGCACGTGTGGGACCTCAAGCACCGCACGCACCTGCAGAAGCTGGAGCTGGGCGCCGAGCAGCAGATGGTGCTGGAGCTGCGGCCGGCGCACGATCCGCGGCGCGCCTACGGCTTCGTCGGCGTGGTCATGAGCCTCGCGGACCTCTCCAGCTCCATCTGGATGTGGTTCCGCGACGAGGTCACCGGCCGCTGGGACGTGCGCAAGGTGATCACGATCCCGGCCGAGCCGGCGGATCCCGCGGACCTGCCGCCGCTGCTGCAGGGGTTCAAGGCGGTGCCGCCGCTCGTCACCGACATCAACCTCTCGCTCGACGACCGCTTCCTCTACGTGAGCTGCTGGGGCACCGGTGAGCTGCGGCAGTACGACGTCAGCGATCCCACCGAGCCGCGGCTCACCGGCACGCTGCGCATCGGCGGCATCGTCAACCGCACGCCGCATCCGCGGGCCGACGGGCGCGCGCTCAACGGCGGGCCGCAGATGGTCGAGGTGAGCCGCGACGGACGCCGCGTGTACCTGACGAACGGGCTCTACTCGCCGTGGGACGCGCAGTTCTATCCCGACGGCATCCGTGGCTGGATGGCGAAGATCGACGCCGATCCAAACGGCGGCATCGCGTTCGACCGCGACTTCCTCGTCGAGTTCGAGGACGGATTGCGGCCGCACCAGGTCCGCCTGCAGGGGGGCGACGCGTCCTCGGACTCGTTCTGCTACGCGGAGTAGACGATGACGGACACGCAGCTGCCGTGGCTGTCGCTGCTGCTCCTGGGCGCGGCGCACGGGGTGAACCCGGCGATGGGCTGGCTCTTCGCCGTGGGGCGCGGGCTGCAGACGAGGGACCGGCGCGCGGTGTGGCGCGCGCTCGGTCCGCTCGCCGTCGGCCACGCGCTGGCGATCGCGGTCGCCGTGCTGCTCGCGGTCTCGCTCAGGCAGGTGCTGCCGCTGCGCGGGCTGCGGTGGGTCGTCGCGGCGGCGCTGCTCGCGGTCGGCGTCGATGGGCTCGTGCGCCACCGGCACGTGCGGCTGGGCGGCATGCGCGTGAACGCGCGCGAGCTCGCGACCTGGTCGTTCCTGATGGCGTCCGCGCACGGCGCCGGGCTGATGGTGCTCCCGTTCGTGCTCGGCGCCGCGGCGCCGGCGCCGGGCGGGATGCATCATCACCACACCGCGCCCGTCCTCGCGGCGGGCGCGGGCAGCGCGGGCGCGATCGGCGTCACGGCGCCGCTGGTCCACACGCTCGGCTATCTCGCGGCGACGCTCGTCCTCGCGGTCGTCGTCTACGAGAAGGTGGGGCTGCGCATCCTGCGGCGCGCGTGGATCAACCTGAACGCGATCTGGTCGGCGGCGCTGATCGTCGCGGCGGTCGCGGCGATCGCGATGTGACGGCCGCGCGATCGTCGTCGGCGGCCAGGAAGCGGCGCACCTCGTCGGTGAAGCGCGCCCACGCGGGCTCGGTCTCCAGCAGCACGTGGTTGCGGCTCTCCAGCGAGATGAACCGCGCACCCGGCACGAGCGCCGCGAGCAGACGCCCCTGGTCGAACGGGATGACGGCGTCGCCGGTCGCGTGCAGCACGAGCGTCGGCGCCCGCACGAGGGGCGCCAGCTCGGACACGTCGATCGTCGACGCCGTCGACCGCAGGCGCACCGCGATCTCGGGCGTGGTCGTGATGCGCTGGAGGTCGCTGAACCACCGCAGCTGCTCGGGCGTGCCCTCGGGGAGGAAGCGCGCCGCGAAGAAGAGGCGGAACGCCGGGTTGTCGCGGCCCCAGCCGAGCGGCATCTGGCGCATCACCAGCTCCGCCTCCTCGCGCTCCTCGGCCGTGCGCGCGCGCGTGAGGGCGCCCTGCACGTAGCCGCCGTAGAGCACGAGCCGCGACACCCGCTCCGGGTGACGCGCCGCGTACGCGATGGCCACCGCGCACCCCTGCGAGAGCGCGAGCAGCGGGAAGCGCTCCAGCCCCAGCGCGTCGACGACCGTCTCGAGGTCGTGCACCCACGCGTCGAACGACAGGTCGGCGACGTCGCGGTCGGAGAGCCCGCATCCACGCTCGTCGTAGCGCACCAGCGTGTGGTCGCGCGACAGCTCGCGCAGCCAGTGCTGCCACACCGGGCTCTCCCAGTCGTGCTCGAGGTGCGTCAGCCAGTTCGCGGGCTTCACCAGCGGCGGGCCCGTGCCGCTCGTCGCGTGGGCGATGCGCACGCCGTCCGTGGCGGTGGCGAAGCGGATGTGCTGCTCCAGCGTCGCCGGACCGCCCGTCGCCGCGGCCGTCCGCTCGACGACGTCGGCGACGACGCGGAACCCGAGCCCGTGCACGGTGCGGATCACGCGCTGTGCTGTGCCGTCGTCGCCGAGCGCCTGGCGCGCCGCCTTGATGCGGCTGTTGAGCGTTGTCGGGGCGACGTAGCGGTGGCCCCAGACCGCGTCGAGCAGCTCCTCCTTGGGCACCACGCGGTCGCGCCGCGCGAACAGGTGCGCGAGCACGTCGAACACCTGTGGCTCGACGTGCTGCGGCTCGCTGCCGCGCCGCAGCTCATGCAGGCGCGTGTCCAGCTCGTACGCGCCGCAGGCGTAGACCACGCCGTCGGTCGGTGTCGTCGCCATCGGGTCGCAGCGGGTGGTGGGCACGCGCGACGCGGGTGCCCGGACGCCCCAGCTTGCAGGCGGCCCCCACGAGGCGCAAGCGGCCCCGCGCGTGGCGCTCGCTGCGTGCTCAGCGCGTGATCGGCGGCAGCGCGCGCAGGAAGGCCGCCAGCCGCTCGCCCCACACCGCCGGCTGCGAGTGCGTGCCGTGGCCGCGCGTGCGCTCGCTGGTCGGGATCAGCACGTACTCGCCGCGCGGCACGGCCGGCATCAGGCGCTCCATCAGCCCCAGCTCCGGCGGGTTCACGAAGTCGTCGGCCGAGTTGATGGCGAGCACCGGCACGGTGACCTTCGCGAGGAGCGGCGACGGGTCGTAGTCGCGCGACGCCTCGAACGCGTAGATCACGTCGTTCGCGTCCTGCGCGCGCGCCTGCCGGTCGAGATAGACGAGGATCGCCGAGTCGGCCTGCGCACGCGTGGGCGCCTGGCGGTGCTGCACGAGCGGCGCGGACGTCATCACGAACAGCACGCCCATCGCCGCGCGCAGCCCGCGCACGGGCGGCTGCGCGTAGTCGCCGGCCCGCCACTCCGGGTCGCTCGTGATGTCGTCGACGATCAGCCTCCGGATCATGCGGTTGCGCCCCGCGATGGGCGCGGGCGCGCACGCCAGCGGCACGAGCGCGTCGGCGAAGCCCGCGTGCCGCGTGCCCCACACCCACGCGTGCATGCACCCCATCGACGTCCCCATCACGAGTCGCAGGTGCCCGACGCCAAGGCCGTCGACCAGCAGGCGGCGCTGCGCGTCCACCATGTCGTCGTACGTGTACTTCGGGAACCGCATGCGCAGCCCGTCGCTCGGCTTGCTCGACCGGCCGTGGCCGATGCCGTCGGGCAGCACGACGTAGTGCGCCGTGGTGTCGAGCGGCGCGCCCGGCGCGAACAGCGGCGACATCGGCGCCACGAGTCCCGTGCCCGTGCCGGTCGTGCCATGCAGCAGGAGCACCGCGTTGCGCACGACGCCGTCGGCGCCGCGCCGCGGGCGGCCGAGCGTCGTGTAGTGGATGCGGAGCTCGGGGAGCGTCTCGCCGCTGGCGAAGCGGAAGTCGCGGATGACGTGGTCGCCCTCAGTGCGCTGCGCGGCGGCGGGCGTCAGGGCGACGAGGGACAGCAGGAGGCCGGAGAGGAGTCGCATGGCCCCAAGGTAGCCGACGCGCCGAGGGGCGGGGCGGAGGCTGGCGGTCCGCGACGGCGCTTCGCATGTTGGCCGGGCGTTGGACCGATGCCGCCGTCCGCTCCGCGTGGATCGCCGTCGCCATGCCCTGTGCCGCTCCTCCGTTCGCGCGGGTCGCCACCTGCCCCGGTCCGACCGGACTGCCAGTTGCGTCGCGCTGTCCACGCTGCGCGCGAGGCACCTGCCTCGCCGCGGGCACCAAGTTCCGCGCCGACTGCCCGGGGCCGGGCGGGCTGCCGGCGGCGAAGGTCTGCCCCGAGTGCCGCGCACGCGCCAACCTGCGCGACCGCCGCGCCAGCATGTCGAACCTGCTGCTGCAGCCCGGCGTCACGGGCGCGCAGCTCCAGCGGGGGTGGACGCAGCGCGTCGAGGCGATCGTGCAGCAGATGTTCGTGGACGCGTTCGCGGGCAACGAGCCCTGTCGCTACGCGTTCTGCATCGCCGGCTCGGGCGCACGCCACGAGGCCTCGCCCTTCTCGGACCTCGACTGCTTCCTCCTCCTCGAGGACGACAGCGCCGCCAACGTCACCTTCTTCCGCAACGCGTCGAAGCAGGTCAGCGACCTGCTGCTCGCGCTCGACTATGGCAGCGGCCTCCGGTTCTGCAACCTGATGTCGCCGCTCGGCTGCCCCGGCGACCCGACCGCGCCGGAGCTGATGCGGACGCCGCACAACATGGCCGACGTCGTGGAGTGGCCGGACGCGCGCGCGAACGCGCACGTGAAGGGCGGGCTGCAGGAGAACCGCTTCCTCTTCGGCACCCAGCAGCTGCACACCGACTTCGTGACCGACCTGAACAACGTCGTGAACAAGACGTGCTTCACCTTCTCGTCGCGCGTGACGATCACGCGCGGGAAGCAGATGGGGCTCGACACCATCCGGAAGCTGCTGGCGGACCGCGAGTACGCGCCGCCGCAGAAGACGGATCAGTGGTTCCACGTGAAGAACCAGTTCTACCGCCCCCCGCAGTTCATCGCCAAGGGGCTCGCGTGGTTCTACGGCGTCCCGGACGTGAACACCGTGCAGCAGCTCGACGCGCTGGTCCTCGGCAACCACATGAGCCGGTCGGTGGCCAACAACTTCAAGCCGATCCTCGACGTCATGGCGCGGCTGCGCTTCAAGCTGCACCTCGACCGCGAGGGGGAGAAGGACTTCGTCTACGTGGCGGCCGCGACGCGCGACGCGGAGATCGCCCGCATCAACGGGCTCGTGACGACCACCAAGGAGGAGCGCGACCTGCGGACGCGGCTGCAGCAGGGCACGCTGCTCACGGCGCAGGAGCGCGCCGACCTCGTCGCGGTGATCCCGAACCTGCACTACATCATGCGGCTCGCGGCGGAGTTCCTGAGGGAGAAGGAGAAGGTGCTGGGCAAGCGCAACAACCCCTTCCTGGCCTGATGCGGGGCGGGGCTCAGCGCGCGGGGGACGCCGGCCGCCCGCTTCCGCGCAGCGCCCGCGTCTCGGCCGACGGCTCGGCGCCGTACTCGCGCTTCAGCCGCCGCGCGAAGTCCTCGTAGACGTACACAGCGCCGGCGCGGTCGCCCAGCCGGTCGAGCAGCTGCATCACGCGGCGCAGCATCCGCTCGTCGGTGGGCGCGAGCATGACGGCCTGTCGCGCGTAGCGCGTCGAGACCGTGTGGTGGCCCGCCTCCTCCGAGCGCGCGGCGATGCTCCACGCGGCGGCCGCGGCGCGGTCGCGCAGCGCGGTGCGCGTGCGCTCCAGCCAGTCCTCGAACTCGCCCGCCTCGGGGACGTAGAAGCCCGGCAGCAGGTCGCGGCGATAGAGGTCGAGCGCCTGCTCGTACGCGTGGCGCTCGACGGCCTCCTCGAACGCGAGCGCGTCGCACCAGAGCGCGCCCTCCGCGAGTCCGATCTCCTCGTCGCCGCGCGCGGCCAGCGCGTCGGGGCCCAGCGTGCGCCGCACCGCGTGCACGGCCTTGCGGAGGGCGGCCCGGGCGTGCTCCTGGTCCAGCTCCGGCCAGAGCAGCCCGACCAGCCGGTCGCGCCGGTGCAGGGTGCCCGGGCGCTCCAGCGCGAGGTAGGCCAGCAGCGCCACGCACTTGGACTGGGAGAGGAGCGCGTCCGCGGCGGCCGGGTCGACGCCACGCAGGTCGGTCGTGCCGAGCAGGCGGAGTTCGAGCATGGCGCGAACGTACGACCGGCCAGGGAACGCCGGAAGAGCGGCAAAAGGAACGCTCGAAGCACGGGCGCGGGACGCGTCGCGCACGATCCGGGAACCGGGGTGCCGGAGATTCATCCACGAGTGCAGCACCGACGTGCACCGCGCTGCAGGCCAGCTCCGAGCCCACTCCCGAGGACACGACCATGCGTACCACCGCCGCCCTTCGCGCCGACTCCCGCCTCGCCCTGGCCGCCGCCGCGTCGGCTGCCCTCGTCCTCAACGGCTGCGCCGATCCCAGCGCCGTCGCCGCCCCGCGCGCCTCCGCCGCGCCGGCCGCGGCCGACCGTCCGACGCTCGACCGCGACGGCGCGCCGGGGCTGGAGCGCGTCACCCTCCACGTCATGTTCAGGCGGGGGCTCGACGACGTGCCGGGCCGCGCCGCGCGGCTGGCCGATCGGCATGGGGGGAGCGCGCGTCACGTCTGGCCGAACCTGGGCGGCCTCGCGCTCGAGCTGCCCGCGCACGCCGCGGCCGCGGTGCTGCAGCGGCTGGCCGAGGATCCGGACGTCGAGACGGCGTCGCCCGAGGTCACCTTCCGGACGACGACGGAGCAGCTCGGCCCGACGTGGGGGCTGGACCGCATCGACGAGCGCGATCGGCCGATGGACGGGCGCTACGTGTACCAGCGGCAGGGCGCCGGCGTGCACGTCTACGTGATGGACACCGGCATCCTCGCGACGCACACCGAGTTCGGGAGCCGGGTCGGCACGGGCGCCACGTTCATCTTCGACGGGCGCACGGCGCGCACCGACTGCAACGGCCACGGGACGCACGTCGCCAGCACGGTCGGCGGCACGACCTGGGGCGTCGCGAAGATGGTCATGCTGCACCCGATCCGCGTGCTCGGCTGCGACGGCACGAGCGTCGGCGCGAGCGTGATGAACGGCCTCGAATGGATCCTCGCGAACGGCGTGCGGCAGTACAGCATCGTCAACATGAGCCTCGGCGGCGGCGCCAGCTCGTCGCTCGACGCGGCCGTGCGGAACCTCGTCGACGCCGGCTTCTTCGTGGTCGTGGCGGCGGGCAACGACAACGCGGACGCCTGCACGGTGTCGCCGGCCCGCGAGCCGAAGGCCTACACGGTCGCCGCCAGCACGAGCCTCGACCGGCGCCGGCTGACGTCGAACTTCGGGCCGTGCGTCGACATCTTCGCCCCCGGCCAGATGATCGTCGGCGCGAGCCCGGCCAGCACGACGGCGCGCGACACGCTGAGCGGCACGTCGATGGCCGCGCCGCACGTCGCCGGCGCCGCGGCGCTCCTGCTCTCGAAGGGGGGCTCGGCCTACATGCCCATCCTCGGCGCGCTGCTGTCGGGCAACGCGAGCATGGGCAAGATCACGGAGGCGGGCGCGGGCTCGCCGAACCGGCTCCTCTACATGGGCTTCATCGACTGAACCAGATGCGGCACGCACGCGGGGCCGGCGTCCTCCGGGGCGCCGGCCCCGCGTGCGTGCACGGTCTGCGTCGTGCGTGGGACGCGCGCATGTCCCAGCCGCTCGCGACGACCCCGGCGCCCGCCGCCGCCGCGCTCCCCGACGCGCCGGCGCCGCTGGCGCACCGCCAGGTGCTGGTGGCGTTCAGCGGCCTCGTGCTGGTGATGCTGCTCGCCGCCCTCGACTCGACCATCGTCTCCACCGCGCTGCCGACGATCGTCAGCGAGCTCGGTGGCCTGGAGCGGCTGGCGTGGGTGGTGACCGCCTACCTGCTGGCGCAGACGGTCGTCACGCCCATCTACGGCAAGCTCGGCGACCTGTACGGCCGCAAGATCGTGCTGCAGTCGGCCGTCGTGATCTTCCTCGTCGGCTCGGCGCTCTGCGGGCTGAGTCAGAGCATGCTGCAGCTGGTGGCCTTCCGCGCGCTGCAGGGGATCGGCGGCGGAGGGCTCAACGTCACGACGCAGGCGATCGTCGGCGACATCGTCCCGCCGCGCGAGCGCGGGCGCTACCAGGGGATCTTCGGCGCCGTGTTCGGGCTGGCGAGCATCGCGGGCCCGCTGCTCGGCGGCTACTTCACGACGCACCTCTCGTGGCGCTGGATCTTCTACGTCAACCTGCCGGTCGGCGTCGCGGCGCTCGTCGTGCTGGCCGCGGTGCTGCCCGGGAGCCTGCGCCGCGTGCGGCATGCGATCGACTACGCGGGCGCGGCGCTGCTCGCGGTCGCGCTCAGCAGCCTCACGCTCATCGCCGACCTCGGAGGCACGACGCTCGGCTGGACGTCGGCGCCGATGCTCGCGCTGTACGCCGCCGCGGCGCTCGGCCTGGTCGCGTTCGTGACCGTGGAGCGCCGGGCGCCCGAGCCCGTGCTGCCGCCGCGCCTGTTCGGGCAGCGGACGTTCGTGGTCGCGACGACGGTGGGCCTCATCGTCGGCTTCGCGCTCTTCGGCTCGGTGACGTACTTCCCGCTCTTCCTGCAGGTCGTGAAGGGGGAGAGCCCGACGTCGTCCGGGCTGCACATGCTGCCGATGATGGGCGGCATGCTCGCGACGTCCATCGTCTCGGGGCAGGTCATCAGCCGCACGGGGAGCTACCGCCTCTTCCCGATCGCGGGCACGGGCGTGATGACGCTCGGGCTCTTCCTGCTCTCGCGCCTCGACGCGGGCAGCAGCACGACGACGGCGTCGCTGCTGATGCTCGTGCTGGGCACGGGGCTCGGGATGGTGATGCAGGTGCTGGTGATCGCGGTGCAGAACGCCGTGGACTACCGCGACCTGGGCGTCGCGACGTCCGGCGCCACGCTCTTCCGGCTCATCGGCGGCTCGCTCGGCACCGCGATCCTGGGCGCGGTGTTCGCCGGCCGCCTCGACGCGCACCTGGCGCGCGTGCTGCCGCCCGGCACGGAGGCCGAGGGGGCGCGGGCGCTGAGCGCGAGCGCGATCGCGGCGCTGCCGCCCGCGCTGCGCGACGCGTACGCGGGCGCCTTCGTGGCATCGCTGAACACGCTGTTCCTGGTCGCGGCGGTCACGTGCGCGTTCGCGTTCGCGCTCGCGTGGCTCCTGCCGGAGCGGCCGCTGCGCACGACGGTCGGCGCGAGCGCGGGCGACGCGGGCGAGCAGGCGGGCGAGGCGTTCGGGCGGCCGTCGGACGAGGACGCGGTCGTGGCGCGGCTGCAGGCGGCGCTGGCGCGCCTCGCCGACCGCGACGTGCAGCGGGTGCACATCGAGCGCATGGTGCAGCGGGCGGGCGACACGCTGAGCGCGCTCGCGGCCTGGCTGCTGGTGCGCGCCGCGCGCACGCCGGCCGAGGATCCGGTCGCGATCGCGCGCGGACGGCAGGTGGACGACGCGCGCACCTTCGCGGCGCTGGAGGAGCTGCGCGGGCGGGGGCTGGTGACCTTCGCCGGCGCGCCGGCTCCGGGCATGAGCGCACCCCACGTCACCGACGCGGGCTGCGCGCTGCTGGAGCGCCTGGAGGAGGCGCGCCACGCGCACCTGGCCGAGCTGGCGGCGGACTGGCACCCGGAGCGCAACGCCGACCTGGCCACGCTGCTGGTGGAGGCCGCGCGCGGCCTCGCGCCCGCTGACATCAACCGACGGAGCAGGGCATGGAGCTGACATGGAGCTGAGCGGCAACACGGTGCTCGTCACCGGCGGCGCGTCGGGGATCGGGCTGGCGGTGGCGCGCCGCTTCCTGGAGGCGGGGAGCCGCGTCGCGATCTGCGGGCGGCGCGAGGCCGCGCTGCGCGAGGCGGCGGCCGCACATCCGGGGCTCGTGACGCGCGCGTGCGACCTGGCGCGCGAGGAGGATCGCGTGGGCCTCGTGGAATGGGCGCTGGACGCGCTGCCCGGGCTCAACGTGCTGGTGAACAACGCGGGCATCCAGCGCCGCTTCCGACTGGCCGAGCCCGAGGCGTGGGCGGAGACGCGGCAGGAGCTGGCGATCAACCTCGATGCGCCCGTGCACCTCACGCTGCTGCTGCTCGCGCACCTGAAGGCGCAGCCGCGGGCGGCGATCGTGAACGTGACCTCGGGGCTCTCGTTCGTCCCGATGGCGAGCGCGCCCGTGTACGGTGCGACCAAGGCGGCGCTGCACTCGTTCACGCTCGCGCTGCGGCACCAGCTGGCGGACGACGCGCCGCACGGCCCGCAGGTGATCGAGATCATCCCACCGGCGGTGAACACGGACCTCGGCGGCGCCGGATTGCACACGTTCGGCGCGCCGCTCGACGCGTTCGCGGACGCGGTGATGGCGCGGCTGGCGGCCGGCGAGACGGAGATCGCCTACGGCACGGCGGAGGACCGCGCCCGCGCCGCGCACGCGGCGTTCGACGAGGCGTTCGCGCGCATCAACGGTCGGCCGCCCGGCTGACCGCGGCGCGTGGCGGGTGAGCGGTGGGCCACATCGTCGTGTGCCGCATCTCCTCCCCCTCGCGCGCCGCGGCCACGTCGGCCACCAGCCGCGCCACGAGCGCCGTCCAGCCGGTCTGGTGGCTCGCGCCCAGCCCGCGCCCGTCGTCGCCGTGGAAGTACTCGTGGAAGAGCACGAGGTCGCGCCAGTGCGGATCCTGCGCGAAGCGCCGGTCGGCCGCGAGGGCGGGGCGCACGCCGCTCGCGTCCGGGAGGAAGAGCGACGTGAGGCGGCGCCCCAGCTCGCGCGCGACCTCCAGCAGCGTGAGGTAGCGCCCGGAGCCGGTCGGGCACTCGACCGTCAGGTCGTCGCCGAAGAAGTGGTGGTAGCGCTCGAGCGCCTCGATGAGCAGGTAGTTCATCGGCATCCACACCGGCCCGCGCCAGTTGGAGTTGCCGCCGAACAGCCCCGTGGGCGACTCGCCGGGCGCGTACTCGACGCGGTGCTCCTGCCCGCCCGCCTGCAGGACGAACGGGTGCGCCGCATGGAAGCGCGACAGCGAGCGCACGCCGTACGGCGACAGGAATTCGTCCTCGTCCAGCAGGTAGCGCAGCACGCGCACCAGCCGCTCGCGCGGCGCGATCGCGAGCAGCCGCAGCGGATGCGCCGACGCGCCCACCGGCGCCATCGACGACACGTGGCGCGCGAGGGCAGGGCGGTTGGCGAGGAACCAGTTGGTGCGCCGCGCGAAGCGCGGCAGCCGCTCCATCAGCGCGTCGTCGAGGATCTCGCACGCGAACAGCGGGATCACGCCCACCATCGACCGCAGGCGCAGCGGGATCTCGGTCGAGCCGACGTGGATCTCGTCGTAGTAGAAGCCGTCGCGCTCGTCCCACAGGCCGTCCTGCCCGAACGTGTTCATCGCGTCGGCGATGGCGACGAAGTGCTCGAAGCACTTGGACGCGACGTCCTCGTACGCCGGGTTCTCCTGCGCCAGCTCGAGCGCGATCGCCAGCATCGTCGAGCAGTAGAACGCCATCCACGCGGTGCCGTCGGCCTGCTCCAGGCGGCCCATCAACGGCAGCGGCTTCGAGCGGTCGAACACCCCGATGTTGTCGAGCCCCAGGAAGCCGCCGGAGAAGAGGTGGTTGCCCTCCTCGTCCTTCCGGTTCACCCACCAGGTGAAGTTGATCAGCAGCTTGTGGAAGGCGCGCTCCAGGAAGCCGCGGTCACGCGCGCCGCGCGGTCCGGACATCTTGTAGACGCGCCAGCACGCCCACGCGTGCACGGGCGGGTTCACGTCTCCGAACGCGAACTCGTACGCGGGCACCTGGCCGTTGGGGTGCATGTACCACTCGCGCAGCAGGAGGAGCAGCTGCTCCTTCGCCAGCGCGACGTCCACGCCGCCCACCGCGACGGTGTGGAAGGCGAGGTCCCACGCCGCGTACCAGGGATACTCCCAGGTGTCGGGGACCATGAGGACGTCGCGGTTGTACAGGTGTCCCCAGTCGCCGTTGCGCACGCGGCGTCGCTCCGCCGCCGGCGCGGGGTGCGCGGGATCGCCCTCCAGCCACTCGCCGACGGCGAGGTGGAAGAACTGCTTGGACCAGAGCAGCCCGGCGTACGCCTGCCGCTGCACGCGCCGCTCCTCGTCGGTGGCGGCCGCCGGCGCGCGCGCGGCATGGAAGGCGTTGGCCTCCACCCGCCGCGCGTCGCACGTCGCGTCGACGAACGCGTCGACGTCGCCCGCGTCCGTGTCGCCGTCGCCGCGCAGCCGCAGGCGCACGGTCGCCTCGCCGCCCGCCGCGACGTGCAGCACGTGGTGCGCCGCGCACTTCGTTCCCGTCCGCGAGGGATTCACGGCGTCCCGATCGCCGTGCACCACGTACGCGTGGAACGCGTCCTTCACCCACGGCGTCGCGTTCGGCACGCCGAACAGCCGCGCGGTGTTGGTCTCGTTCTCGGTGAAGAGCAGCGCGGGGGCGGCGCCGTCGGGTCCCGCGCCCACCGCCAGCACGTGGCGGCCGAGCGACGCGTGGTCCGTCGTGACGATCCCTGGAGCGGTCGCGCGCAGCCCGGGCCGCGGCCAGTAGCCCTCGCCCGTGCGGCCCCACGCCCACGTGTTGCGGAACCAGAGCGTGGGCAGCAGGTGCAGCGTCGCGGCGTCGGGGCCACGGTTCGCCGCCGTGATCCGGATCGCCAGGTCGTCGGGGCCCGCCTTCGCGTACTCGACCTGCACGTCCCAGTAGCGGCTCTCGTCGAAGGCGCCGGTGTCGGCCAGCTCGTACTCCGGCTCGTGCCGCCCGCGCCGCGCGTTCTCCCGCACGAGCTCCGTGTACGGGAACGCGTGCTGCGGGTACTTGTAGAGCGCGCGCATGTACGCGTGCGTCGGCGTCGCGTCGAGGTACCAGTAGCACTCCTTCACGTCCTCGCCGTGGTTCCCCTCGGGGCCCGTGAGGCCGAACAGCCGCTCCTTGAGGATCGGGTCGCGCTCGTTCCACAGGGCGAGCCCGAAGCAGAGGCGGCACTGCCGGTCGCAGAAGCCCAGCAGCCCGTCCTCGCCCCAGCGGTAGGCGCGGCTGCGCGCGTGGTCGTGCGGGAAGTACTCCCAGCACTTGCCGTCGGGCGAGTAGTCCTCGCGCACGGTCGCCCACTGCCGCGCGGGGAGGTACGGCCCCCACCGCTTCCAGTTGCGGACGCGCTGCGCGTCCTCGTCCAGTCGGTCGTCCTCGGCGGTCCTCACGACGGTGAGTTATCCGCCGTCGCCACGCCCCGCCAGAGCAGGCGCAGCGCGGGCGCGCCGGCCTTGCTGGCGGTGGGCCGCCGCTTCACTGTTGGCACCTGCGCCGTTCGGCGCGCGCGGCCGGCACCCGATCGGGAGGGACGGTGGAGACGGGCACTGCGGAAGCGACGGCGGACGCGACGTACGACTACGACCTCGTCGTGATCGGCAGCGGGCCCGCCGGCCAGAAGGGGGCGATCGCGGCCGCCAAGCGGGGCGAGCGCGTCGCGATCGTCGACCGGCACGAGATGGTGGGCGGCGTCTGCCTGCACACGGGCACGATCCCCAGCAAGACGGTGCGCGAGGCGATCCTGCACCTGAGCGGCTTCCGCCAGCGCCTGCACTACGGCCGCGACTACGTCGTCAGCGAGCGCATCTCGGCCCGCGACCTCGCGCATCGCGTGCAGGCGGTGGTGACGCGCGAGGTGGAGGTCGTGCGCAACCAGCTCCGCCGCAACGGCGTGACCACGCTCGCCGGCACCGCGCGCTTCGTCGATCCGCACACCGTGGAGGTGACGGAGGCCGACGGCACCCCCGAGCGCGTCCGTGGCGCGCGCATCCTCATCGCCTGCGGCACGCGGGCCGCGCGCAGCCCGCAGATCCCGCTCGACGGCGTGCGCATCTTCGACGCCGACCAGCTGCCGGCGCTGGCCGAGCTGCCGCGCGAGCTGATCGTCGTCGGTGCGGGCGTGATCGGGCTGGAGTACGCGTCGATGTTCACCGCCCTCGACATCAAGGTGACGATCATCGACCAGCGGCCGACGCTGCTCGACTTCGTGGACCGCGAGCTGATCGAGGCGCTCGGCTACCACATGCGGCGGCGCGGCGCGACGTTCCGCCTGGGCGAGACGGTGGCGTCGGTCGGCGTCGACGCGCAGGGCCGCGTGGAGGCGGTGCTCGACAGCGGCAAGAAGGTGCGCGGGCAGGCGCTGCTCTACACGGTGGGCCGGCAGTCCAACGCCGACCTTCTGAACCTCGACGCGGCCGGCCTCACCGCCGACGCGCGCGGCCGCATCGCCGTCGACGAGTGCTACCGCACCGGCGTCCCGCACATCGCGGCGGCGGGCGACGTGATCGGCTTCCCGTCGCTCGCGTCGTCGTCGGCGGAGCAGGGCAGGCTGGCAAGCGCGCACCTGTTCGGCGCGCCGCGCCGCGCGACGCCGGCCGAGCTGCTGCCGTACGGCATCTACACGGTGCCCGAGATGTCGATGGTGGGGCGCACGGAGCAGGAGCTCACCGCCGCCCGCATCCCCTACGAGGTCGGCATCGCGAAGTACGAGGAGCTGGCGAAGGGCCAGATCGTCGGCGACGACACGGGGATGCTCAAGCTCCTCTTCGACCCGACGTCGCTGCGGCTGCTCGGCGTCCACGTGATCGGCGAGGGCGCGACGGAGCTGATCCACATCGGCCAGGCGGTGCTCGCCCTCGGCGGGACGATCGAGTACTTCCGCGACACGGTCTTCAACTACCCGACGCTGGCCGAGGCGTACAAGGTGGCGGCGCACGCGGGGCTGAACCGGCTCTGAAGGCAGGCGGGCGAAACCGAATGCGGTCCGGGCCCGTCGTGCCTCGGACCCACCGGCCCGGCCCGCCCCTCCCGCCTCCCCGCCGCGCATCATGGACCTCGCCATCCGTCACGTATCCAAGCGCTACCCGAACGGCGTCCAGGCGCTCGACGACGTCACCCTGACGATCCCGGTCGGCATGTACGGGCTGCTCGGCCCCAACGGCGCCGGCAAGTCCACGCTGATGCGGACCCTGGCCACGCTCCAGGAGCCGGACACGGGGACGATCACGCTCGGCGACATCGACGTCGTGCGGCAGAAGCAGGAGCTGCGGCAGACGCTCGGCTACCTGCCGCAGGAGTTCGGGGTCTACCCGAAGGTGAGCGCGGAGGCGCTGCTGGACCACTTCGCCGTCCTGAAGGGGATCACCGAGAAGGGGCCGCGCCGCGACACGGTGGAGGCGCTGCTGCGGCAGGTGAACCTCTGGGACGTGCGGAAGAAGAAGCTCGGCGGCTACTCGGGCGGCATGCGCCAGCGCTTCGGCGTCGCGGTCGCGCTGCTCGGCGACCCGCGACTCCTCATCGTCGACGAGCCCACCGCGGGCCTCGACCCGGCGGAGCGGGTACGCTTCCTCAACCTGCTGAGCGAGCTGGGTGAGAACAGCGTGGTGCTCCTCTCGACGCACATCGTCGAGGACGTGAGCGAGCTGTGCACGCGCATGGCGATCATCGACCGCGGGCGCATCCTGCTGGAGGCCGAGCCGCAGCAGGCGATCGACGACCTGCAGGGGCTCGTGTGGCGCCGCGTGATCGCGCGCGAGGAGCTGCCGGCGCTGGAGCGCGAGCAGCGCGTGATCTCGACCAAGCTGCTGGGCGGCCGCACGGTGGCGCACGTGTACGCCGAGGGCTCGCCGGGCGACGGCTTCGAGGCCGTGGAGGCGGACCTCAAGGACGTGTACTTCGCGACGATGGCCGGCCACGTGCGCACGGCGGGCGCCGGCGCGGGAGTGGGCGCGGCCGGATGAGTCGCTTCCGTGCGGTCCTGGCGTTCGAGATCGGACTGCACCTGAGGCGCCCCGCGACGTGGGCCGGCTTCGCGCTCCTCGCCGCGCTGGGCGTGCTGTTCGTGCTGGGCATGGGCGCGGACATGGGACGGCACGTGAACGCGCCGGCCGCGATCATGCTCAACACCTTCATCCTGGGGATGGTGGGGGTGCTCGTGACCGCGGCGCTGTGCGCGGACGCCGGCGCGCGCGACGCGCTGACGCGGATGCAGGCGCTCTTCCACACGACGCCGCTGCGGCGCGAGGAGTACCTCGCGGGGCGCTACCTGGGCGCCTTCGTCGTCAACGCGATCGTGCTGCTCGGCGCGCCGCTGGGGCTCGCGCTGGCGATGCTCTGGCCGGACTTCGATCCGTCGATGGTCGGGCCGTTCCGGCCGGCGTCGTACCTGCGCGCGTACGCGATCTTCCTGCTGCCCGGGCTCCTCGTCAACTCGGCGATCCTGTTCGGCGTCGCGGCGCTGACGCGGCGCGCGCTCGCGACGTACCTGGGCGTGGTGCTGCTCTACCTGGGCTACGCCGCCGCCGTCGGCGTGACGAGCGAGGTGCTGCAGCGGAGCACCGGCGCGCTGCTCGACCCGACGGGCGTCGTCGCCGTGCTCGAGACGATGCGCGACTGGAGCCCGGTCGAGCAGAACACGAATCCGGTGACGCTCCAGGGACCGCTGCTGGCGAACCGCGTGATCTGGGTCGCGGTGGGCCTCGCGGTGCTGGCGTTCACGTGGCTGCGCTTCCGCTTCGGCCACGACGCGCAGCGCGAGCGTCGGCGTCCGGCCGACGCGACGTCCGAGCCGCTCGAGCGCGTGGCGCACGTCGCGCCGCTGCGGCCGGCCCCCGCGCGGCGCGCGTTCGATCTCGTGGCGCAGGCGTGGCAGGCGATCGCCGTCGCGCGGCGCGCGTTCGCGGAGATCGTGCGCGGGCGCGAGTTCCAGCTGATCGTCGTCGCGCTCGCGCTGTTCGCGGTGTGGATGGGATGGGAGAGCGCCGCCGACCGCTTCGGCACGCCGGCGCTGCCGCTCACGGGCACCGTCGCGCGCTTCCTCGCCAGCAACCTGCTCGGGATCCCGATCGCCCTCGTCACGGCGTTCTACGCCGGCGAGCTGGTGTGGCGCGAGCGCGATGCGGGCCTCGCCGACATCGTCGACGCGACGCCCGTGGCCGACTGGGCGCCGCTCGCGGGCAAGACGCTCGCGCTGTGCGCGGCGCTCGCGATCCTGCAGGGCGCGCTGCTGCTGGCGGGCATCGCGCTGCAGGCGATCGGCGGCTGGTATCGCTTCGAGCTGGCGCTGTACGCGCAGATCCTGTTCGGGCTCCAGCTCGTCGACTACTGGCTGTTCGCCGTCGTCGCGATGCTCGTGCACGTGCTGGTGCACCAGAAGTACGTCGGGCACCTGCTCGCGGTGCTGTTCCACGCGGCGACGCTCTTCGCGGGCCGCTTCGGCCTGCGCCACCGGCTGCTGGTCTACGGCGCCGACACGGGCTGGGTCTACTCGGACCTCAGCGGCTTCGGGCCGTTCCTGCCGCCGTACCTGCTCATGAAGCTCTACTGGGTCGGGTGGGCGCTGCTGCTCGCGCTGCTCGCGAGCCTCCTCTGGGTGCGCGGCCGCGAGCCGACGCTGCGGCGCCGCCTCGCGCAGGCCCGCGCGCGCACCACGCGACGCACGCTGGTCGCCGCGTTCCCGGCGGTCGCGCTGGTGCTGATCGCGGGCGGCGTCGTGTTCCGCAACACGAACGTGCTCAACGCGTACGTCACGCCCCAGCAGGCGAACGCGATCCCGGCGGGCTACGAGCGGCTGTACCGGCGGTTCGAGGGGCGGCCGCAGCCCAAGATCGCGCACGTGCAGCTCCGCGTGGAGCTGTACCCCGCGGCGCGCCGCGTGGAGGCGCAGGGGCACTACGTGCTGGTGAACCGGTCCGCGCTACCCATCGACACGGTGCTGGTGCACCTGCGTTCTGGGATGCGCCCGCGCACGCTGGGGCTGGACCGCCCGGTGCGCGGCGTGGTCGCCGACACGCTGCACCACACCTGGCTCCACGCGCTCGCGCGGCCGCTGGCGCCCGGCGACTCGGTGCGCCTGCGCTTCGATCTCGCCTACGCGCCCGGCGCCTTCCGCCACGACGGCGCGGTGACGGCCGTCGTCGAGAACGGCACCTTCGTCGAGCGCGAGTGGTTCCCGAACGTGGGCTACCAGCGTGGCGCGGAGCTCGACGACCCGACGGCGCGGCGCGCGCAGGGGCTGCCGCCGCGCGCGCCGCGCCCGCCCGCGACGGACCTCGCGGCGCGCATGCACGCGGGCAGCTCGTCGGACGCGGACCTCGTCACCTTCGACGCCGTCGTGGGCACGGCCGGCGACCAGATCGCCGCGACGTCGGGCACGCTGCAGCGGAGCTGGACGCAGGGCGACCGCCGCTACTTCCACTACCGCTCGCCCGTGCCCACCGCGAACACGTGGGCGGTGCTCTCGGCGCGCTACGCGGTGCGCGAGTCGCGCCGCGCCGGCGTGCGCGTGCAGGTGCTGCACCATCCGGCGCACACGCGGAACGTCGACCGCATCCTCGGCGCGGCGGAGCGGTCGCTGGCGTACTACGCGCGCGAGTTCGGCCCCAACCCGTGGGGCGAGGTGCGCATCGCCGAGTTCCCGCGCTACTCGATGCGCGCCTCGGCGTTCCCGAACCTGGTCGCGCACTCGGAGTCGTTCGGCTTCGTGGCGCGCGTGCGCGACGACGCGGGCGACCTGGACACGCCGCTGCTGGTGACCGCGCACGAGCTGGCGCACCAGTGGTGGGGCGGGCAGATCATGCCCGCGAACGTGCTCGGCCGGCAGGTGCTCACCGAGACGCTCGCGAACTACTCCGCGACCGCCATCCTGCAGCAGGCGCACGGCGACGAGGCGGTGCGGCGGTTCCGGCAGCTGATGCTCATCGAGTACCTGAACCGCCGCGGGAGCGGCGATCAGCCGCTGCTGACCACCGGCGACAACGACAACGTCCACTACCGCAAGGGTGCGGTCGCGATGTGGACGCTGCGCCACTACCTG
This sequence comes from Roseisolibacter agri, assembly GCF_030159095.1. Taxonomy (NCBI): domain Bacteria; kingdom Pseudomonadati; phylum Gemmatimonadota; class Gemmatimonadia; order Gemmatimonadales; family Gemmatimonadaceae; genus Roseisolibacter; species Roseisolibacter agri. The sequence continues at coordinate 117,461 of NZ_BRXS01000007.1, forward strand.
GGCGAGGCGCGGCTCAACGCGGCGCTGCGCGCGCTGGTCGCGAAGCACGGCAACGCCGGGCCGCCGTACCCGACGACGCTCGACCTGCGGCGCGAGCTGCGCGCGGTGACGCCGGACTCGCTGCAGTGGCTGCTGGTCGACCTGCTGGACACGATCACGATCTGGGACCTGCGCGCCAGCGCCGCGCGCGCGACGCCACTCGGCGACGGGCGGTGGCGGGTGGCGCTGGAGGTCGAGGCGGGGAAGGCGCGCGTGGACAGCGTGGGCAGCCACACGCCCGTCCCCATGCCGGACGACCTGGTGGAGATCGTCGTCTACGGCGCCGACGCGCACGCGCCGCTGTACCGCGCGATGCACCGTATTGGCACCGGCACGCGCACGGTGACCGTGGACGTCGCGGGCGAGCCGAAGCGCGCGGGCGTCGATCCCGACTGGCTGCTGATCCCGCGGCGCGGCGACGACCTGTCGGACAACGTGCGCGACGTGGTGCTCGCCCCGCGCTAGGCGCGCGCGCGACGGCCGGGCACGGCCGACGCGGATTTTCGCTACAGAATTCCGGCGGCGTGACGAAACTCTGACGGCGAATCGCAGCAGAGTGGCAGCGCCACGCCCGCCGGCCCGGATGCCGGCACCCGCGCCGCGCGGAACCCGCGGTGCAGCACCTGACCGAGCTCCACGCATGATCTCTCCCGTCGCCTGGCTCGACTCGCGCCCGCTGCCGAGCAAGCTGGTGATCGCCGTGCTCCCCGCGCTCGTGCTGAGCGTGGGGGGAGCCATCGCCGCCGCGCGGAAGGCGCCCGAGATCGCCGCGCCGCTCGCGGCGACGGCGCTCGCCGTGTTCGTCGTGGGCGTCGGCACCGCCTGGTGGACCGGCCGCCGGCTCGCGCGCGACCTGGGCGAGGTGTGCGACCGGCTCGCGCGCCTCGATCGCGTCTGCATCACCGGGCTGGAGACGTCGCTCGTGGCGATGGGCGCGGGCGACCTGACGCACGGCGTCACGCCGACGACGCGCCTGCTCGAGTCGACGCGCGGCGACGAGGTGGGCGACCTCGCGCGCGTGGTGGACGGCGTGATCGGCCGCGCGCAGCGCACGCTCGGCGCGTACGACGCCACGCGCGCCACGATCCAGGCGGTGCTCGCCGAGGTGCGCGGGCTGCAGGTGGAGGCGGAGGCGGGGCGCCTGTCGACGCGCGCCGACGCCGCGCGGCACCGTGGGACCTACGCGGCGCTGATCGCCGGCATGAACGCGACGCTCGACGCGGTGACGGGCCCGATGCAGGCGACCGCGTCGGTGCTCGCGCGCGTCGCCGATCACGACCTCTCGGCGCGCGTGGAGGGGGAGTTCGCCGGCGAGCACGCCGTGATCCAGGGCGCCGTGAATCGCGCGCTGGCGACGCTGAGCGACAGCCTGCAGCTGGCCGGCACGGCCGGCGAGCGCGTGGCCGGCGCGAGCGAGCAGATCGCCGCCGGCTCGGGCGCGCTCTCCGAGGACATCGCGCGTCAGGCCGCGGGCCTCGAGGAGGTCTCGGCGAGCCTGCAGCAGCTCAGCGCCGGCGCCGCCGCGAACGCCTCGCAGGCCGACGGGGCGCGCCAGCTCGCCGAGGACACGCGCGCGCGCACGGCCGAGGGCGTGGCGCAGATGGAGCGCCTCCGCGAGACCGTGGGGCAGATCAAGCAGCACAGCGACGACACGGGGCGCATCGTCAGGACGATCGACGAGATCGCGTTCCAGACGAACCTCCTCGCGCTGAACGCGGCGGTGGAGGCGGCGCGCGCCGGCGACGCGGGCCGCGGCTTCGCCGTCGTGGCCGAGGAGGTCCGCGCGCTCGCGCTGCGTAGCGCGGAGGCGGCACGGCAGACGCACGCGCTGCTGGAGGCGAGCGCGCAGCGCGCCGGTCAGGGGGTGACGCTGGCGGGCGACGTCCGCGCGCGCCTGGACGCCATCGACCGCGCGGTGAGCGGCGTCGCGCAGACGCTCGCCGACCTCGCGTCGGCCAGCGGCGCGCAGCACGACGGCGTGGCCCAGATCGATGCCGCGGTAGCGGCGCTCAACGAGCTGACGCAGCGCTCCGCCGCGACCACCGAGGAGAGCGCGGCCGCCGCGCGCGCGCTGGCCGGCGAGGCCGCGCAGCTGCAGACGTCGGTGGCGTCGTTCACGCTCGGCGCGTCCGGGGCGCCACGGCCGGACGGCCAGCTACCCGTGGCCTTCCGGCGCGAGCGCCGGCGGTCGGTCTTCACGCCGAACTGACGGCGGCGCTGCGGCCCGCCTGGTGACACAGGAGGCGGGCTCGTACATTCGGCGCTCCGCGTTCCCGGCCGCGTCGCGCGGCCCAGTCCGAGCCGCACCCTGGAGCACGCATGAAGGAATTCCTCTACTCCGCCGGCGTGAACATCGCCGGGACCATCGGTGTCCGTTGGGGCCAGCGCCGCGACCTGTCCAACGACGAGGCTGACGCGTTCATCGCCATCGTGCGCTCGCACCTCGACCAGCTGAAGATGATGCCGCTGGGCGACGAGCTGCTGACGGCGATCGGGCAGAGCGGGCGCCGCGTGACCATCTTCGCCTGCGATCCCGCGTACGCGTCGAAGGGGAGCGTCACGCTGATGGAGCAGCAGGACGCGGCCAACGACCTGGCGCGCATGATCAAGCCCTTCCGCGCGCCCGACGAGAAGCTGGTGGCCGCGATCCACAAGGACGAGGCGAAGCGGAACGCCTTCGTCACGGCCGCGCCGAAGACGCTGCAGTCGAGCGGCGCGCCGATGATGGGCGGGCACCGCGCGGCGCCCAACCCGGCGCCGAACGGCCCGATGATCGGCGGCCACCGGCCGCCCGCCGTCACGACGAAGTCGATCTACTCGGCGGAGCTGAGCGCGATCCTCGACCGGGCGTCGCCGACGCTGTCGCGCGCGCAGGTGGCGAAGCTGGCGGGCCGCACGCCCGACGAGCTGGCGCAGATGGAGGCCGGGACGCTCGCGATCGACAACGACACGTACTACCGGCTCGCGTTCACGCTCTACGAGTGGCTGACGCCCGGCAAGGGCGTGAACACCGTGATCCGCTACGTCACGACGATCACGGACTTCGACAAGAAGAAGAGCGACATCTCGTGCATCGTGCTGGGGCACGAGCTGATCCACGCGTGGCGCATGATGACCGGTCGCCGCATCGTGCCCAGCGGGTGGGAGGAGGAGGCAATGACCACCGGCATCCCGCCGTTCGTGAACTTCAAGTTCACCGAGAACAAGCTGCGCATGCAGTGCGGGATGCCCCTGCGCGCGCACTACAACTCGGACCCGAACTACAACTCGAAGCACATGGCGGTGCAGCACTTCGCGCTGCGCAACGCGTACCAGGGCTGCGGCGAGCTGGCGGCGACGTGACGCGCTGAGGTCCGGAGACGCGAAGCGGGGCGGCCAGTCGGCCGCCCCGCTTCGTTCGTCCCTCCGTCGCCGGCGTGGCTCAGCGCGCGAGCTCGCGCACCGCCTCGGTCAGCATGCGGACCTTCGCCGCGTCCGACGAGCCGGCCGCGTCGCCCTCGAGCGCCGTCGCGAGCGTCGTCAGCGCGCCCTGGCGCTGCGCGCCCGACGCCGACTCGGCGCCCGCGAGCGCCTGCCGCACGGCCGTGAGCCGCGCGCCCGACAGCCCCTTCGAGCGCTCCAGCTGGTCGACGAACGCGCGCGCCTTCGCGAAGCTCGCCGGCCACACGATCTTCGGCTGGCCCTGCGCGTTCAGGTAGTCCAGGTGGACCGTCTTCGCCGCGTCGATCTCGTTCTGCGACACGAACGCGCTCGGCGTGAGCTCGAAGATGTCGAGGCCGCGCGAGATCTCGGAGCTGACGATCGAGCCGTTGTACCAGTAGACCGACCACGAGCCGCCGTTGCCCATGCGGTTCGCGTCGACCGGGCCGCGGTCGTGGAACGCGATCTCGGTCGGGTGGCGGATGTCGGTGAAGTCCACCACCGAGATGCCGCCCTGGTACCACGACTGCACCATGACGTCGCGGCCCGGGATCGGGATCAGCGAGCCGTTGTGCGCGACGCAGTTCTCGTTGCTCGTCTGCGCGGCCGGGAGCTTCCAGTAGCTCTGGAACTCCATCTTGCGGTCCTTCAGCGTGAAGTACGCGTTCGCGCCCCACGTCTTGGGATCGCTGGCGCGGCACTTCGGCTGGCTGCCGCCGCCCCACTCGTCGGTGAAGAGGATCTTCGTGCCGTCGTTGTTGAACGTCGCCGAGTGCCAGTACGAGAAGTTCGAGTCGGCGACGGCGCCGATGCGCACCGGGTTGGCCGGGTTGCTGATGTCGAGCAGCAGGCCGTAGCCCTCGCACGCGCCGCCCGCGAGCCCGATGGCCGGGTACACGGTGATGTCGTGGCACTGCGTCGGGCCGGTGCGCGGGCCGCGCCCGCCGAACAGGCGCGCCATCATGCTCGGCAGCGCCGCGCGCAGCGCCGCGCTGTCCGCCGCCGTGGGATCGCCGCTGCCGCCGCGCGCCCGCACGATGCTGTCGAGCATCGGGCGCGTCTGCTGCGCGCGCAGCGCGCGCTCCGTGCCGTTCACGGTCACGATGAAGTCCCCGCGCGCCCGCGCCGCGGCGAGCGCCTGCGCGGCCGCCGTCACGTCCTCCGGCGCGGCGCCGTGCGTCGGCGGCGCGGCGAGGTCGTTGAAGATGCGCGGCGAGCTGACGATCGCCGCCGCCGCCGGGTTGGCCACGGGGACCTTGATCACCTCGATGCGGAAGAGCGCCGAGTTGGGGTCCTTGTCGGGCGTCTCGCTCACGCAGCCCGGCAGCTCCTCCGCCGAGCGCACGCCGGCCGAGCCCGAGATGTACACGTAGATGTTCTCCGTGTCCTTCGGGTCGACGAGCACGGTGTGCGTGTGCGAGCCGCGGCACGTCTGCACGTTGCCGACGTTGCGCGGGTTCTTGATGTCGCTGATGTCGAAGATGCGCAGGCCGCGCAGGCGGTCCTTGCTCACCGCCTGCTGCACGCCGCCGCCGCCGCAGTCGAGGCGCCCGGTGAGGCCCTCGCCCGAGACGAAGAGCAGGTTCTTGTAGACCGAGACGTCGCTCTGCGACGCCGGGCAGTAGTACGCGGTCGTGAGCTGCGGGCGGGCGGGGTTGGAGATGTCCCACACCTGCCAGCCGTTGTAGTTGCCCTGGATCGCGTAGTTGCCGGTGAACGCGAGGTCCGAGTTGGTGACCCCCGCGAAGCGCTCGGATGGCTGCGACTTGGACACCACGCGCAGGTTCCACGCGGCCTCCTCGGCGTCGTGGAGGCCGGCGCGCAGGCCGACGCGCGGATCCGGCCGCGGCGCCGCGGCCGACGCGCTGCCGCCGGTGGCGGCAGCGGCGCCGGTGCCGGCCGTCGCGCTCGCGCACGCGCCCAGCGCCAGCGCGCCGAGGGCGAGCGACAGCGACGGCAGGAGTCGGGCCGGCCGCGTGGCGGATCGGCGGGGAGGGAGCACGTGCACCATGTGGGGGTCCGGTGTCATGGGGGTGGGGCGGGGAAGGCGGATCACGGGGCGGTCGTCCCGAACATCAGCGCCGCGAGCATGTCCTGCATGCGCGCGATCTCGGTGATCTGGTCGACGTTCACGTCCGACGCGAGCTTGAACACGGTCTCGTTCTGCGCGGCGCCGTCGGTGGCGAAGAGCGTCTCGACCATCGCCACGGCGCCCTTGTGGTGCTGGATCATCAGCGTCAGGAACTGGCGGTCGAACTCCTCGCCGCGCGCCGCGGCCAGCGCCTGCATCTGCGCGGGCGTGAGCATCCCCGGCATGGCCGCGTGGCCCGCGTGCGGATCCCCGTGCCCGGCGTGCGCGTCGTGGGACTCCGCGGCGGCGGCGCTGTCGCGCAGCGCCGCCGGCTCGGGCACCGGCTGCTCGCGGTCGCGCAGCCACTGCTGCATCGTCGCGATCTCGTCGCGCTGCGCGTTGATGATGCGCGCCGCCAGCGTGCGCACGGCGGGGCTCGCGCCGTGCGTCGGCGCCAGGCGCGCCATCTCGATCGCCTGCGCGTGGTGGCCGATCATCCCGGTCATGAAGCGCGCGTCGGCCGCGACCCACGGGATGCGCGCGCTGTCGGCGCGGGCGCGCGCGATGGCGGCGCGGTCGGGCGCCGCTGCCGACGCCGCCGGCGACTGGGCGGCCGCGGCGGCCGGAGCCGCCACGAGCGCGACGGCGGTGAGCAGGGCCGCGGCGCGGCCGGCGTGGGATCGGGGCATGGCGGTGGAGCGGAGAGGGGCGGGCCCGCGCGAGCGCTCACGAGCGCGCGCGCGCGGGCCGTCCGGGGATCGTCGCCCGGAAGTTTGCATCCGTGCGCGATGGCGAGGTAGCCGCCCGGACCGATCGGCTGGTGCGGGGGCACGGCGGGTCGGCATCTTGCGGCACGACCCTCGGGCGGGCACTGTCGGCCCCGCGGTCCTCCACGTATACCCTGCGCATGCCCGACGGATCACGCCGGCTCGTCCTCCTGCTCCTCCTCGCGGCCACCGCCTGCGGCGGCGAGTCCCGGGGCCCGACGATCGGGATCGCCGTCGACTCGGACGGCCGCATCGGAGCCGAGTACGCGGCGGCGGACGTGAACGCGACGGGCGGCATCGGCGGGGACTCGCTGCGCCTGCGCCTGATGCCCACCCGCGACGCCACCCGCGCCCAGATGTCCATCGGCATCGCGGACAGCCTGGCCGCCGACGCCTCGGTGGTCGCGGTGGTGGGGCACTCCAACAGCGCGGCCAGTCTGGCGGCCTCGCAGATCTACAACGAGCGCCGGCTCCCGCACATCGCCCCGAACACCACCGCGCCGCTCTTCTCGGCGGCCGGGCCGTACAGCTTCCGCCTGGTGCCCGACGACCGGCGCCAGGCGGCCTTCATGGCGGCCGAGGTGGCGCGCGCCGGCGCCCGCCGCGTCGCCATCGCCTTCGTCAACGACGACTACGGGCGCGGCCTGCAGGGGGCGCTGCGGACCGATCTCGCGCGGCGCGGCACCGCGGTCGTGTACGAGACGCCGTACCTCGAGCGGGGCGACTCGGGGCGCGTCGCGACGGTGGCCCGCGCGATGGCCGCCGCGCGGCCCGACCTCCTGCTCTGGCTCGGCCGGCCCGACCAGCTGGATCTCATGCGCCGGGCGCTCGCGCCGCTCCTCCCGTCGCTGCCGGTGCTCGCGAGCGACGGGCTCGACGTCAGTCGCGTCTACGCGCAGCGCGATCGCTACCAGAGCGTCCGCTTCGTGCGGTTCGTCGATCCGGAAGGCCCGGGCGAGGCGCTGGCCGCCTTCCGCACCCGCTTCCGTGCGGGCACCCGCCGGGAGCCCACCACGGACGCGGTCCTCTCCTACGACGCGACGATGCTGCTGGCCGCCGCGCTGCGCGACGGCGCCCGGACGCGCGAGGAGGTCCGGGCGTGGCTGGCCGGCGTGGGCACCACCCGGCCCGCCTATCAGGGCATCTCGGGTCCCATCGCCTTCGACAGCGCCGGCGACGTGGTGCGCCCGCACCGCCTGGCCGAGGTGCACGCCGACGGCGTGCGGGCGGTGAGCGTTCCGTGAGCCCCGTGTCCGCATGAGCGTCCGATCGCGCGGCCTCGCGCTGCTGCTCGTCCTCGGCCTGTGGGGCTGCCGCGACGCGTCGCGGAGCACCATCGGCGTCGCGATGGGCACCGACGGCGTGGCGGCGGCGCGCCTCGCGGCGGCCGACGTCAACGCCGCCGGCGGGATCGGCGGCGACTCGCTGCGACTGCGCGTCACCGAGATGGAGGCCGTCGCCGCGGCGCAGCGCGCGATCCGCGTCGCCGACTCGCTGGCGTCCGATCCGGCCGTCGTCGCGGTGGTCGGACACTCCAACAGCGCCGCCAGCCTGGCCGCGTCGCAGATCTACAATGCGCGACAGCTCGCGCACGTCGCGCCGACGACCACGGCGCCGCTCTTCTCGAAGGCGGGACCCTACAGCTTCCGGCTCGTGCCCGACGACCGGCGGCAGGCGGACTTCCTGGTCGCGGAGATCGTGCGCTCGGGCGCGCGCCGCGTGGCGGTCGTCTACGTCAACGACGACTACGGCCGGGCGCTCCAGCTGGCGGTGCGCGCACAGCTCGACCGGCACGCGACGCCCGTGGTCTACGAGGCGCCGTACCTCGAGCCGGGCGACTCGGCGCAGCTCGCGGTCGTGGCGCGCGCCGCGGCCAACGCGCGCCCCGACCTGCTGGTGTGGCTCGGCCGCCCGCCGCAGCTGGCGCGCGTGCTCGCGACGCTGCGGCCCCTCCGCCCGGCGCTCCCGGTCCTCGGCAGCGACGCCGTCGATCTGGGGCCCGTGTACGAGCAGCCCGCGCGCTTCTCGCTCGTGCGCTTCGTGCGCTTCGTCGACCCCGCGGGGCCGGCGCCATCGCTGCAGGCGTTCCGCGCGCGCTTCGTCGCCGCCAGCGGCCACGAGCCGACCGCCGAGGCGCTGCTGGCGTACGACGCCACCATGCTGCTGGCGGCCGCGATGCGCGACGGCGCGCGCACCCGCGCGGCGGTGCGCGACTGGCTGGCGGACGTCGGCAGCGCGCGGCCCGCGCACCAGGGCATCTCGGGCCCGATCGCGTTCGACAGCGCGGGCGACGCGAACCGGCCGCTCCGCCTGGCCGAGGTGCGCCCCGACGGCGTGCGCGCGGTGAGCAATCCGTGATCGCCGGGCGCGGGCCGCTGCGCGGCGTCTCGGTGCGCACGCTGATCGCCGGCGGCGCGGCGACGCTCGTCACGATCATGGTGGTCGCCACCGCCGGGCTCCTGCTGGTCACCTCGCGCATGCGTCTCGCGCTCGAGCGGGAGGCGCGCACGATGCTCGCCGAGCAGCAGATCGTCGACCGCATCAACCGCGACGTCGCGCGGCAGCTGCTCTACGCCGCCAGCTACCTGGACGACCCGCGCCCCGAGACGCTGGCCGACTTCCGCGACCGCGGCGAGAGCGTCTACACCGCCGTGCGGCGCTACCTCTTCCGCGACCTCTCGCTGCCACAGCGGCTGCAGGTGGAGCGCGTGAAGGAGCTGCACCAGGCGCTCGAGGTGCGCGCGCAGGAGGCGTTCGACGCGCGGCGCGACTCGACGCCGGACGTGGTGCGGGTGCGGGCCGCGGCCGTCGTCGCGGCCGGGGATCCGCTGCAGGTGGCGCTCGACCGCTTCCTCGCGCTGCGCGCCGCCGACTACGACGCGGCGCTGCGCCGTCATGGGGAGACGCTGCGCCGCCTGTACGGCGCGGCGGCGCTGCTGGCCGGGCTGCTGTTCGTCAGCGTGTTGCTGGCGCTGCGCTTCGTGCAGCGCCGCCTGCTCCTGCCGCTCGACGAGCTGTCGCACGCCGCCCAGCGGCTGGGCGCGGGCGACCTCGCCGCGCGCGTGCCCCTGCGCCACGACGACGAGCTGGCGCGCGTCGGCGGCAGCTTCAACGCGATGGCCACGAGCCTCGGCACGCTGCAGCACGAGCTGCGGCGCAGCGAGGACCGCTATCGCCGCCTCGTCGAGCTGTCGCCGGACGCGGTGATCGTGCACGCGGACGACCGCATCCAGCTCGTCAACGACGCCGCGCGCCGGCAGCTCGGCGCGGCGTCGGCGTCGCAGCTCGTCGGGCGCCCGCTGCTGGACCTCGTGCACCCGGACGCGAAGCCGAGCGCCGCGGAGCGGCTGCGCCACGTGCTCGCGGCGGAGGAGCCCGCGTCCGCGGTCGAGCTGCCCTTCCGCCGCCTCGACGGACAGGAGGTGCACGGCGAGCTCGCCGCCACCGCCTTCGAGTTCGAGGGGCGCGCGGCGACGCTGATGGTGGTGCGCGACGTCACCACGCGTCGCAAGGCGGAGGCGGCGCTGCAGGCGGCGGAGGAGCAGCTGCGGCAGGCGCAGAAGATGGAGGCCGTGGGACGGCTGGCCGGCGGCATCGCGCACGACTTCAACAACCTGCTCACGGTCATCATGAGCTACGCGGAGCTGCTCGAGTCGGCGATCTCCGCCGCCGACCCGCTCCGCGACGACGTGGCCGAGATCCGCGCCGCCGCGCGGCGCGCGAGCCGGCTCACCGGGCAGCTGCTCGCCTTCAGTCGCAAGCAGGTGCTGCGGCCGCGGCTCACCGACCTGAATGCGGTGGTCGCGGAGATGGTCGCGCTGCTGCGGCGCCTGATCGGCGCGGACATCGACCTGCGCCCCGAGCTGGAGCCGCAGCTGCCGGCGGTCGAGGCGGACACCGGCCAGATCGAGCAGGTGATCGTCAACCTCGTGGTGAACGCGCGCGACGCGATGCCGCACGGCGGGCGCCTCCACATCCGGACCCGCCGCGTCCTCCTCGGCGCCGACGCGATCGGGGACGTGCCGGGCGCGCGGCCGGGCGCGTACGTCGTGCTCTCGGTGACCGACACCGGCACGGGGATGGACCGCGCGACGCAGGAGCGCGTCTTCGAGCCGTTCTTCACCACGAAGCCGACGGGGAAGGGGACGGGGCTCGGGCTCGCGACCGTCTACGGCATCGTGCAGCAGAGCGGAGGACACATCCGCCTGCGCAGCGAGCTGGGGCTCGGCACCACGTTGGAGATCTTCCTGCCGCAGGCCGCGAACGCCGAGCTCGCCGCCGCGATCCCTGAGGTGGCACCCGGCGCGTCGGGCGGCAGCGAAACCGTGCTGCTGGTGGAGGACGACGAGGCGGTGCGCGCGCTCGCCCGCCGCATCCTGCAGCGCGGCGGCTACACCGTGATCGAGGCCGCAAACGGCGACCAGGCGATCCGCCTCGCGGCCGAGCACCGTGGGCCGCTCGACCTGCTGCTCACGGACGTCGTGCTGCCGGGCATCGGTGGACGCGAGCTGGCCGCGCGGCTGGAGGCGGCGCGCCCGGGGCTCCCGGTGCTCTTCACCTCGGGCTACACCGAGGACGAGGTGCTGCGGCGTGGCATCCACGCGCACACCGAGCGCTTCGTCCCCAAGCCGTACGCGCCGCACGAGCTGCTGGCGCACGTTCGCGGGGCGCTCGACGCGCGACGGACGTCCGCGTCCTGATTCCGTTTGCGCGCCTCGGGCGCGCGGCGTATACATGGAGCCCGAGGACGCTCGCGCCGACGACGGCCGCGATCGCGTCGCGCGCTGGCCAGCAGGGAGCACCGCGTGGCCCACCTCGAGCACCCGCGCACGCACCGCCCCGAGCGCACGGACTTCGGTCCGCGCGCCGACGCCGCGGCGCCCGTGTCGCCGGCGGTGCCGGAGCCAGCGCCACCCGCCGCCGCGGCGGGCATGCCGATCGAGCTGCGCGCGCTGGCCGTGCTGCTGCTGCTGGATCTCGCGGTCGGCATCTGGATGCGCCTGCACGCCGAGCGGTGGCTGTCGTTCTTCGTCACGCACCTGCCGGTGCTGGGCCTCGCCGCCGCGGCGTGGGGCGTCGCGCCCGACGAGGCGAAGCGGTGGCTCACCGGCGGCGCCCGCGCCGCGCTCGCGCGCCGCGCGGTGCTGCGCGCGCTCGCGCTGCTGGTGGGCGTGCTCGCGACCGCGAGCCTGCTCTGCTCCACGGTGCGCGTGGAGTCGGTGGACCCGGGCGTCCGAACGCGGCTGCGCGTGATCGAGGGTGGGCGCACGCTCGCCGACTCCGCGCGCTTCGCGGCCGCGCCCACCGAGCCGCTCAACCGCCTGACGACGCCGATCGCGTTCCGCGTCTGGATGCCGCCGACGGGGCGGCGCGTGTGGGTGCACGGCCCCGGGCTCGCGAGCGCCAGCCGCCTCGTGCTGCCGTGGGTGCCGACGACCATCCAGTATCCCGACGACTTCGACTCGCTGGCGACGCTGGCCGCGGTGCCCGCGCCGGCCATGCTCCGCCTGCTCGCCGATTCGAGCACGCGTCCGGTGCTGACGATCCGCGACGGCGTGGACACGAGCGCGGTGCTCGCGCGCGCGCCGCTGGCGGCGCTGCGCGCGGTCGTCGTCGGCTTTCCCGAGCCCGCGCCGCCCGACACGGCGACGCTCGGCCGCTGGACGGAGCGGCTGCGCGCCTACCTCACCGACACGACGGCCCTGCAGGACAGCGCGTCGCTCGCCGCCCGCGACCAGGACGTCGCGGCCACGCTGCGGCAGTGGGCCGCGGTCGAGCGGCGGCGCAGCGCGCGGCCGCTGGTCGTCGGCGACCTGCTGCGGTGGGAGCTCCGCCGCCGCGACGGCACGCTGGTGCGATCCGACACGACGAGGGTGACCCGTGCGATCACGACCATCTTCCTCGACCCCTAATCGCCGCGTGGCGCTGCTCGCGGCGCTCGCGCTGCCCCTGCATGCGCCCGCCGCGCAGGTCGCGCGCGCGCCCGTCACGCTCGACGTGCGCATCGACGGGCCGCTGTACCGCACGCAGCTCGGCGACGACGCGTGCACGGCGCGCTGCGCCACGCTGCGCGGCGCGCTCTCGGACTCGGTGCGCGCGGCGTTCGAGCGCAGCTTCGGCTTCCTCGAGTGGCGCCCGACGGCCGCGCCGGACACGCTGGTCGTCGCGTGGGTGAACTCCGAGGCCCAGACCGGCAAGCTCGCGCTCTCGCTCCGCGGGAAGCACGCGCGCCGCGGCACGCGCACGACGCACGTCCCGTTCGAGAGCTTCAACGCGATCGCCACGCGCCCGGCCGCCGACTGGCAGAGCGTGCCCCGCCTGAGCGCCGCGTGGAGCGCGCAGCTGCGCACGATCCTCGCGCGCCCCTCGGAGACGCAGGGCATCCTCACGAACCTGCTCTGGCAGATCCCGCTCGCCGAGCGTGGCGGCGTCTCGCTCGGCGAGGCGCCGGACGTGGTGGTGGGCGTCGGCCCGCGGGCGCTGCGCGCGGATCCGGCGCGCAATCCGGTGTTCGTCGTGCGCATGCACGTCGTCGATCCGGCCACCGGCCCCATCGCGAGCGCGCGCCAGGACACGACGGAGATGTCGCTCGCCGGCTGCAGCCGCAGCGGCGGCGGCGCGACCTACCGCTGCCGCATGGACCAGCTGGTGTACCCGGAGCGCACGCCGCCCGACACGGTGCGCGGCGCCGCGGAGCTGAGGACGCTCGCGCGCCGCGCGAAGCAGCAGCCGGTGACGCTGCACCTCTGGACCTACTTCCCGGTGGACCCGGCCGACGACGCGCCGCTCCACCGGCCGCGGGAGTGACGCGATGCGTGCCGTGATCCCCGCCATCGTGCTCGTCGGACTGCTCGCGGGCTCCGCGCGCGGCCAGCTCCCGACGCCGACCCGGGTCAGCTCGGCCGCCGCGGCCACGAGCCGGCTGCAGCAGGGACGCGCGCTGCTCGACGCGCGCCGCTTCGCGGAGGCGCGCGACGCCTTCGCCGCGGTGCTCGACGCGGACGTGGAGCTCGACGCGGGCAGCCGCGCCGTCGCGCACTTCGGCCGCGGCGTGGCGGTGCAGGAGCTGCTGCGCGACGCGGAGGTGAGCGATAGCGGCGTCGTCGCCGCCGCGCTCGCCGACTACGACCAGGCCCGCCAGCTGGACTCGGCCGCGTACTTCGCCGCCGCGGGCTACAACGCCGCGCTGCTGCACCGCGCCATGGGCCGCCACGACCGCGCGGCCGCGACCTTCGTCGCCGTGTCGGCCGCGGAGCCGCCGGCGCGCCGCGCGCGCACGCTGCTCCGCGCCGCGCGCGAGCTCGAGGCGGCCGGGACGCCCGGCGCCGGCGACAGCGCCCGCGCGCTCTACCGGCGCGCGCTGGCCGCCGACAGCTCGCTCGACGACGCGCGCCTCGCGCTCGCCGGACAGCCCACGGGCGTCGCGCCCGCATGGTCGCTGGCGTCGCTGACGGCGCTCCTGCGCGACTCGTCGCGCGCGCCCGCCGTCGCCGAGGCGACGCTCGCGGCGCTGCACGCCCGGCCGGCGTTCCCGCCGCCCGTCGCGGACTCGCTGCTGCAGCTGCTCGCGACCGCCAACGTCGTGGCGAGCCTCTCGTCCGAGACGTTCGCCGCGACGCAGCGCGACCGGCTGCGCGACGTGCCGTCCCTGCATCCCACGCTGCGCGACGGCGTGACGGCGATGCTCGCGGCCTACGCGTCCACGCCCGTCACGCCGGAGGCGCGGTGGTGGCAGTCCGGCTCGTGGGACCGGCGACGCGCGTGGAGCGGCGTGCTGCGCACCATCGGCGAGTGGCACGAGCGCGACGGTCGCGAGGCGCTCGCCGCGACCTACTACGAGCGCGCGCTCGGCTTCCCCGACGAGGAGGTCGGGCCGTGGGTGGATCTGAACGCCGTGCTCCCGCTGGTGCTGATCTACGACCGGCGCGCGCGCACGTCGCCCGAGGCGGCGCAGCGGCTCGACCGGCTCATGCGGTCGGTGTTCGAGGGCAAGGCCATCGCCTACCAGCGCGAGGACATCCCGCGCATCCGGCAGTTCCACATCGCGCTCGGCAGCTACTACGCGGGGCGGAGGCAGTGGGTGGGCACGCCGCGGGGCGCGATCTTCCAGCTGGAGCGCATGCGCGAGATGACGCGGCGCATGGGCGGCGCGGCCCAGGGCGTGTGGGACCCGCCGCTGCTGCTGGAGCAGCTGATGGAGGGCTACCTCGCGACGAACCGGGCGGACGACGCACGGAGGCTGCTCCCCGCGCTCACCGAGGCCAACCGCCACGCGGGCCGCGCGGACACGACCGCCCGCTGGCGCGCCCGCATCGATCGGCCGGCGTCGGGCTGACGTCGGGTTGACGTCGGGCCGACGGCGCGGCGTCAGCCGCCCGCGCCGATCGACGCCTCGAGCAGGGCGCGGCGCTCGCGCGCGAGGCGGAGCTGGCACGTCAGCGCGTGCTGGTCGTCCGCCGTGCCGCCGACGGCGAGCGACTGCGCGCGACATTCGCGCTCGCGGTAGCGTGCCCACGCCGCTGCCGCGCTGTCGAACGCGGCCGCCGCCGCGGCCGGGCGCGTACGGACCAGCGGCTCGCGCACGCGCAGCATCGTCGCCGTCAGCCGCTCGTCCTCGCGCCGCACCGCGCTGGCCAGGCAGGCGGTGAGCGCGCGCGTGTCCGCGGCCGTCACGCACGCGGCGTCGGCCGGCGCGCCGTCGTCGCCGACCTCGATCACGCGCGTGCGCGGTGCGCGCGGCGGCACGGGCGGCGTGGGGACCGGCATCGCCGTCCCGGCGAACGGCGTCGCCCACGCGCCGAACGGATCGATCAGGAGCACGGACGGCCCGGCGCGGCGGACGCCGCCGGCGGGAGCGCGCGGATGCGCGCGTGGCGGGGCGTGCGGCACCGCCCGCCGTATCGCCGGCGGCAGCACGCGTACCGTGCGCAGGTCGGCCGGCGGGCCCGATGCGCGCGGCAGCTGCGCGCGGCCGGTCGCGGGAGCGGCCAGCAGCGTGGCGGCGAGGCCGAGCAGGGCAGGGCGCACGGAACACCTCGGGGGCGCGGGGACGTCCGCAATCTACGCGGCGTTGCGGGGCGCCGTCGACGAGGCATCTTCAGGGCGTGCAACCGCCCTCGACGCCGGTCCCGCCGCTTCGCGCCGGCGCGCTGCTGGCAGACCGCTACCGCATCGTGCGCGAGCTCGGGCACGGCGGCATGGCGACCGTCTACCTGGCCGACGAGGTGAAGTACGGCCGCCCGGTCGCCGTGAAGGTCCTGCGCGCCGACCTCGGCTTCGCGCTGGGCGCCGAGCGCTTCCTGCGCGAGATCGGCATCGCCGCGCGGCTGTCGCACCCGCTGCTCGTGCCGCTCATCGACTCGGGCGAGTGGGAGGGGATGGTCTACTACGTCTCCGCCTACGTCGAGGGCGGCTCGCTGCGCGAGCGGCTGCGGCGCGACCGCACGCTCCCGGTCGCGGAGGCGGTGCGCATCACGGTGGACGTCGCGGCGGCGCTCGACTTCGCGCACCGCGCGGGCTTCGTGCACCGCGACGTGAAGCCCGAGAACGTGCTGTTCGCCGACGGGCACGCGCTGCTCGCGGACTTCGGCATCGCGCGCGCGACGTGCGACGACGACGCCGAGCCGGTGACGGCGGCGGGGCTCGCGATCGGCACTCCCGAGTACATGAGCCCCGAGCAGGCCAGCGGCGAGTCGCGTCTGGACGCTCGGAGCGACGTCTACGGCCTCGCGTGCGTGCTCTACGAGATGCTGGCCGGCGAGCCGCCGTTCAGCGGCGCGGCCCCGCGCACCATCATGGCGCGGCAGGTCACCGAGGAGCCGCGCCCGCTGCGCGCGCTGCGCCCCGAGGTGCCGTCGGGCGTCGAGGCCGCGATCGTGCGCGCGCTGGCCAAGGATCCGGACCGTCGCTTCGCGTCCACCGCCGACTTCGCGGCGTCGCTGCAGGCGTCGCTGCAGGCGTCGCTGCAGGCCGAGCCCATGGCGCGACCGCGCGGCTACGCCGGTGCCACGCGCAGCCTCGCGGTGCTGCCCTTCGTCAACGCGAGCCCCGATCCCGAGAACGAGTACCTCAGCGACGGCATCACGGACGAGCTGATCGACGCGCTGGCCAAGGTGGACGGGCTCCGCGTCGCGTCGCGCACGTCGGTCTTCGCGCTCAAGGGGAAGCCGCAGGACGTGCGCGCGATCGGCGCGCTGCTCGACTGCTCCGTGGTGCTGGAGGGCACGGTGCGGCGCGCGGGGCACCAGCTGCGCATCACCGCGCAGCTCACCTCGACCGACGACGGGCGGCTGCTCTGGTCGCAGCGCTACGATCGGCGCGTGGCCGACGTGTTCGAGATCCAGGACGAGATCGCGCGCACGATCGTCGGCACGCTGCGCGCGACGTCCTTCGCCGACCTCGCCGCGCCGCCGGTGCGCCGCCACACCGAGAGCGCGACCGCGTATCGCCTCTACCTGCGCGGCCGCTACGAGTGGAACCGGCGCACGCGGGAGGGCGTCGCCGCCGGCATCCGCTACTTCGAGCAGGCGATCGCCGAGGACCCGACGTACGCGCTGGCGTACACGGGGCTTGCGGACTGCTACGCGCTGGAGGTCGACTACCGCAGTATCCCCGTGCACGACGGCTTCGCGAAGGCCAAGGACTACGCGCGGCGCGCCATCGCGCTCGACGACACGCTGGCCGAGGCACACACGTCGCTCGCCTGGAGCCTGTTCGCGTACGACTGGGCGTGGGACGAGGCGGGGCGCGAGTTCCGCCGCGCGATCGAGTGCGACCCGCGCTACGCCACCGCGCACCAGTGGTACGCGTTCGCGCTCGCGTCGCGCGGCGCGCTGGACGAGGCACTGGTCGAGGGCCACACCGCCGTGGAGCTGGACGGCGGCTCCGTGTCGGCGCGGCGCTCGCTCGGCTGGGCGTACTACTACGCGCGCCGCTACGCCGACTCGCGCTACCACCTGGACCGTGCGATCGCGATGGATCCCAACGCCGAGGAGAACTACCGCACGCTCGGCCTCGTGCTCGCGATCGAGGGCAACCCCGACGAGGCGACGCGCGTGCTGGAGGAGGCCGCGGCGATGCCGGAGGCGGGGAGCTACACGCGCGGCACGCTCGCCTACGCGCTGGCGCGCGGCGGGCGCACGGCGGAGGCGCGCGCGATCCTCGCCGAGCTGACGGCGCAGGCCGAGCAGGGGTACGTCTCGCCCGTCGCCTTCGCCACCGTCCACCTCGGGCTCGGCGAGGTGGAGCCCGCGCTCGACTGGACGGAGCGCGCGCTGGAGGCGCGCCGCGGCTGGCTCGCCTACCTGCGCGTGAACCCGATCATGGACCCGATGCGCGGCCACCCGCGCTTCGACGCGCTGCTCACGCGCATGCGGCTGCGCGACGCGTAGGCGCGCGTCCGCCGCGCGTCAGCCGCGGTTCGGTGCAGGCTGCGCGACGCGCTCCTCGTAGCGGCGCATGAGCGGCGTCACCGAGATGCCGTGCACGACGACGGACGCCGTGACCGTCGCGAGCACGATGCTCACCAGCCGCTCCGCGAGCGACTCGGGCAGCCCGTGCTCCGCCGCGTAGGCGAGGTAGTAGATCGAGCCGATGCCGCGGATGCCGAACCACATCGTGAGGCGCCGCTGGAGCGCCGGCGCGCCGCGCATCGGCGCGCCGAGGCGCACCGCGAGCGGGCGGATCACGAGGAACAGCAGCGGCGCGAACCACCACGCCTCCATCGACAGCGTGCGCGTCGACAGCAGCCCGCCCACGATCACCACGACGGCCACCTCGGCCACGCGCTCCAGCTGCTCCGTGAAGCCGAGCGCGGCCTCCGCCATGTAGGCGGGCGCCGTGTCGGGCGCGGTCGCGATCTCGTCGGCCTCCGCGGTCAGGGCGGCGGCGTGCACGTCGGGCGGCGCATCGGCGCCGGTGAGCTCCTCGGTCGCGCGGCGCTCCTCGCGCCGCAGCGCGAACCCCGCCGCGAACACCGCGAGGAAGCCGTACCCCTTCACCAGCAGCGCGGCGCCGTACGCGAGCGCGATCAGCCCGAGGGCCAGCAGGTCGTCGAGGCCGAGCGCCTCGCGCTTCTCGCGCCGCAGCCAGAGCACGAGGCGGCTGATCGCCCAGCCCAGCCCCCACCCGGTCGCCAGGCCGGCCGCGCCGGCCCACAGCACGTCCACCGCCAGCCACCGCCAGCCGAACGCGCCCAGATCGTGCGCCCCCAGCAGCCCGAGGCCGAGCATCACGAAGGGGAACGCCGTGCCGTCGTTGAGGGCCGCCTCGCCGGTCAGCGCGAAGCGCAGCCGGTCGCTGTCGGCCGCGTGGCCCACCTGCACGTCGCTCGCGAGCACGGGATCGGTGGGCGCCAGGATCGCTCCGAGCAGCACCGCGGCCCCGAGCGGGAGCTGCAGCAGGTACACGCCGGCGACCGTCGCCAGGCCGATGGTCAGCGCCATCACCAGCGTCGCCAGCCGCACGGGCGCGTGCCACCGGTCGTCCGAGAGCGCCGTCCGCAGCTTGAGCCCCGCGGCGAAGAGCGAGACCAGCACCGCGACCTCCGTCAGCCGCTCCAGCCAGACCGCGTCGCGCAGCGCGTCGAGCTGGATCAGCCCGAGCCCCAGCGGGCCGAGGGCCGCACCGGTGGCCAGGTAGAGCAGGGTGGTGGTGAGCGGCAGCCGGCGCACGGCCGAGCCGACGGTGGCCGTGACCACCAGCAGCAGCCCGACCAGCGTGAACCAGATCCCGACCTTCATGCGGCGGGGACGGACGGCGCGCTCATGGGCGCTCCCCAATGCACGGATGGGACCGTGTGTACGCCTCCGTACGATTGCGGGTGCGGATTTGCTCGCCGGGCGTACATTCGGGCCACCTGCCGTCCTACCCTCCCGGTCCTTCATGCCCCACCGACCGCCGTTCGCCCGACCGCGTCCGTCGCGCCGCCGACTCGCCGTGGGCATCGCCGCCGCCGTGCTGGGGACCGCCGCCTTCATGTGGCGGCGCACGCCGCCGCGGGTCCAGGTGCTCGACACCCAGGAGCACCGCGTGCGCGTCACGACGGTCGTCGACGGGCTCCGCAGCCCGTGGGGGCTGACCTTCCTGCCGGGCGGCGACCTGCTGATCACCGAGAAGCGCGGGCGCCTGCGGCTGGTGCGCGCGGGCGTCCTGCAGCCGGAGCCGGTGGCCGAGCTGGAGGTCGCCTCGTCGGGGCAGGGCGGGCTGCTCGACGTCGAGCTGCACCCCGGCTTCGCGCGGAACCGGCTGGTCTATCTCACCTACTCCAAGCCGGGACCGCGCGGCAGCACGACGGCGCTCGCGCGGGGGCGCTGGGACGGCAGCCGCCTCGTCGACGTGCAGGACGTCTTCGTGGCCGAGGCGTGGGGCCGCGGCGGGCAGCACTTCGGGTCGCGTATCGTCTTCGACCGCGCCGGGATGGTCTACTTCGGGGTCGGGGAGCGCAACGAGAAGTATCCGGCGCAGGACCTCGCGTCCGACAAGGGGAAGATCCTGCGGCTGCACGACGACGGGCGCATCCCGCGCGACAATCCATTCGTCGGCCGCACCGACGCGCGCCCCGAGATCTTCAGCTACGGGCACCGCAACCCGCAGGGGATGACGCTGCATCCCGTGACGGGCGAGCTGTGGGAGACCGAGCACGGCGCGCGCGGCGGCGACGAGGTGAACCACGTGCGCGCGGGGCGCAACTACGGCTGGCCGCGCATCACGCACGGCGTCGACTACTCCGGCGCGCGCATCAGCCCCGACTCGGCCCTGCCGGGCATGGAGCAGCCCGTGCTGCACTGGACGCCGTCCATCGCCCCGTCGGGGCTCGCGATCTACGCCGGCGACCGCTTCCCGCGGTGGCGCGGGCACCTGTTCGCGGGCGCGCTCGCGGGGCAGCAGCTGCGCCGCGTCGTGGTCGAGGGCGACCGCGCGGTGCATCAGGAGACGCTGCTGGAGGGCCGCTCGCGCATCCGCGCGGTGAAGAACGGCCCCGACGGCAACCTCTATCTCCTGACGGACGCGTCCGAAGGTTCGCTGTTGCGGGTCGAGCCCGCGCCATAGCATCGTGGGACCGGCGCGCGGCGCTGCACTGCCTCACCTGCACCTGGCCTGCCCATGCGGTCCGTAGACCTGCACCTGGTGCCCGGCGGCGCGTCCGTCGGCAGCTCGCCATCGGAGCATGGCGATCCGCGCGAGCGCGTCCCCGAGGGACCCGGCCACTCGGTCCAGTTCTACGAGAACGAGGCGTTCCTCGCCGCGGCGGTCGCCGACTTCGTGGCCGACGGCGTGGTCGCCGAGGAGCCGGTGCTCGTGATCGCGACCGCGACGCATCGGCGGGCGTTCGTGCGCCGGCTGCGCGCGAAGGGCGTGGACGTCGAGCAGGCGCGCGGCGCGGGGCTGCTCACGTGGTGCGACGCCGACGCGATGCTCGGGCGCATCATGGACGGCGGGCAGCCCAACGAGGACCGCTTCCGCGCGGAGCTCGGCCCGCTGCTGGAGCGCGCGGAGCTGCGCCGGCGCGGCGCGACCGTGCGCGCGTATGGCGAGATGGTGGACGTCCTCTGGCAGCGTGGCGAGATGCTCGCGGCGCTGCGGCTCGAGGCGCTGTGGAACGAGCTCGCGACCACGTACCACTTCGCGCTGCTGTGCGGCTACGCGATGGGACCGTTCTACGGGCTCGCGGGCACCGCGCACCACCAGGCGGTGTGCGGCTGCCACACGCACGTCATGCCCACGCGTCGCACGATGGCGCCGCCCGCGCCGCCCCTTCCCACGCCGCTGCCGCTCGCGGTCGCGCATCCGGCCGACGGCGAGACGCCGGACGACGCGGACGACGTGGACGACGCCTCCGAGGCCGAGCGGGAGCGCGACGCGCTGCGACGCCAGACGCGCGTGCTCGTGGCGGAGGTGGCGGAACGGCGGCGGCTGGAGCAGCAGCTGCGCGCCGCGCTGGCCGAGCAACGGCGCGTGGAGCGCGAGCTGCAGCGCAGCCGTCGGCTCCTGCTCGAGGCGCAGCGCGTCGCGCGCGTCGGCTCGTGGTCGGTGATCCCCGCCACGGGCGTCACCGAGTGGTCGGACGAGCTGTGGAAGCTCCTCGGCCTGTCGCCCGAGGCGGGCGCGCCGTCGGTGGAGCGGCTGATGGCGGCGGTGCACGAGGAGGACGTCGCGGCCGTGCGCGCGATGCTGCGCCGTGCGGCGGCCGCCGCGATCGCCGGCACCAGCGCGCCCGCGGCCGACGACGTGCGCATCCGACACGCCGACGGCACGGTGCGCATCTGCGAGTTCCGCGTCGCGTCCACGCCCGCGAGCACGCAGCAGCCACCGATGCTGCACGGCACGCTGCTGGACGTGACCGCGCAGCGTGCGGCCGAGACCGAGCGGCGCGCGCTAGACGCGCGGCTGCTGGAGACGCAACGCCTGGAGACGCTGGGCGTGCTCGCGGGCGGCATCGCGCACGACTTCAACAACCTGCTCACGAGCATCCTCGGCAACGCCGACATGCTGCAGTTCGCGCTGCCGGAGGGCACCGGCGAGCGCGTGCTGGTGGACGAGATCCTGCTCGCGGGCCGACGCTCCGCCGACCTGTCGCGGCAGCTGCTCGCGTACGCGGGCCACGCGTCGTACGTCGTGCGCGCGCTCGACCTGTCGGCGCTCGCGGTGGAGGTGGGCGCGCTCCTGCGCACCGCCATGCCGGCCGGCGGCACGCTGCGACTGGACGTGCCACGCGGCGGGATGGTGGCGGGCGACCGCGCGCAGCTGACGCAGGTGCTGATGAATCTCGTCACGAACGCCGCGGAGGCGCTCAATCCCGACGGCGGCACCGTGACGGTGCGCGTGCGCGAGCACACGCTCGACGAGCGCGAGGCGGCGCGGCTGGCGAAGGTGTGCGCCACCGGCGGCGGTCCGCTGCCCGCAGGGCCGTGCGTCCGCCTCGAGGTCAGCGACACGGGCGTCGGCATGTCGCGCGAGGTGCGCGCGCGGATGTTCGAGCCCTTCTTCACGACCAAGCGCAGCGGCCGCGGGCTCGGGCTCGCGGCGACGCTCGGGATCGTGCGCGCGCACGGCGGCGCGCTGGCGGTGACCAGCACGCAGGGGCAGGGCACGACCGTGCGCGTCTGGCTGCCGGCGGCGCCGTCGGGCGCGGAGGCGGAGCGCGCCGGCGCGGTGGCGGCGAGCGGCGCGCCGGCGGCGGTGCCGCAGCCGCGCATCCTCGTGGTGGACGACGATCCCGCCGTGCGCGGCACGCTCGCGCGGCTGCTCGGGCGCCTGCGCTACGACGTCGTGCAGGCCGGCGGCGCGAGCGAGGCGCTCGCCGCGCTCGATGCCGGCGACGCCCCACCCGCCCTCGCGATCGTCGACTTCACGATGCCCGAGGCGGGGGGGCAGGAGACGGCGCACCGGCTCCAGGAGCGGTGCCCCGGCCTGCCCGTGCTCTTCACCAGCGGCTACGGCGATGCCGAGGCGCCCGGCGGGGCCACGCTGCCCACGCTTGGCGAGCGCCCGCTGCTGCCCAAGCCCTACGACCTGCGGACGCTGGAGCGCCTGGTGGGGGGCGCGCTGCGCGCGAGGGACGCCGCGCCGGGGGGCTGAGCGCCGGGCACGCCGGCCCACGGCCCAGCGTTCCGGAGGGGAGCCGCGTCATTGAGGCACGGGTCGGCTGGACGACCCGGGGCGCCGTGCGCCCGCGCGATTCCCTACTGTCCCATCCCTACGATATGAAGCGAGCAGCTCCCGTCCTGGCGGCGCTCGTCGTCAGCGCCTGCGCGCGCCCGGCGACGACGCCCGCCACGAACGCGCCCACGCCGGCGCGGGGCCCGAATGCCGGCGCCCCGACCGCCGGCCCGGCCGCGGGTGCGCCCGGCGCCTCGGGCGACTCGACCCAGCGCACCGGCGCCACCGCCGGCCCGCGCCCCTACGCGCGCGTCATCACCCCGGGCACGCAGACCCGGCGCGGCCTCTTCGTCACGCACCGCCAGAACGAGCGGCTGCTGTTCGAGATCCCGCGGCGCGAGCTCGGGAAGGACATGTACCTCATCGGCCGCTATGCGGCCGCGCCCGCGGCCAACCCGAACCTCCCGGGCGGCGGCTTCGGCGCCTACGGCGGCGACCAGTTCGGCGAGCAGTCGCTGCGCTTCGACCGGCAGGGGAACCGCGTCATCGTCCGCTCCCCGCAGTACGACATCTCGGCCGACACCACCCTGTCGGTGTACGCCGCGGTGCGCGCGTCGAACTACGCGCCGATCATCGCGGTCCTCAACGTCGAGGCGTTCGGTCCCGACAGCGCGCCGGTCGTCGACGTGACGCGCCTGTTCACGACCGCGGTCCCCGAGATCGCGGCGATCCGCGGCACCATCGACCCGCAGCGCTCCTACATCGAGCGCGTGGTCGCCTTCCCGAACAACGTCGAGATCGAGGCGACGCAGACGGGCGTGCCCGCGGCGACCCCCGGGCAGGGCGGCGGTGGTGGCGGCGGCGCGGCCGGCGCGGCCCGTCCGGCGCAGTCGGTGCTCGCGCACTGGTCGCTCGTGAAGCTCCCCGAGAACCCGATGATGCCGCGCCGCTTCGACGAGCGCGTCGGCTACTTCTCCGACCAGACGGTCGACTTCGGGACGAACGAGCCGCGCTCGGTGCGCAGGCGCTTCATCACGCGCTACCGCCTGGAGTGCAGCGACCGCCGCGAGGGCGACCTGTGCTACCCGAAGCAGCCGATCACGTACTACGTCGATCCGGCGACTCCCGAGTGGCTCAAGAAGTGGGTGAAGGCGGGCATCGAGGAGTGGCAGCCGGCGTTCGAGGCGGCGGGCTTCAAGAACGGCATCGTCGCGGCCGAGGCGCCCGCGAACGATCCGGACTGGAGCCCCGAGGACGTCCGTCACACGATGATCCGCTGGCTCCCGTCGACGACGGAGAACGCCGTCGGCCCGAACGTGCACGACCCGCGCACCGGTGAGATCCTCAACGGGTCGGTGCGCATGTTCCACAACGTGATGAACCTCAACCGCTCCTGGTACTTCACCCAGGCGGCGGCGATCGACCCGCGCGCGCGCAAGCTGCCGATGCCCGACTCGCTCTCCGGGCGCCTGCTGCAGTTCGTCGTCGCGCACGAGATCGGGCACACGCTCGGCCTGCAGCACGACCAGATCGGCAGCTCGACCTACCACCCGGACAGCGTGCGCAGCGCGACGTGGGTGGCGAAGATGGGCCACAGCCCGTCGATCATGGACTACTCGCGCTACAACTACGTCGCGCAGCCCGAGGACAACATCCCGCTGCAGTACATCATCCCGCGGGTCGGGCCGTACGACCGGTTCGCGATCATGTGGGGCTACAAGCCGATCCCGGGCGCGACCAGCACCGAGGCGGAGCGCCCGACGCTGAACCGCTGGGCGCGGATGCAGGACACCATCCCGTGGTACCGCTTCTCGGCCAACAACGAGTTCGGCGGCTTCGGCACGCTGTCCGAGGCGGTGGGTGACGCCGACCCGGTGAAGTCGACCACGCTCGGCTACAAGAACCTGCGCCGGGTGATGGGCTACCTGGCCGACGCGACGCGCCTCCCGCTCGAGGACAACAGCGACCTGCGCGAGCTGTACAACCGCACCGTCAACCAGTGGGCGACCGAGGCCGGGCACGTGGCGACGATGATCGCCGGCGGCACGGTGCAGTACAAGGTCGGCGAGCAGCCCGGCCCCGTGTACGCGCCGCTCTCGCGCGCGCGCCAGGCGGAGGCCGTGCGCTTCCTGAACGAGAACGTCTTCCGCACGCCGACGTTCCTGATCGACCCCGAGGTCGGTGCCCGCATCGAGGCCAACGGGATGATCACGCGCATCAACGGCGCGCAGTCGCGCGTCCTGAACGCGGTGCTCGACGATCAGCGGCTGAACCGCCTGCTGGAGCAGGAGGCGATCAACGGCGACCGCGCGTACTCGCTGGCGTCGATGCTCGACGACGTGCGCCGCGGCGTGTGGAGCGA
The DNA here is from genome assembly GCF_030159095.1 of Roseisolibacter agri. Lineage (NCBI taxonomy): Bacteria > Pseudomonadati > Gemmatimonadota > Gemmatimonadia > Gemmatimonadales > Gemmatimonadaceae > Roseisolibacter > Roseisolibacter agri. The sequence goes on from NZ_BRXS01000007.1 coordinate 142,719, forward strand.
GGCGTACGCCGGCAGCCCGAACGCGGACGCGTACCGCCGCGAGCTGCAGAGCGACATGCTCGCGACCATCGACCGCAAGCTGAACCCGCCGGCGACGCCGGCCGGGGGGCAGCAGCAGCCGAACTTCCCGGGCTTCACGCCGCCGGCGCCGCTGTCGGACGACGCGAAGTCGCACCTGCGTGGCACGCTGACGACGCTGAAGGCGGACCTGCAGCGCGCGATCCCGCGCACGACGGACCGCGCCACCAAGCTGCACTTCCAGGGCGCGGTGCAGCGCATCGACAACATCCTCGACCCGAAGGGCTGAGTCGCGGACGCTTCGAAGACGACGACGCCCCCGCGGCCACTGGCCGCGGGGGCGTCGTCGTCTCGGGCAACCGATCGGCGTGTCGGGCCCGAACTGCAACAGCAGCAAGGATGAAATCTGATCAGATCGGATAAAAGCGGATGGCTCCGTGTGGCAGCGAGGGATCTCGCGGTCCACCGGAGCCATCCGTCGTTATCAGACCTTATCCGATCTTATCCTTGCAAATGCCCTTTGCAGCTTGGGCCGACGCGGCGATCAGCGCGTGCCCGGCGTGTGCGACGTCAGGTACAGGTTCAGCGATCCGAACGAGAGCTTCGACTTGAGCTGCAGGATGATCCGGCGATCGTCGTCGGAGATCCACACCTCGGCCTTGCCGCCCTCGGAGAAGATGCCGTTGGTCTTGATCGACGGCTGCACGACCACGGCGTCGAACGTCCCGGCGGGCACCGTCACGCGCTCGCGGCGCAGCACCTTGATCGTCACCGGGTTGCGGTCCGGCTTGAAGTACTGCTCGAAGCGGTACGTCTGCCCCACGACCAGCGGCACGGTGCGGATGTAGTACAGGAACGACCCGTCGTCGAGCGGGCGCGCGGCCGACGGCAGCTCGCCGCGGTCGTCGTGCAGGTCGTCGTACGTGCGGCGCTCGGGGAAGATCTCGAAGCGCGACACGCGCTCCTTCGGCCCCTCGTCCTGGTCCTTGTGGAAGCGGAGCGACGCGAGGTCGTCGCGCGCGAACCAGCTCTCGAAGACGTCGTGGACGCGGAAGCCGGGGATGCCGCCCTTCACGGTGAACACCGTGTGGTACGCGGGACGCCCGCGCACCGTCTCCACGCCGCGCACCTCCATGCTGCCCGTGCCGGCCTTGATGGGGCCGAAGCGGACGTCGTACTTGAGCTGCTCGCCCGGCGCGAACGGGCGCGCCGCCGCATCGGCGTCGGCCGACACGGGCGCGACGGCCGTCAACGGCTGCGCGGCCAGCGCCTGGCCGGCGGCCGGACGCCCGGCGACGGCGCCGAGGGCGGCGGTCAGCGTGGCGAGCGTGAGGAGGGTGGGGCGGACGCGCGGCATGGAGCCACCTGTGGCGAAAGGCACCGCGCGCCGGGGCGCGACACGTGCCGTGTGTTCAGTGCGTTCAGTCTTGACTGAATATAGCGAACGCTCTAGAATCCCGCCATGGCTTCTCGTGGTCCTGACTGTCTCTCCGCATTCGTCGAGCGCGCCGGCTGCCTGTGTGAGCGCGACGGGCTCCCGCGCATCGCCGGCCGCATCCTCGGCCTCCTCCTCGTGTCCCCCGAGCCGCTGGCCCTCGACGCGATCGCCGAGCGGCTGGGCGTGAGCCGCGCCAGCGTCAGCACCGACGCGCGGCGACTGGTGGAGCAGGGGGTCCTGGAGCGCGTGGGCCGGCCCGGCGACCGCCGCGACTACTACCAGATGGCGGCCGAGTCGCCCGAGCGCTCGCTGGAGCACCGGCTGACGGCGATCCGGCAGTTCCTGGCGCTGCTCGACGACGCGCGCCGGCTGCCCGGGCAGGATCCGGCCGTGCAGGAGCGCCTGGAGGACATGGCGGCGCTCTACCGCGACGTGATGCTGGCGACGAGCGAGGTGCTCGAGCGCTGGCGCGGCCGCGTCCTCGTGGGAGCGGCCGCCGCCGGTCAGTCCGCGTAGGGGTAGTCCGGGTCCGCCAGCCGCTCGGCGCGCGCGGCGGCCTCGGGCCCGGCGATCTCGCGGGCGAGGTCCACCAGCATCGGGCTGAGGTGCATGCCGTAGCGCAGCAGCGTGTACGCGCGCTCGCGCCGCGCCAGCAGGAACGCGAGGATCGGCTGATCGGCCTTCTTCGCGTTGCAGGGACGGCAGGCGAGCACGAGGTTGTCGCGCCGGTCGTAAGCCGTGAGCCCGCGGCGCGGCGTCACGTGGTCGAGCGTGATGTCGTCCGCGATCACCCGCTCGCCGCAGTAGGCGCACTTGGGGCCGTAGCGGTCGAGCAGCCACTCGCGCGTGTCGACGTAGGCGCGGCGGCCCGTCGGCAGCGACGTGAGGCGGACGGTCTCCTCGGCGGGAGCGCCGCCACCGGAGCGCTTGCGCCCGCGGCGCGGGCGGGAGCGGGGAGCGGCGGGGGCCGCCGTCGATGCCGCCTTGGCGGGCGTCTTGGCGGCGCGGTCTGGGGTGGCACGCGCGGCGCGCGTGCGGGTCGGAGCTGGAGCCTTCACAAACGGTTCTTCGGGTGAGCCGGCCCTGCGATGGGCCGGGCGTACGCCGGAAGGACGGCGGGACCGGCCTTCCCGTTTCGGGCGGCCTGGTCCGCGGACCCGTGCACTCTATACGCGAGGAGGGGCGGCCCACCAGCGGGCCGCCCCTCCGAGGCGCTTCCGGCGTCTGAGATCGTACCCCGGAGCGCAGGGCGCGGACCGCGTGCCACCGCTCCCGGTGTGCTCAGCTCGCGCGCGCCGGGAGCTGGCCCGGATCGGCGAGGAGCTCGTTGCAGCGCTCGGTGAGCGCCGAGACGTCGTACTGCTTGCCGTCGGCCGACTGCCAGAGCCACGCGTCGCCGACCCCGTTCTCCACGGGAACCAGCACCTCGGTGCTGACGGCTTCGGCGCTGCCGGGGGCCTGGCGGCCCTGGCCGGGACGCGAGACGACCCCGCGCCAGCCGATCACCTGCAGCTCGCCGAGGGCGGCGTCGCTGGGCAGGGGCGGGAACCAGGAGACGCTGACCGCCGTGCGGGCGCCCTGGAGCACGCAGCCCCGCGGCGACCGGACGCGCAGCACCTGCGAGGCCGGCTCGTCACGTCGTGCGGGCGGACGCTCGGGGGCCAGCGCGTCGAGCAGCTTGCTCGCGGCCTGCTGGGCGCCCATGCGCTGCCGGCTGGTGGGCCAGTCCTGACGGTCGGGCCACCGGGCGCCGCTCGTCTCGTCGTCCATGTCCATGTTTTCAATCTCCCACTGGGCGTTCGGGCGCGCCGCCGCGCGACGCGGGCCTGCCGGTCACGCGCGGGCGCGAGCGGCGTTACCACAAACGAGCGGGGCCGGCCGGACGGTCGTCGGGCCGGCCCTCGAGACGGGTGCGCCTGCACACGAGGTGTGCAGGCGCACCGGCGTCAGCGGCCGAGCTTGACGACGTTCTCCGCCGCCGGACCCTTCTGGCCCTGCACGATGTCGAACTCGACGCGCTCGCCCTCGGCGAGCGACTTGAAGCCCTGGGCCTGAATGGCCGAATGGTGCACGAAGCAGTCCTTCTGGCCGTTCTCGGGCGTGATGAAACCGAAGCCCTTGGCGTCGTTGAACCACTTCACGGTGCCGGTCGTACGCATGCGATTGACTCTTTGATGTAAGGACGAGAAAAGGGCCCTCACGAGAGCGAGGGCCCTTCCCCTTTGCGGTGTATGCGCGGCGCGCATCTGTCGCACTCGGAACCTAATCCGTTCCCGACCCAGCCGCAACGCCGCGGCCAGAAACATGCGGTGCTTCCGAGGTTTCGCCGCTCCGCGCCGCTCAGCGCCCCGACGCCGACGCCGTGCGCGCACCGTCCACGGCCGCCAGCAGCCGCTGCAGGAAGCCGTCGACCGCCCCGTTCTCGATCCACCGCACGACCGCCACGAGATCGCGGTCCGGGTCGACGTACACGACGTTCGTGCCGTTCCCCAGGTGCGCGAACGCGTTCGCGGGGGCGCTCGGCCACCGCTTGCGGTCGGTGTTGAGGAACCAGTTCATGAAGCCGTAGTCCGTCTGCGCGGGCGTCGGCGTCAGGGCGCGCGTCACCCACGCGTCGGAGAGGATCTGCCGGTCGCGCCAGCGGCCGCGCCGCAGCGTCAGGTGGCCGAAGCGCGCCAGGTCGTGCGCGCTGATGAACATCCCGCCGCCCCAGTGCCCGCCGCCCGACACGGACTGGATCGCCTGTCCGTCGACCACGATCCACGCGTCGTCGTAGCCGAACCAGCGCCACGTCGGCGACGCGCCGATCGGATCCATCACGTGCTCGCGCAGCACCTCCGGGAGCGGGCGGCGCCACACCGACGTGGCCGCGAGCGCGAGCGCGTTCACGCGCACGTCGTTGTACTCGTACGTGCTGCCGGGCGCCTTGCGGGCGCGCGTCGTCCACTCCGCGGGCGTGCCGGTGGGGCGGTCCGCCCACTCCGGCTTCCCCCACAGCGTGCCCTCCCAGTCGCTGGTCTGCCGCAGCAGGTGGTCCCAGGTGATGGTGCGGTTGTGCGGCGAGTCGAACGGGCGCAGCAGCTCGCTCGTCCCCATCCGCTCGGCGCGGCGGTCGGTGGGCGACCCGGCGACGCCGACGGTCATCACGGGCCCCACGTACTCGCGCACGCGGTCGTTCAGGTCGCGGATCATGCCGCGGTCGAACGCAACGCCGACCGTCGACGAGAGGAAGCTCTTGGTGACGCTGAAGGTCATGTCGACGCGCTCGGGATCGCCCCACTCGGCGACGATGTAGCCGTGCCGCAGGACCACACCCGACGGATCGCCGCGCTCGGCGAACGGGCCCACCGCCTGGCCGAACGGCTCGCGTCCGAACGTCTGGTAGTGCGCGACCTCGAGGTTGCGCGGCGCCTTGGCCTCGCTGGCGATGGCGAACGCGATCGCCGCGGCGAGGCCCGCGGAGTCGATCCCGACCTGGGCGGGCGTGCGATGCGCCCAGCGCGGACCGGGCTCGGGCCAGTAGGCGTCGCGCGCGGTGGCGCGGGCGGCCGGACGCTGCGCGCTGGCGGCGACGCACGGCGCGAGCAGCGGCGCCGCGGCGAGCGCGACGCCGAGGACGCGACGGGACAGGAAGCGAAGGAGGGACATGCGCGGGGCGGAGGCGAAGGGCGGCACCACGCGGGCGCGCGGCGCGGACCCTACGCTACGCACCAGCGCGCGCCGGCGCTCGACGCGCGCCCGTCGCTCACGTCGCGGGCGCGTTCGCGTCGGCCGGGGTCGGCTCGCCGCTGCGGAAGCGCGCCCGCCCCTCGCCCGCGAACGCCCACCACCAGGCGACGACGAGCACGAGGAGCACGACGACGACGGCGAGCAGGATCCCGCCGCGCAACTGTCGGCCGGGCGGGCCGGAGCCCGGAGGGATGGCGGAGGTCATCGCCGGTGAACGGTCGGAAGGCCGCGCAGGATCCCGTGAACGCGCGAGGCCGCGTGTGCCCGATGGGCGACACGCGGCCTCGCGGCACGTCGCGTTCCGGCGCGTCGGCCGTGGGCCGACGCGCCGGGCCGGACTCACCAGATGGCCTGGAAGTCGTAGTAGCCGTACCCGCTCTGCCCGTCCTTCACGCGGATGATCGCGGTGTAGCCGTTGCGCGCGCTCGGCTGCTCGGCGACCCACACGTCGCCGCGGCCCTGGCTGTTGCGGATCGTCACCGTGACGTCGCGGTCGGGGAGCCCGTTGCCGCTGACGCGCGTCTGGACGTCGCGCACCGTCGCGCCGCTGCGCGTCACGTAGTCCACGCGCGAGCCCTGCACGCGGATTTCGACCAGGTCGTCCACCGCGCCGCGCCACTGCAGCGCGCCCGCGCCGTAGCGCGAGTCGCCGTAGCCGCCGTTGTTGCCCCAGCCGCCGCTGCCGCGCCCGTTGTTGCCGCGCCCGCGGTCGTCCCAGCGGTCGTCGTCGCGCCCGTTGCCACGCCCGTTGCCACGCCCGTTGCCCACGCGGCCCCACCCGCCGCGATCGTCGCGGTCGTTGCGGCGCGCGTCGCCGTAGCTCGTCGGGCTCCAGAACGCGGTCACGCCGTAGCGGTCGTCGCCCGAGCGCTCGTCGCGGATGCGGACGATGGTCGTGTAGTCGTTGCGCGCCGAGGGCTGCTGCACGACGTCCACGTCGCCGCGCCCGTCGTTCAGGCGCACCGTCACCACGCCCTCGGCGCGCGGCAGCACGCCCTGCACGCGCGCGCGCTCGCGGCCACGCTCGTCGTTCGAGAAGCGAGTCGAGATGTCATCGCCGCGCATGACGATCAGCACCTCGCGATCGACGCGGCCGTTCCACGTGAACAGGTTGCGCTGCTGCTGCGCGGCGGCGGGCGACGCGCCGGCCATCAGGGTCACCGCGAGCGCGGCGGCCACGCCGCGGGTCGAACGAATCTTGGACATGGTTGCCTCTCCGGCACGACGCGAACCGACTCGTCCCGCCGCTCGGCGCGTCGCACGATGCGGGGAGACGGCGCGGGGTCGTTGGCGGTGCATTCGCACCGCGCGGCCCTGCGTCCGCCCACCGAGAGGGCATCGGCGGTGCCCGGCGGCCGGCCGCGCGTACGGCGCGGTGACGCCGGCGGTCAACCGTCGATCCGACAACGAGATGCATGCAACGACGACGGCGCGCGGCGATCTCTCGCCGCGCGCCGACTGTCCGCGCGCGAGGACGCCTTCGCGTCGCGCGGCGGGTACGACGTGGAACCCGGACGTCGCGGCCCTCAGACCTCGTCGAGCGTCACGTCGCGCGACGCGGCAAGCGCGCGGAACGCGGTCGCGAGCGCGCCCGCCGCGGCGCCCGCGGGCGACACGCGCCCGGTGTTCGTCCCCACCGCGAAGCCGGCCGCCAGCTCCAGGAACGCGCGCTCCGGCGTGACGGCCGGGGACGAGATGAGCAGCAGCCGCGCGATCGCGAAGCCCGGGTTGCCGAAGCCGTGCAGCGTCCCGCGCGGCGCGAACGCGCAGCCGCCGACGCCGAGGGAGAGGCGCTCGTCGCCGACGCGGACGTCGAGCGAGCCTTCGAGCACGTAGATCGTCTCGTCGTCGCGCGCGTGCAGGTGGTCGGGCACCCCGCCGCCGGGCGAGAGCGCGACCTCGACGACCGAGAGGGTGCCGGCGCTGTCCTCCACGCCGACCTTCTGGGTCGCGGAATCGACCAGGACGTGCACGGTCTCCCCGCCGCCCGCCGGCAACAGGCGGGTACGGGACGGGGCGCGCCCGCGCGGGGCGTCGTCGGGACCGAGGATGCGCATGGGATATGGCCTTCACGACGCAGTCGGCGCGCAGCACGGGGAGCCCGGCGCGCGGCCCGCCCGCGGCGTCGATGCGCGGGCGACAGCCGTAGCCTACGCCCCCAACCGCGTGTCGTCGTGGGTTGTCCAACCCATGTTCGGGAGACGCGCTGCGTGCTGCGTGAACGGGCGCTCATGACGCCTCTCACGCAGCACGCAGCACGCAGCACGCAGCTCTAGAGAATCTGCTGGAAGAGGAGCATCGCCGTCGTCGTCAGCCCCGTGATGACCGCGATGTGCGTGGCGCGCGCGTGCGCGTACGCCTCGGGCAGCAGCTCCTCGAGCACGAGGAACACCATCGCGCCCGCCGCGAAGCCCAGGCCGTAGGGAAGCACCGACGCGAACCGGTGCACGAACAGGTACGCGGGCACCGCCATCAGCGGCTGCGGCAGCGACGAGAAGACGCTCCACGCCGCGCACGCGGGCACCGACGCGCCCTGTGCGCGCAGCACCGCGCTGATCGCCAGGCCCTCGGGGATGTTGTGCACCGCGATGGCGATCGTGATGGCCGTCGCGAGCGCCGCGCCGCCGCCGAACGACACGCCCACCGCGACGCCCTCGGCGAACGAGTGCACGGTCATCACCACGAGCACGAGCAGCACGCGCCGCGCGCCCGCGCCGCGCAGCGCGCCGAACTCCGGCTCGCGGTCGCCCATCAGCCGCTGCGTGAGCAGCACGAACGCGACGCCCAGCAGCGCGCCGACGAACGTCGCGCCCGCGCTCCGCTGCTCGCCCTCCGCCAGCAGCCCGATGCTGGCGCCGAGCATCAGCCCCGCGGCGATCGCGTTCGCGGTCGCCATCGCGCGGGGCGAGAGGTCGCGCACGGCGAGGAAGGGGAGCGCGCCCAGGCCCGTCGAGATCGCGGTCGCCAGCGCGTAGAGGAAGACGCGGACGACGTCGGCGTCGATGCTCACGGCGCGACGCCCCGCGCGCCGCCGCCCAGCAGCGCGACGATGCCGAGTCCCAGGCTGACGACGATCGCGATGCCGGTGCGGCCGACGACGGCATAGCTGCCCGGCAGCAGCTCCGCGAACAGCAGGTAGACGAGCGCGCCGAAGCCCGCGCCCAGCGCCCACGGCAGCGCCGTCGGCAGCAGCGCGACGAGCGTCGTCGTCGCGATCGCGAACAGCACCTGGCCCACGCGCGCGACGGTCGCCGCCCGCGCCGCGGCCGCGCCACCGCGCCCATCCGCGCGCAGCGCGGCGCCCAGCACCGCGCCCTCGGAGACGTTGTGGACGACGAGCGTGAGCGCGAGCACGAGGCCGAAGCTCGTCCCCAGCGCGACCGCGGCGCCGATGGCCACGCCCTCGGCCGCCGAATGCCGGGCGCTCGCGCGGAGGGCGCCACGCGCGTCCGGCAGCGCGTCGACCGAGCGGAGCTCGGGGAGCCAGAGCAGGGTGCAGGCGAGCGCCGCGCCGGCCGCGGTCGCCCACGGGGCCCGCGCCACGCTCGGCGCGACGAGCGCGTAGGCGACGCCCAGCATCAGCCCGGCCGCGGAGGCGCCCGCCCACCCGAGCGCGGCCGACGACAGCCCGCCGCGGCGGGCGCCCACGGCGGCGCCGAGCCCCGCCGCGCCGACGGCGGCGGAGGAGAGCAGGAGGAGTTCGGGCAGGCGGGCGGGCATGGTCGGGGCGGGTGCAGCTTACCCGGCCGTCAGGAGCCCCGCCATGCCGGGACGCCCCGCGGTGCGCCGCACCCGACGGCGGGACCGGATTACAATGCGCTCGTGTCCGCCCTCTCCCGCTTCGTTCCGCCGACCGCCGTGCCGCGCCTGGAGCGCGCCCACGTGCCCGCCGTGGCGCTGCTGGCCGGGCTCCGCGCGGCCACAGCCACCGTGGTCCCGATCGTCCTCGCCGCGCTCCTCCGCCAGCCGCTGCTGATCTGGGCCGCGCTCGGCGGGTGGCTGACGTCGCTCGCCGATGCGGGCGGCGCGTACCGGACGCGGGCGCGCAGCATGGCGGCTTTCATCGTGGGCGGCGCGCTCACCTGTGCCGTCGCCTCGCTCGCGGGCGGGCACCGGACGCTGGCGCTCGTGCTGATCGCCGTCTGGGCGGGCATGGGTGGGCTGATGCGCGTGGGCGGCGACGCGGGCGCGGCGTTGGGGACCATGTTCGCCGCGACGTTCGTGGCGGCGCTGGCGACGCCCGCGGCCGACGCGCGCGAGGCCTGGCTCCGCGCCGCGCTGCTGGCCGCGGGCGGACTGTCGGCGATGGTGCTGGCGCTCGTCGTGTGGCCGGTGCGCCCGTACGCGCCCGTGCGCGAGTCCGCGACCGCGGCGGTGCACGCGCTGTCGGCCCTCGCGCGCGGGTTGCGCGACGCCTTCCACGCCGCGGTGCGCGCGCCGCACGACGCGCACGCGCCCACCGATCCGCGCACGCCGTTCGGGACGCTCGCCCGCACGCGGCACGCGCCGGTGCGCGCCGCGCTGGAGGAGGCGCGCGTCACGCTCGCGCAGACGCGCCGCACGCGCCTGGCGACGAGTCGCGCGGCCGAGGACCTCGCGATCCTGCTGGAGCAGATCGACGAGCTGTTCGCGGCGCTGGTGGGCGCCGAGGGCGCGGTGGAGGCGGTGTCGCACGCGCCCGAGGTGGACGACACGGTGCGCGAGGCCATCGCGACGGTGCTGCGCCGCTTGCCCGAGGCGCTGGACGGGCTGGCCGCGTCGATCGCGACGAGCCGTCGCTCTGGAAAGCGGCCAGCCGGGCTCCCGGCGCTCGACGGCGCGGTGGTCGCGCTCTGGCAGCTGGTGGATCCGCTGCCCGGCGCGACGCCCGCCCGCCCGCTGGGCGAGCGCGTGGGGCACGCCGCCGCGCTGCTGGAGCAGGTCGCGACGCTGGTGGACGCGACCTCCGACACGGTGGCCGCGATGCTCGCCGGGAACGACGACTCGGACGCCGCGCGGCCGTCGCGCGCGTGGGCGCCGATGGACGTGCTCCGCCGTGCCGCGAGCACCGTGGCGAGCGGCGTGCGCATGCTCGCCCATCCGGACCTCGTCACGCGGCGCCATGCGGCGCGCCTGGCCCTGACGGTGGCCGCGGCGCAGCTGCTGGGCGGGACGTTCCACGTCGCGCGCGCGCAGTGGATGACGACCACCGTGCTGCTCGTGCTGCAGCCGTACGCGGGCGCGACGTGGCAGCGCGGCGCCGCGCGCGTCGGCGGCACGGTGCTCGGCGGCGTGGTCGCGGCGGTGCTGGCGGCCGTGGTGCGCGACCAGCTCGCGCTCGCGGCGGCGATGTTCGTGCTCGCGGTGGCGGCGGTCGCGGTGCGGCGCATCGACTACGCGCTCTTCACGTTCTTCCTCACGCCGCTGTTCGTGCTGCTGGCGGAGCCCGCGCTCGGCGACTGGCGGCTGGCGGGCGTGCGCATCGTCGACACGGTCACCGGTGGCGTGCTGGCCGTGCTGGCGAGCCGGCTGCTCTGGCCGACGTTCGAGTCGCAGGGGATCCCGACCACGCTCGGCGTGCTGATGGACCGCGTGCGCGAGAGCTTCGACGCCGCGGCGCGGTCGGCGGGGCTGCTGCCGGAGATCGCCGGCGGCGCGACGCACGCACGCGCGCGGCGTCGCATGGGGCTCGCCGCGAACATGGCCGATGCGGCGCTGGAGCGCTGGCTGGCGGAGCCGCGCGTGCAGCGCCACGACGCCGAGGCGCTGCTGACGATGCTGGCCGAGGTGCGCCGCGTTGGCGTCGCGTGCACGGGGCTCGCCGCGCTGCCGCCGCACGTGGGCGCGCCGCCGGCCGCGCTCGCGGAGCGCGCGGTCGCGATCGACGCGATGCTGGCGGACCTCGCGGACGCGGTGCGGACGGGACGCGCGCCGGCGCCCGCCGATCAGAGCGTCGTCGCGAGCGCGGCGGGCGCGTCGCGCCGCACCGCGGAGCACCACGTCGTGTCGGCCGCGGCGGGACCGCTCTCGCGCGTGGCGCGGCACGTGCTCGGACTCCACGGCGCGGCGGCGCGCCTCGTGGTCGCGGAATCCGACGCGCGAGACGCGGCCTGAGCGCTGAGCCGAGTCGCGCTCCGCGTCAGGCGGCGCCCGGCGCGCCGCGCATCTCCATCACCAGCGCGGTGCGGCGCTCGTGCAGGCCGAGCTCCAGCCCGACGGGATGACGGTGCGGGTTCACGAGGCGCTTGATGCCGCCGTGGAAGCCCGCGAGCTGCGATCGCGCGCGGACGCGCGCCGCATCCAGCGATTCGGCGTCGCGCACGCGCTTCCCCGCCTGCAGCGCGGGCACGAGCAGCGGCTCCCACGGCGTGCCGGCCGCGAAGCGGCGGCGACGCGTCGGGTCGAGCGGGTCGACCATCACCGTGTCGCCGTCGGGCGGCGGCGCGTGCTCGTCGACGAGCATGTCGGCCGCGAACTGGCCCACCTCGCCCGGATCGCCGTCCTGCACGCGGTAGCGCCGCACCTGCAGCAGGCCGGGGATCGTCGTCTTCGCCGCCTGCTCCGAGACCTTCACGCGCGGGCTCCACGCGCCCGCGTCGTCGCGCATCGCGGTGAGCTTGTAGACCGCGCCGAGCGCGGGCTGGTCATAGGCGGTCGCGAGGCGCGTCCCGACGCCCCAGATCGTGATCGGCGCGCCCTGCTGCTTCAGCGACGTGATGACCGTCTCGTCGAGATCGTTCGTCGCCATGATGGCAACGTCGGTCAATCCAGCCTCGTCGAGCATCCGGCGCGCCTGGCGGCTCAGGTACGCGAGGTCGCCCGAGTCGAGGCGGATCGCGTCGAGCCGGTGGCCTTCCGCGCGCAGGCGCAGCCCCGTGGTGATCGCGTTGCGCACGCCGTCGAGCGTGTCGTACGTGTCGACGAGGAGCACGACGTTGTTCGGCAGCGCGCGCGCGTACGCGTCGAACGCCTGGCGCTCGTCGTCGAACGCCATCACCCAGCTGTGCGCGTGCGTGCCGCGCACGGGAATGCCGAAGCGCTGCCCCGCGAGCACGTGCGACGTCGCCGCGCAGCCGCCGACGTACGACGCGCGCGTCGCGGACAGCCCACCGTCGGGCCCCTGCGCGCGCCGCAGCCCGAACTCCACCACCGGATCGCCGCCGGCCGCGAGGCACAGCCGCGCCGCCTTCGTGGCGACCAGCGTCGGGAAGCCCACGTGCACCAGCAGCGCCGTCTCGACGAGCTGCGCCTGCAGCAGCGGCCCGCGCACGCGCACGAGCGGCTCCGTCGGGAACACCACCGTGCCCTCGGGCACGACGTCGACGTCGAGCGTCAGCCGCAGCTTCGACAGCGCGTCGAGGAAGTCGGGCGGGAAGAGCGTCGTGCCGTCGGCGCCGTGCAGCGACGCGAGGTAGGTCAGGTCCGCGTCGTCGAAGCGCAGCGCCTCGAGGTACGCCAGCGCCGGCTCGATGCCGCACGCCACCGCGTAGCCGCCGCCGAACGGCGCCGTGCGGAAGTACAGGTGGAACGCCGCCTCGCGCTCGGCCCGGCCACTCCGCCAGTAGCCGAGCGCCATCGTGAGCTGATAGAGGTCGGTGAGGAGCGCGGAGTGCGCCGGATCGGCGCCGGGCAGGGGCGGAGTGGTCACGCGCCCGCCCGGCGCACGCCGCGTGCCGGGCGGCGGGCGCGGCGGTCGGCGGTCAGAGCCGGACGGCCGCGGCGGCCCAGCCCTGCGGGTCGGCGTCCTGCTTGTGCAGCGTCGAGAGGTCCACCAGCACGCCGCCCGGATCGCGCCGCACGGCGAAGCGGTCCATGCCGCGCGTCGCGCGCCCCTCGATGAAGGTGCCGTCGGGCTGGTACTTGGACTTGTGCTTGGGACACTGGAACCGCCGGTCGGCGGCGAGCCAGCGCAGCGCGGTGTTCTGGTGCGGGCAGGCGAGGTTGAACGCGTACACCGCGCCCTGCCAGCGCACGACGATCACCTCGTTGTCGCGGTCGATCTCCGCGCCGTCGGCGGCGGGCACGGGATAGGTGCGCGTCTCGCCGTCGCGGCGCACGGGCGACGTGAAGGCGAGCGGCAGCGCGAACGCCTCCAGCGGCGAGGTGCCGAGCGCCACGAGCGCGGCGCCCGCGGCGGCGGCCGCGTGGCGCAGGAACGCGCGGCGGTCGGCGCCGATGGCGTCGGGCGCGGCATCGCAGGCCGTGCAGGCGTCGGGCGCGTTCGCGGCGCTCTTCGAGGGCGAGGACGACATCGATCGGGAGATGATTCGGGTCAGACGTTGGAGAGCACGACGCCGGCGAGCACGGTCGCGACCCACAGCACGAGACTGGCGATGGAGGCCGCGCGCAACCGGCGCCACCCGTCCACCACGGTCGTCGCGTCGCCCGCCGGCGCGGCGTTGACGGCCCGCTCCGCGGCTGCGAGGCGCGCGCCGTTGGCCAGCAGCAGCGCGACCAGCACGATCTTGACGTAGAGCACCGGCGACGCGACGAGGCCCTCGACGTCGGCAAGCAGCAGCATCACGCCGCTGCCGAGCATCACCAGCAGCGCGGCGACGACGGGGCGGTGCAGGGTGGCGAGCTCCCGCGCATGCCGCACGCGGTCGGCGCCGAGCGCGTCGTCGTCGCCGGCCTGCGGCACGCCGAGGCGCAGCGTGGTGCGGTCCGCGGCCACGGCGATCCCGCCGCCCAGGAGCAGCGCGCCCAGGTGCGCGAACAGCACCGCGCTCGAGACGGCGGCGGAGTCGGCGTAGAGCGACTGCCACGGCGCCATCAGCTCGGCCAGCCGCGCGACGAAGCCACCGCCACCGGCGGCCGTGTGCTGCGCCGCGGCCTGTCGCGCGGTGAGCGCGAGCAGCGCGATCGCCGCCGCGCGCGGTGCACGCGTGCGCATCAATGGCGGTTGAAGATCCACATGCCGATCACGCTGGCCGTCGACACCGCGACGGAGCCGAGCGCCACGTTCCGGTGCAGGCGCGCGTCGCCCATGTTGCCGTCCTTCGCGCGCGTGCCGAGGACGCCCGTGGCGACGAAGCCCGCCTCGGCGCCCAGCATCGTGAGGCCGTGCAGCAGCCGACGCGTGCGCCCTTCGGCGACGCCGCGCGACTCCAGCAGGTTCCACACGCCCGTGACCGTGTTGGCGACGAACACCGTGCCGACCGCGCCGGCGACGATCGCGTGGTTGCGCCGCAGGCCCGCGTCCACCGGCTGCAGGCGGCGGCCGGCGTAGATGTCCGACTTCTGGTCGAACAGGCGGTCGCCCATCAGGTACTGGCCCGCGAACAGCGGCAGGATCGCGTAGCTCCCCCAGCGGTGCAGCCGGAGGCGCGTCTCGTAGCCCTCGCTCACCTCCACCGCGCGCGGGCGGCGCACGGTGTCGGCCGGCAGCGCGGGCACCGTGGCGGCGGCCGGCGCGGGGAAGACGAGCGGCGCGGGACGCGGCGTGGAGTCGCCGGACAGGGCGGCCGCGGCGGCGGCGAGCCAGAACGGAGAGGGCATGGACGCGGGTCGGAGGAGCGGCGGTGGCGCGGCGGGCGAGGCGACGACGACGACGGTCGGCGCCCGGCACGCGGGCCGCCAGTCGTGAGGACGCTACGTGTTCACGAATTCATCCCATCGACGACAACACCGTCGCCGACGTAAACCCTGCCTCCGGCCCGCACGAGGGCGTTCTGCGCGAACAGGACCTTGCTGCCGACCTTCCGGTAGCCGCTGAGGGTGCGCAGCGGCTCGCTGCCGCCGCGCGCCGTCTCGGGGTCGACGGTGGTCATGACGCAGCGCGCGCACGGCTTGACGAGATCCAGCACGACGTCGCCCACGCGCGTGCGGCCCCACCCGTCCTCCGCGTACGGCTCGGCCGCCCCCTCGACGACGACGTTGGGGCGGAAGCGCTCCATCGACACCGGGTCCTGTCCCTGCGCGACGAGCCGCGCGTTCAGGTCGTCGAGCGACGCCTGCGACGCCACCAGCACCGGGAACGCGTCGGAGAACGCCGCGCGGTCGTGGGCGCCCGCGGTGTGGTGGTCGATGGGGCGGCGCGTCTCGTCGGGCATCCAGACCAGATGACACGGGCGGCCCAGCGCCTCCGCGAACCAGGCGTCGAGCTCGGGCGCCGAGTCGCAGGCCTCGACCTCATGCGCCCAGATGCGGACCTTGCGGCGGCGCGCGTCGGGCGGCGGCGGCGCGAGGTCCACCGTCGCGCCACCCGGCGCGTGCACGCGCACGGCGTGCGCGAGCGAGACGGGCGCCTCGGCATCGACGCCCGGCGGCGGCACGAGCGACGTGCGCAGCAGCGTCATGCCCGCGTCCTCGCGCTGCGTGAGGAAGACGCCCGCGTCGTCCACCAGCATCCAGCGGCGGTCGAGCGCGAGGCCGAGGTCACCCACGTCCGCGGCGGCGACGGGGATGCCGCGGAGCGACTTCACGGGGTGGACGTGGAGGGAGCGGACGCGCATCGGCGGACGAAGAGGCGGAGAACGGAACGGCGGAGGACGGACCGACGTGAAACGATGAAGCGGAAGCGTCGGAGATGCGAGCTATCGGGCGCTCCGGACGGTCAGGCGCGGCGGATGGCGAGCGCCAGATCCGCGACCAGCGGGACGTCGGCGA
Organism: Roseisolibacter agri; assembly: GCF_030159095.1. Classification (NCBI taxonomy): domain Bacteria; kingdom Pseudomonadati; phylum Gemmatimonadota; class Gemmatimonadia; order Gemmatimonadales; family Gemmatimonadaceae; genus Roseisolibacter; species Roseisolibacter agri. The sequence continues at coordinate 158,491 of NZ_BRXS01000007.1, forward strand.
CGCGGAGCGCACCGCCCGCGTGATCGACGACGCGCTGCTCCCGCGCCTCTCCGGCCACCGGGTCCCAAAGCGTCACCCTGTACGTGCCCGGCGCGAGCCCCGGCACCTCGACGGCGACGAGCCGGGCGGGCACGTCGCGCCGCAGCCGGCCGTCGTCGGTGCGCTGGTCCGCACGCAGCAGGTGGACGACGGCCTGCGAGGCGTCGCCGCACGCGAACGCGGCGCACTCGCCGCCCCGGAGCCGGACGACGGGCGCGCCCGTGGGGTGGGCCGACGGACGCGTCGTCACCATCCGCAGGGGCACTCCCGAGCGCGCGTCGCGCACCAGCAGCGCGTCGCGGAGCGGCCGGCGCCGGAAGCACGTCCAGTCGAGCAGCGGGAGGAAGCGGGACAGCGCGAGCTGCGCGGCGCGCATCCCCTCGGTGAGCGTGTGCGGATGGCGGTTGGGCCACCGCATGCCCCCGCCCGCGCCACCCGCCGCGAGGTGCGCCCACTGCATGTGCCGGAAGTACTCGTCGTCGAACGGCGCGGGCAGCGTGCAGCCCCGGTCCTTGAAGGTGTGGATGGGCCCGTGCTCGCTGTCGAGGAAGGGGCGATCGTCGGGAATCGCGGCGAGCGCCTGCTCCACGAGCGCGCCGGTGACCACGGCGGGCGCGATCGTATCGCGCGGGGCGTCGATCGTCCGCTCGGCGTAGAAGTGCGCGCTCGCGAAGTCGAGCGTGGGGTGCGCGAAGACCAGCTCGCGCAGCGACGGGCGACGGCGCAGCTCCGGACCGAACACCGAGACCGTCTGCAGGTGCGACCGGCCGTGGACGCGCACCTCGAGCTCGCGCAGCGACCCGCTCACGTCGGAGACGTAGTCGTGCATCGCCGCCTCGTCGTCGCCGGCCTGCGCGGGGTGCAGCTCGTTCCACAGGTCCCAGGCGAACAGCACGCCGCTCCCGCCCCAGCGCTCGGTGGCGAACGCCAGCCGCCGCTTCACGTACTCGCGCGTCTCGCGGCAGACGAGGAACTGCGTGCGGTGCGCGCACGGCCCACCGTGGCGGCGGTTGTACGGATGGCGGTGCCAGCGCTGCCAGTGGAAGAACGTGTCGAACGGGGTGAGCAGGATGCGCATCCCGATGCGCGCGCAGATGGCGAACAGGTCGTCCCAGAGCCTCACCATCGCCGGAACGAAGCGCCCCGCGGGCCGCTCGAAGTAGCGATGCTCGCCCTGGCAGTACTCCAGCATGAGCCGGAGGACCGTGACGCCCAGGCCGCGCAGGCGGAGCAGGTGCGCCTCCACACCGGCGAGGTCGCGCCGATGGAAGAGCCCCGCCAGCTCCGGCCAGGTGACCGCCTCGTTGGCGCCGACCGGCGTCCAGGACTCGCCCGTGTCGAGCACGAAGTACGGCGCGCGCGGCGCCCGCATCACCCAGGGCAGGGGCTCGAGCTTCGGGCGCACGGGAGCGGGCCGCCGGTCGGGACGGACCGGTGGCGCGACGAGCGGGGACATGAGCGGGGCGAGCGGTGTGGGGGACGGCGCGCGCAGGGGCGCGGAGAGGGCGGCACGTGCGCCAGTGCAGTGCCACCGCCGGCGCGAGCGCGCGAGCGCCCGTGGCCGGTCGTCCGTGCCGGTCAGCCCGCCGCGGCGGCGGGCGCGACGCGCGTGGTCGTCGCGCCCGCGTCCTCGAGCAGCGTGCGGTACCAGCGCTCGGCAGCGTCCAGACGCGCCTCGTGGCCCGCGCAGCCCCACAGCACGCTCAGCGTCGCGGTCGTGGCGTCGCGCGTCTTGGTGCGCTGCGCGTCGCGCACGGCGTTCGCGCACGGACCTTCCGCGTCGAACAGGCAGAGCAGCCCCGCGACGTCGATCTCCTGGCCCGAGGCGTTGAAGACGTACGTCGCGCCGGCGGGCGCGAGGCCCACGCGGAAGGGCGCCGTCGCGCGGTCGAGGTCCACCACGCTGATCGGGAAGCCCGAGTGCAGCGACACCGCGTTGCACGCGTCGACCGCGAGGTTGATCGCGCCCAGCGCGCCCTCGGTGGCGGCGCGCACGAGGTACTCGGATGCCGGCTTCCCGCGGCCGGTCGGCTTGTAGCCGCCGTGCCGCAGCATGTCGCGCACGTCGCTGCGCACCTGCTCGTCGCGCGCGAGCGGGGCCGGTGCGTCCAGCAGCAGCGCGTCGCGCACCGCGTCCGGCGTGGCGAGCTCGCCGAGGGGGGCGGGGAAGCGGGTCGCGAAGGCGGCCAGGCGGAGCGTCGGGTGCGCGTCGACGGCGAGGGTCGGGATCATTGGCGTGAGCGGGCGCCGAGCTGGCCGCGGGCCGGGAAACCGCGCCTCGCGACGGGTCGTAGATTGCTGGCGAGATACTTAGTCATCGCGCATCGACCGCGCGCCGCCAGCCGCCGGAGCGGGGAGCGACCACCATGCTCTGCATCCTCTACGTCATCGCCATCGGCGGCTGCCTGGGTACGGCCGCGTCGCTGGTCGAGCGCGCGCTCCCCCAGGCGTGGCCGCGCCGCTGGGTGTGGTGCCTCGCGATCGCGCTCTCCACGCTGACGCCGCCGCTGGCGCGCGTCCACCACACGATGCCGGTGGCCGACGTGCCGGCCACGCTCGCGGATGCCACCTGGTGGGCGCGCGTCCAGTCGCTCGATCCGACCATCAATCGCCTGTGGGTGCTGGTCTCCGCGTCGCTGGTGTGCTGGGGGGTGATCGGCGCGCTGCGCGTGGCGTACCTGGTCTGGAGGGCGCGGCGCCCGGAGATGGTGGACGGCGTGCGCGTGGTGCTCACCGAGACGGTGGGACCGGCGACGGTGGGGCTGCTGCGCGCGCGCGTGCTGGTGCCGCGCTGGGTGCTGGCGCTGCCGGACGGCCAGCGCCGCTATGTGCTGCAGCACGAGGAGGAGCACCGCCGCGCACACGACGCGCTGCTGCTGGGCGTGGCCTCGCTGACGCTCGTGCTGCTCCCCTGGAACCTCGCGCTCTGGTGGCAGCTGCGGCGCCTCTGCCTCGCGGTCGAGCTGGACTGCGACCGGCGCGTCGTGCGCACGCTCGGCGACGCGCCCACCTATGGGCGCCTCCTGCTGCGGGTGGCCGAGGCGTCGAGCCGCGGCCCGCGGCTGCAGCCGGCGCTGCTCGGACGGGTCGGGACGCTGGAGCGCCGCCTGCGCGTGCTGCTGGCGGCCGACCCGCGGCCGGGGCGTGCGGCACGGATCGGCGCACCGGTGCTCGCCCTGGCCCTGCTGCTCGCGGTGCTCGCGATGCCGCACCCGGTCGCGCCGAAGACGCCGGCCCCGCACGCCACCCACGTCGCGCCCCGATGAGCAAGCCCCAGCTGACCCAGCGCGAGCTGGACATCATGAGCGTGCTCTGGGAGCTCGGCGAGGCGACGGCCGCGGAGGTCCGCGACCGCGTCGACCCGGGGCTCGCGTACACGAGCATCTCGAGCATGATCCGGATGCTGGAGCTCAAGGGCTACGTCGGCCACCGCCGGGGGGAGGGGAAGACGCACGTCTACTTCCCGACGATCGAGGCGGAGGCGGCGGGGGAGACCGCGCTGGGGCGCGTGCTGGACAAGATCTACGGCGGGTCGCCGCTCAAGCTGCTGACGCACCTGATGGAGCAGCGGCGGCTGTCGGAGCCGGAGCTGGCGCGGATGCGCGAGCTGCTGGACCGCCAGCCGAAGGATGGGTAGAGGCGCCGGACGGCCCGGGCCGCGTGGGCGGAAAAACTAGAAACTAAGTTATTTGGGGCTCCGTATGGGGTGGCGGATGGGCATCCACCTCTCACCGCACGGAGGGCACGGCCATGCGACCGACGGTCCTGCTGCACGTCCTCGGAGGCGCCGTCGGGCTCCTCACCGGCTTCGTCGCCCTCTACGCCGCGAAGGGCGCGACGCTGCACCGGCGCAGCGGGATCGTCTTCGTCGGCGCGATGCTGTGGATGTGCGCGTTCGCGCTGCTCGCGATGGCGGTCTACCGATCGTGGTACGTCGTCAACGTGCTCGCGGCCGTGCTGACGAGCTACCTCGTGGTCACGGGGCTCACCGCGGTACGCGCGCCGACGCCGGCCATACGTCGCCTGGAGCACGCGCTCACGCCGCTCGCCGCGCTCGTCGGCGTGGCGGGCATCGCGCTCGGCGTCGCGGCCATCCGCAATGGCGGGAAGCTGCAGGGGATCCCGGCGTACCCGTACCTCATGTTCGGCGGCGTCGGGCTGCTCGGGAGCGCGCTCGACGTGCGTCGCATGCGCACCGGCCCGCTGCGCGGCGCGCGGCGGCTCGCGCGCCACCTCTGGCGCATGTGCTTCGCGCTCTTCGTCGGCGCGATGTCGTTCTTCCTCGGGCAGGCGGACGTGATCCCGAAGCCGATCCGCATCATGCCGCTGCTCGCGGTGCCGCCGCTGGCGGTGCTGGTGACGATGCTCTGGTGGCTGTGGCGCGTGCGGCGTCGGCGCGTCGGCGTGCCTGCCGCACCGCTTCGGGCGTTCGGCGGCGAGGTGGCGTCGCGCGGCTAAGAGGGGCGGAAAACGGCGTAAGCAGCGCGCTAAGCGGCAATCCGCATCATCGGCGCGCAGCTCCGTCCCCCCACCCGAACCGACACGCTCTCATGTCCGTCCCGTTCCTCTCCCGCGCCGCGTCGCGGCTCGCGCTCGTCGCCCTCACGCTCGCCGCGCCGCTCGCCGGCGCGCTCCACGCGCAGACCATCCACTTCGGCGCGGGCGCGCGCGACGCGTTCCTCGCCGCCGCCACGACGCCGGTCACCAACGGCATCGCCAGCGCGGGCCCCACCTACGACTTCGGCGCGCTCGGCACCGGGACCGTCAGCGGCAACGGCATCGCGACCACGAACGGGAACATCTTCGCCAGCGGCGGCGGCCTCCCGGTCCCCGCCTACACGATCGGCTTCTCGTCCACGCTCGGCGCGTTCGGCGCGGACTTCACCGGGCTCGGGACGATCAACGCGGACTTCCCGTTCCCGGCGGGCGTGGCGGAGTTCACCTTCTTCAACGGCGCGTCGACCGTCGGCACGGTCACGCAGAACTTCGGCTCCACCGGCGCGACGGTGTTCTTCGGCGTGACCGGCCTCGCCGCGTTCGACCGCGTGCAGGTGCGCACCAACGTCGGCGACGAGTTCCTGACGGACGACGTGGTGATCGGCGCGGCGCTGGTGGCCACGCCGCCCGCGACCACGGTTCCCGAGCCGACCACCGTGGTGCTCGTCGGCGCGGGCCTGCTCGGAGTGGTGGGCGTCTCGAAGCGACGGGCCCACGCGTGACGTCCCGCACGTGAACGAGGGTGCTCTCGGTGGAGAGCGCCCTCGTTCATTTTCCGGCGCAGGCTGGGCAAGCGTGGGAGCCGAAGCGCGTGCACGCCGTGCATGAGCGTGTCGTGGACGCTGCCTCGGAGCTTGGTGCCAGTCGTCGCGCGATCACTGGGCGCGCTTGGGCGCGCGGGCGTCGCTCGGCATCGAGCGTATATACGCGAGTCGGATCAGCCGAGAATGATCCGCGGCCCCTTTCGTGTCACGTCGATCTCGGTCGAGCCCCAGCTTGAGGTGCACCTCCCACGCGTCCACCGAATAACCGCGGTAGTCCGATACGCCGCCGATCTCCACCAACAGGCCGCCCACCGGCACGGTGCCGGTCCGCGCGATCTCGCGCATCTGCTCGCACGTCTGCCGAGGAGCTACCGAAGGCTCTGCGTCGCACCTCCACGCTCGAAGCGCGGCGACCACTTCGGTGACCGTCAGCGGTGGCTGGCGGCGGCCGATCGCGCTACAGCGCGCAAGCACATTGAAGTCCGAGACGGCCTTCGTCAGCGGAACGGGCTTGGCGTAGCCGGCATTCTGCAACTCGTAGAACTCGTCGAAGCCGGGCTTGCTGTAGCCCCCCGGCGCGAGGTACTGGCACGGCTCCGCGCGCTGCAGCAGCGCTGCACGCCGCGTTTCGTGCGCGGCAACTGTGTCGCGAGCTGACGGACCTGCAGCCGCGTAGCTGACGACGGGGGATGCGATCACGTGCGGGCTCACCGCGAGAGAGGCGGTCCCCAGCACGACGCAGGCTTGCTCGAGTACGCTCCGCCGCCGGAGTGCCATCAGACGCTCCGCCTTCCGTTCAGTGTGATCGTCGAGGCGCGGCCGATCGCTGCCGCAGCACTACCGCAGCACTCGGACTACTTGCCGTTGAGCGTGTACACGGTGGAGAAGCAGTCGGCGTCATTGCTCCTGTCGTCGTCACCGGATTTCGGTCTGATCTTGCGATAGGCGGCTTTTCGACCGGTCCACTGGTCAATGACGACGATGTACGTACCCTGGTCGTCGCTCTTCTCCTCGAGGAAGATCGCGACGTGATTGTCGTGCGCGTCATTCGGGTAGCGACCGTTGACGAATGTCGCGATGACCGTCCCCTTCGCCACCGTGCCGCCAAGAACCGTCTCTCCCTGCCTCCAGTGCTTCACCAGCGGCATCTTGAGGGGGATCTGTGCAATGGCGACGCACTGCCCACTTCCGTGAGACTTGCCGAGCAGCCGCTCCGGATCCCGCATCACCCAGGGCCCGCTGGTCCCGTTACTCAGGCACTTCAGTGGGCCGCCCCAGTCGATTGGTGTAGGCATTGACGCCCCCCGGTCGGTGGTTGGGGAGATCGCTGCCTCGCGCAGCCGAGCGCAGCTGAGCGCAGCCGAGCGCACGTCATCGCGCCAGCGGTGCGGGAGCCGAACGGCGCCCGCCGCGCAATGTTCGGCGGCCACGAAGCATGGGGGCACGACGGTCCGCTGGACCGGAAGCCCTGATGGCGACGATAGGGGTGATCCGCTCCCGCGGTCAAGTTCGTGCTTCGACGCTTCCGCGGACGGTCCTGCGTCGGGGTGTCGCCCCTCGTCCGCCTGGTCACCGGACCCGGCGCGTGTGCTACCCGTGCCAGCGCAGCCGGATGTACGCCGCGTGCCGCACGAGCCGCTCGAACGCGTCGGCGTCCATGCCGGCGCAGTGACGGTGGAAGTGGGCCGCCAGCTCCGCGGCGAGCGGGCCGAGGCGCGGGTCGTCGGCCGCGATGTCGAGCGGCTGCCAGTGCGCGGCGTCCGGCGACGGCTCGCGCCAGGCGTCGTCCGATGACGGGGCGCTGCTGCCGTGGGGCACCGTCGCGGGCGCCGTGGCCTCGAGAGACGGGACGGTCATGACGGAGATCCGGAAGGCGGATGGGAACGGCTGGACCCTGGCCCGCGCGGGGCTCTCCTCAAGCTGAGCCCGCCGTCATCCGTCGCGAGGTGACGAAACGCACAGGTTGCCGCGTTTCCTCACGAGCGCGCGCGAGGCGGCGCGCCGCGGCCGAGCGCGCGCGCCAGGGGCCCGAGGATCCCGAACACGAGTCGCTGGACCGCCGGCGCAGGGCGCGTCAGGCGCATCTCGTCCCAGTGCCGCGGCACGAGCACCGCGAGGTCCAGGAGCGGCGGGACGCCCCGCGCGTCGACCGCGCCCGACGCCGCGAACGCGTGCAGCGCCTCGAACAGGCGCTCGGTGCCGAGCGCGGGGCGCGTCTCCCAACGGGCAACCGCGGGCGCGTCGCCGCCATTCCACATGGCGTGCGGCACCCCGGCCGGGATGTCGAGCGTGTCGCCGACGCGCAGCTCGCGTTCTTCACCCGCGACGCGCACCCGCAGCGTGCCCGCGAGCACGGTGAAGCGCTCGCTCTGTCGCGGGTGGAAGTGCTCCGGCGGTGCGGTCGCACCCGGCGGCCACGTCGACTCGATCTCGAGGAGCGCGCCGCCGGTGTCCGCGGCGGTGCGCAGGAACCGGAGCGTCTGCCCCGTGGCGGCATTCGTCAGCGTGTCGCCGGCGCGGATCATCGCGAGTCGTCGAGGGGGCGTCGAGCGCGCTACTGGTACTGGATGTACAGAGGCTTCGGATTCAGCGCGAGCACGTCGCTGGGCTTCATCAGCGGATGCCCGGCCTTCGTGTCGTTGTGGTAGAACAGCTTGAAGCCCGTGTACTGCACCGGGTACGGATAGATGAAGCGCGACCACGTCGCGCGCTTGCCGTACGGCGGGCCCCACCCGTCCATGTGCATCACCACCTGCACGCGCGGATCGAGCTTGATGTTCTGGTAGTTGGTGACCATCGGGCCCGTGAAGCGGTGCACGACGAGCACCTTCGGCGGCAGCTTGTGCTTCGTCACCAGCCCGGCCAGCACGTCGATCGCGTGGTTGATGTGCTTCGCGTCGTACGTGCCCACGCGGCGACCCGGATCGCCGCCCTTCGTCATCGCGAACTCGGGGTCGAGGCCGAGGTGCACGTCGGGGCGCTGGAGGTACGGAAGCAGCACCTGCAGCTCCTCCTCGAGCGTGCTCTTGCCGATCTGCACGTCGAGGAACATCAGCGCGTTCTTCTGCTTCGCCCAGCCGTAGACCTTCTCGATCATCGCGGGGCTCTCGCGGCGGCGCCACTTGCCGTCCTTGCCCGGATCGCCCTGGGCGACGGCGGCGATGAGATGCAGCGCCTGCTGCACGGGCGTCGACGGATCGGCCTTGTTCCACGCGGCCGTCTCGCGGTCGAGCTTCGCGAACATCTGCGGCTGCGGCAGCTCGCCCAGCACGCCCATCTTCTTGGAGTGCGGGTTCCCGTAGTAGGCGACGATGCGGCGGTTGGGGAGGATGCTCCCCGGCAGCGGCGCCGGTCCCTTCACGGGCCAGCGCTTCGCCAGCTCCGCGTTGCGGGCGCTGTCGGCGCGCGCCTTCCGCGCGGCGGCGGACTCGCCGGCCGGCTTCGCCGCCGGCTTCCTCGCCGGCGACTTCGCGGCAGTCTTCGCACTCGTTCCGGTCCGGGTCGAGCCGCCGTCGGACGACTGCTGCGCGCCGGCGGTGAAGGCGAGCGCGCCACCCAGGAGGGCGGCGCCGGCGAGGAGGCGGAGGGGACGGGCGGTGCGGCGGAGCGACATCGACGGCGGGAAGGGGAGACGGCGGCCGCGGACCCCGCCTCGTCAGCGAGCGGGCGCCGCGCGGCGCGGTGGGGATGCTAATCCGCCCCGTCCTACCCCGGCCAGCCCCGAGGGTGCGAGGCGCGGGACCGCCGTCACGCACCCCATGCTTGCGCGATGACGCGGCTGACACGAATGTGGGCGGCCCTCCGTACGATCCCGGACGGCGAGCCCGACGTTGGGCCCGTGCCGTCCGTCCCGCCACCACCCTCCAGCTCCTCCCCTCATGCCGCGCGTCCTCAAGTGGGGGCTCGCCATCGTCGGCGTCCTCGTGGTCGTCCTCGGCGTCGCCGTCGGCGGCGCCTACGCGCTCTCGTCGCACCGCATGGCGAAGCGCTACACCGTCGCCGACGAGTCCGTCCCCGTGGGCACCGACAGCGCCACCCTCGCCCGCGGCCGCCACATCGCCGTCACGCGCGGCTGCGCGGACTGCCACGGCGCGGACTTCGGAGGCGCCACCTTCATCGACGGGATGCCGTTCGCGCGCCTGTCGGGCAGCAACCTCACGACCGGCAAGGGCGGCGTGGCCTCGGGGATGACCGTCGCCGACTGGGTGCGCGCGGTGCGCCACGGCGTGGGTCGCGAGGGACGCGCGCTCCTCTTCATGCCGTCGCAGGAGTTCAACGCGCTGAGCGACGCGGACCTGGGCGCGCTCGTGTCGTACCTGCAGACCGTCGCGCCGGTGGACCGCACCGGGCCCGCGAACGCCATCGGCCCCATCGGCCGCGCGCTCTACCTGGCGGGCAAGGTCCCGCTGGTCCCGGCAGAGGTCATCGACCACACCGCGCCGCGGAAGCCGAGCCCCGCGGTTGGCCGCACGGTGGAGTACGGGCAGTATCTGGCGGTCGGCTGCACGGGCTGCCACGGCGCGAGCTTCGCCGGCGGGCCGATCCCCGGCACGCCGCCCGAGTTCCCGGCCGCGGCCAACCTCACGCCGCACGCGACCGGGCTGGCCGCGTGGACCGAGGCGGACTTCGTGCGCGCGCTGCGCACCGGGCGCCGTCCCGACGGCCGCGAGTTGAAGGCCGAGATGCCGTGGAAGAACTTCGGGAAGATGACCGACGACGAGCTCGCGGCGATCTGGATGTACCTGCGCACGCTGCCGCCGCAGCCGACGCCGAAGGGTTGAGCGCGGACGCCCGGATGGGCACGTGCGTTGCCCCTCGCCCTCGCGCCCGGGGTCTCCCGGGCGCGACCCTTTGGTGAGGAGCACGCATGACCGACCGCAGCAGCCGCGAGAGCAAGCGCGATAGCAGGCGCGACGACGAGCGCGAGATCGACCGTGGCGCCATCGAGGGTGACCGGAGCGAGTGGCTGGAGCGCTCCGCGTCCTCCGCGGGTGATCCGCTGACCGACGTCGAGAAGAAGGGGCTGAGCATCCTCGCGCAGGCGGACCCGCGCGGCGACGGCTCGATCGAGGGCGTCAGCGCGCCCAAGGAAGGCGACGTGGGCGACAACGCGCCGATCGCCGGCTCGGCGGACAACGTCCGCCGCAACCCGCCGCTGGTCGAGGACGCGGGCCTCGGCGACGGCGGCATCTCGGCCTCGGGCGGCGCGGCTGGCGGCGCGTGAGGCCGCGGGCGCGCGTCGGCCCGCATCGCCCACCCCGCATCGCTCCGACCCGACGCGCGACGTGCCGCACTCCGATCCCACCGACGCACGCTGGCGCGCGCGGCGCCTCGCCGCGCGGCTGGCGTACGTCGTCGTCGTCCTGATCGCCACCTGGTCGGGGCTCTATCTCGATCCGAACCTCGCGCTCGCGAAGCTGCGGCTCGCGCGCGGGCTGCACCCCGGCTTCCGCCCGATGGACGTGCTCGACGCCGTCCGCAACGTGGCGCTGTTCGCGGGGCTGGGCGGCGTCTGGCTCGTGACGGGCGATCCCGCGCGACTGGGACGCGGCGTGCTCGCCGCGACGCTCGTCGGCACGGCGCTGAGCGTGGTGGCCGAGACGGCGCAGCTCTTCTCGCCGCGCCGCATGGCGAGCGTGCTGGATCTGCTCACGAACGGCGGCGGCGCGTTCCTCGGCGCCGCCGCCGTCGCGTACGCGATCGCGGTCGTCGCGCGGCGGCGCGCGCGCACGGTGGCGGCCGTCGTGCCGCACCTGCTGGTGGCCGGTCCGTACCTCGCCGCGTGCCTGTGCGAGGCATTCTCCGCGTGGGGGCGCCCCGACCTCGTGCCGGATGCGGCCGGCGGCTTCCGCACGCGGTGGCGCGCGTCGGTCGCGGACTTCCGGCTGCATCCGCATGCGCTGCCGATGTGGAGCGATCTGCTGCTGTTCGCGCCCGCCGGCTTCCTCGCGACGCGCGTGCTGATCGAGCGCGGCGCGTCGCCCGCGCGCGCGGCGACGGTCGCGACGACGCTGGGCGCGCTGACGTGGGGCGTCGCGGAGGTGCTGCGCGGCCTGAGCGGCGCCGACCTGCGGCCGTGGGCGGTCGTGCTGCACGCGCTCGCGACGCTGCTGGGCGCCGTGTTCGCCGCGACGCTCGCCGCGCGCGAGGCGCGGGGCGCGGGGCGCGGCGTCACGCTCGCGGACCGGCTGGTGCGGCTGCGCAGCAGCGCGCGCGCGTACGTCGCGCTCCTCTTCCTCTGGAGCCTGCGGCCGTTCGCGCCGGTGACGAGCGTCGGCGAGCTGCTGGGGAAGCTCTCGTGGGACGCGCTCGTGCCGCTGCGCGCGCTGGCGGGTCTCTGGTCGCTGCACAGCGTGGCCGACGTCGCGGTCGGCTTCCTCCTCTATCTGCCGGTGGGCGCGTGGTTCTCGGTGCGCACGCGCGCCGACGGACGCACGCCGCGCGCGCCCTGGTGGGGCCTCGCGCTCGCGGTCGCCACCGAGGTCGCGCAGATCGCGATCCGCGGCCGCGACTTCGACATCACCGACGTGATGGTGCAGGGCGCGGGCGTGCTGGTGGGCTGGGCGATCGTGCGCCGCGCCGACGCGCGGCGTGACCGGTTGCAGCTCACCGCGCAGCGCGAGGCGGTCATGCCCGGGACGCGCGCCGCGCGCACTCAGAGCGCGCTCGGATAGGTCTCGGGCGGCTCGTCGGCGGTCCAGGTGCCGGCGCGCTCCAGCGGGTGCACCGCGCGCGACTCGTCGAAGTGGTACAGGACGTCGAACTGCCGCCCGACGCGCGCGTGGAAGTAGTGGCTCTGGCGCTCCGTGCGCGGGCGGTAGATGACGCCGATCGCGCGCTCGAGCAGCGCCGTGTCGAGCGCGGCGCGCGCGGCGTCGGCGGCCGCGCTGCCGCGCAGCGGCACCACGCAGCGCGGCGGCGCGGCGTCGTGCAGCGCGCGCTCGATGCTGCCGGGGAGCGACGGGTTCACCTTCATCCGCTGCGCCGCGTCGCCCCAGTCGTGCGCGGCGGTCACCGTGCCGGTGTGCGTCGTGAAGCCGACGAGCACCGCGTCGTCGCCGTGCCGCTCGCGCGCGAGCTGGCCGAGGTTGATCTCGCCGCCCGCACCCATCTCGGTGGCGCGCGCGTCGCCGAGGTGGGAGTTGTGCGCCCACACGACGACCTTGCCCTCGCGCCCCTTCGCGCGCAGGTGCTGCACCAGCGCGTCGAGCGTGTCGGCCATGTGCGTGTCGCGCAGGTTCCAGCTCGACACGCGCCCGTGGAACATGCTCCGGTAGTAGCGCTCCGCGTCGAGCACCAGCCGCGCGTTCTGCTCGGCCGAGAAGAAGTCGTCGGCCGCGTCGTCGGCGTCGCGTGCGTCGTCGGCGTCGGCGTCGGGTGCACGGCGGCGGAGGTCGACCAGCTGCTGCACGACCGCGTCCTCGCAGCTCTGCGACAGGTCGAAGCTGGCCGCGTAGCCGTACTGCTGCGGGTCCTCGCCGAAGTGGTCGAAGCACGCGTAGCGGTAGCGCGCGCGGCGCGCGGCGTCGGGGTCGGTCTCGTCCAGGTAGCGCAGCACCTCGTCGATGGACGCGTGCAGGCTGTAGAGGTCGAGCCCGTAGAAGCCGGCGGCGCGCTCGCGCCCGACACGCTGGTTGTGCGCGCGCAGCGTGTCGAGCAGCCGCACGACGTCGGTGTTGCGCCACATCCACTGCGGAAAGCGGCGGAACCCGCCGAGCGCGTCGGCCGCCGTCGCGTCGCGGCCGCGGCCGCGCACCCAGTGGTTGGCGCGGTCGGAGTCCGGCCAGTCGCCCTCGACCGCGACCGCGTCGAAGCCGCGCTCGACGATGAGCCGGCGCGTGATGGCGGCGCGGGCCGCGTAGAACTCGTGCGTGCCGTGCGAGCCCTCGCCCAGCAGCACGAGCCGGCGGTCGCCGACGACGTCGAGGAGCGTGTCGTGGTCCGAGTCGTCGCCCGTGAGCGGGCGCGCGGCGTCGCGCAGGGCGGTGGCGAGGTGCGGGTCGGTCATGCCCGCGCCGTCGTGCAAGACGCGTTCTGCGGCGCTATGCGTGGTGGAGCCGGCGCAGCTCGCCGGCCAGCCGGTGCCGCACGCGGAGGCCGAGCACGACGCCCACGGCGGCGAGCCCGGCGACGAGCCCGAGCCAGAGCCCGGCCGGCCCCATTCCGCGCTGCAGCCCCAGCCAGACGCCGATCGGCAGCCCGACGAGCCAGAAGCCGACGACGTTGACGACCATCGGGACGCGTGTGTCGCCGACGCCGCGCAGCACGCCGAGCGAGACGACCTGCAGCCCGTCGAACACCTGGAAGATGCCGGCGAGCGGGATGAGCGTCGCCGCGACGGCGACGACGGCGGCGTCGGGCGTGTAGAGCCGCGCCAGCGCGCGCGGCGCGAGCAGCAGCACGACCGCGCTCACGAGCATGAAGCCGATGCCCCAGACCATCGCCGCCTTCGCCGCGCGGCGCGCGCCCGCCGCGTCGCCGGCGCCCACCGCGTGCCCCACGCGCACCGCCGCCGCCGCGCCGACGCCGAGCGGCACCATGAAGGTGAGCGACGCGAGGTTGATGGTCGCCTGGTGACCCGCCATCGCGACGGTGCCCAGGCGGCCCATGAGCAGCCCGATCGCGCCGAACGCGCTGAACTCGAGCAGCTGCTGCGCGCCGATCGGCACGCCGATGCGCGCCAGCCGCCAGAGCGCGGCCGGTCGCGCGGAGTCGCGGAGCCACGGACGCAGCGCGTGCCGCAGGCGCGGCCACGCGGCGGCGAGCAGCAGCAGCGCCATCGCCCAGCGCGACAGCGTGGTGGCGACGGCGCTGCCGTCGGTGCCGAGCGCGGGAAGCCCGAGGTGACCGAAGATGAGCGCCCAGTCGAGCCCCGCGTTCAGCACGTTGGCGATCACGATCGTGAGCACGATCGCGCGCGTCTGCGCCATCGCCTGCAGCGTCTGGCGGAAGACGACGAAGCCGAGCCACGCCGGGATCGCCGGGATCGAGAGCCAGACGAAGCGCGACGCGGCGTCGATCACCTCCGCCGGCTGGCCGAACGCGCGCAGCACCGCGGCGCTCGGCACCATCAGCAGCGCCGTGGGGACGGTGAGGAGGAGCGCGAGCAGGACGCCGCGCTGCACGCCGTGCGCGATCGCGTCGTGGTCGCGCGCGCCGACGGCCTGCGCGACCACCGGATCGAGCGCCATCAGCATCCCGGTGGCGAACGCGGTGACGTTGAAGAAGTAGAGGTTTCCCAGCGCGACGGCGGCGAGGGCGGACGCGGAGAGCCGACCGACCATCATCGTGTCGACGACGCCCATCAGCATCAGGCCGACCTGCACCATCGCGACCGGCACGGCCAGCCGGCGCGTCGCCGCGAGCTCGGTGCGCCACGCCTGGCCGGGCGTGGGCGTGCGCGGCGGCGCGTCGTGGTCGGCGGGGGCGGGGAGGGCCATGCGCGAACCGTAGCGGCGCCCCGAATCCCCGCGCAACGCGACCTCGTAGGTTCCAGCACATGTCCACCGCCTCGCCCGCCGCCCTCCTCGGCAAACCCGCCTCCTCGGGCTCCTCGTACTGGGCGCTGAGCCGCGCGCCGCGGTACAGCCTCACCTTCGCCCTGCCGCTGCTGGTGGCCTACGAGGCGCTGGCCGCGCTGCTCGGCGGCGCCGGTGGGGGCGGGCTGCGCAACGGCGCCGACGTCTGGCTCAAGACGCCCTTCGTCGCGCTGCTCGGCCCCCACGGGCCGCTGGCGTTCGGCGTCGTGATCGTGGCGATCGCGCTGGCGCTGGTGATCCGCGACCTGCGGCGCACGCGCCAGCCGCTGCGCGGCGACGTGTTCGCGGGAATGCTGGTGGAGTCGGCGGTGATGGCGGTCGTGTGCGGCCTCGCGGTGGGGATGGCGACCGCGCGGCTGATGCAGACGCTCCCGGGCCTGGTGATCGCGGCCGAGCCGATCGCGCGTCTCGGCGTCGCGTCGAAGCTGATGATCGCGCTCGGCGCGGGGCTGTACGAGGAGCTGCTGTTCCGCGTCGTGCTCGTGTCGGGGCTGATGTGGCTCGCGAAGCGCGCGATCGGCCTCGGGCCCGCGGCCTCCGCGCTCATGGCGACGGTCGGCGGCGCGATCATCTTCGCGCTCGCGCACCACATCGGTGCGTACGGCGAGCCGCTGACGGCGCAGGCGTTCACCTTCCGCGTGCTGGCGGGGCTCTTCTTCAGCGGGCTGTACGTGCTGCGCGGGTTCGGGATCACGGCGTGGACGCACGCGCTGTACGACGTGATGGTCCTCGTGATTCGATGAGGCGGAGGACGGAACGACGGAGGACGAGGAAGCGGAGGACGGAAGGGCGTGAAACGATACGGCGGACACTTCGAGCTCGAAGCTTCGAGCCGGAAGGTCCGCCTCACCGTTTCACGCAGTATCGTTCTCCGCAGGTCCGTCCTCCGCCGTTCCGTCCTCCGCCGTTCAGACTCACATGCGCTCGCGTCTCCTCCTTCCTCTCGTTCTCCTCGCGACGGGGTGTGCTGCCGCAACGGTGGGTGCGCCGTCCGGCACCAGCGATCGCGTTTCCGCCGCCGACGTGCAGGAGCTGGTGTCGGCGCTGGCCGCGGACTCGATGGAGGGGCGCGCGACCGGGCGGCCCGGCTCGATGCGCGCCGCGCGCCTCATCGCGGAGCGGTTCGCGCGCTACGGCGTGAAGGCGGCGGGCGACAGCGGGTACGTGCAGCGCGTGCCGATGGTCGCGACGGTGGGGCGCAACGGGCGGCCGGCCGTCGCGCTGGCGCCGAGCTTCGCGGCGCTCGACACGGTGGCGGCGGGGCGGCGGCTCGTGGGCGGCAACGTCCTCGCGATCCTCGAGGGGAGCGATCCGGTGCTGCGCGACTCGGCCATCCTGGTGGGCGCGCACTACGACCACCTGGGCATCGGCGCGCCGGTCGACGGCGACTCGATCTTCAACGGCGCGGACGACGACGCGTCCGGGACCGCGGCCGTGATGCTGGTGGCGCGCGCGCTCGCCTCGGGCCCGCGGCCGAAGCGGACGATCGTCTTCGGCGCGTTCACCGGCGAGGAGGTCGGGCTGGTCGGCACGCGCTGGTACATCCGCAACCCGGCGGTGCCGCTCGCGCGTACGGTCGCCGACTTCGAGATCGAGATGATCGGGCGGCCCGACTCGCTGGCGGGCGGCGCGGGGAAGGCGTGGCTGACCGGCTACGATCGCTCGACGATGGGGGAGCGGCTGGCCGCGGCCGGGATCCCGCTCGTGGCCGATCCGCGGCCGGCGCAGAACTTCTTCCAGCGCAGCGACAACATCGCCTTCGCGTATCTCGGCATTCCGGCGCACACGATCTCCACGTTCAACCTGCACGGCGACTACCACACCGTGAACGACGAGGCGGACCGGCTGGACTACGCGCACATGGCGCGCGTGGTGGAGTCGACCATTCGCGCGGTTCGCCTGCTGGCCGACGGCGCGGCGCCGCAGTGGAAGCCCGGGCAGAAGCCCGAGGCGCCGGCGGGGATGCGCGAGCGGCTCGGCATTCCCTGATCCCGGCCAGCGTTCATCCCCGGAAAGACGAAACGGCGAGACCGCGCAGGCTGCGCTGGTCTCGCCGTTCGTGCGTCGCGGGGCGACGAGGCGTCAGTGCGCCGGAGCGGGCGTCGCCGCCGGAGCGGTGCTGTGCCCGGTGGGCGTGCCGCCGTGCGTCCCGGCCGACGCGCCGTGCGACGCGTCCGCGTGCGGGTACGTCCGCATCATCAGGTCGGTCGGGTGACGGTACGTCTTCGTGTGGATGTAGAACGCCGTCAGGAACGTGGCGACGGCGCCGAGGACCGTCAGCAGCGCCGCACCCCATCCGCCCTTCTTGAAGGGGACGTGACGGTTGGGGGGGAGCACGGGCGAGGACGCCATGGGAGCGTGCGGGTTCGGGTCGTGGATGGTGGAACGCGTCGAATCTACTCGGTGCCGTCCGACAACGGCACTCGCCGAGCCACGGGACCCCGGGCCCGCCGGTCGGCGGCGTCGCGGAGGGCGGCCGGCCCGATCACCTCCCGCCCGAACCGGTCGCGGATGGCGTCCAGCGTGTGGGCCAGCCGCCGGTCGCGCTCCGTCTCCATCGGCGGCGCCCCGCCCGTCGCGGGCTCGCCGGCGCCCGCCGCGTCGAACAGCGCCAGCTGCGCGGGCGCGGCGGCCTCCCCGAACCCCGAGAGCGCGACGCCGAGCAGCCGCACGCCGACGCGCCGCGTCTTCCGCAGGCGCCGGAACAGCTCGCGCGCCACCGCGGCCACCGCGCGGTCGCTCTCGACGGCGGTGTCGAGCGTGCGCGCCGCCTGCCGCGTGACGAAGTCGGCGTCGCGGACCTTCACGGTGATCGTGCGCGCGCGGAGCCCGTCGCCGCGCAGGTCGGCCGCCACGCGCTCGCTGAGGCGCAGCAGCTCGCGCTCCAGGTCCGCGTCCTCGTGCAGGTCGTGCGCGAAGGTGTCCTCGCGGCTCACCGACTTCTGCTCCGCGCGCTCGGCCACCGGCCGCGCGTCGATGCCGCGGACCCACTCGTACAGCCACTGGCCGGTGCGCGCCCCCAGCAGCCCCACGAGCGCCTCCTCGCTGTAGGCCAGCGCGTCCGGCACGCGGCGCAGCCCGTTCCGCGCCAGCTTCTCGGCCAGCTTGGGCCCGACGAAGGGCAGGTCGGCGAGCGCGAAGCGCCTCATGAACTGCTCCTCGGTCCCGGGCGCGACCTCGTGCACCCCATCGCCGCCGGCGCCCGGCTTCGCGACCTCCACGGCCACCTTGGCGACCAGCTTCGACGTGCCCGCGCCGATCGACACGGAGAGCCCGGTCGCCTCGTGCACGGCGGCGCGGATGCGGTGCGCGGTCGCCGCCAGCGGCTCGTCGTAGAGCGCCTCGGTGCCGCCGAGGTCGAGGTACCACTCGTCGATGCTCGAGGCCTGCACGACGGGCGTCCACCGCGCGAGCACGGCGGCGATGGCGCGGCTCTGCCGCGAGCACTCGGGCCCCGGCACCGGCACGCACAGCGCCGCGGGGCAGAGGCGCACGGCGCGCGAGATGGGCATGCCGCTGCGCACGCCGTACTTCCGCACCTCGTACGACGCCGAGCAGACGACGCCGCGACTCTCGGCCGATCCGCCGACGATCAGCAGCTTCGCCTTGCCGGCGCCCTCCGGATCGACCTGGCGCGCGACGGCGACGAAGAATGCGTCGGCGTCGACGAGCAGGATTCTTCGCGAAGGGGCGGACATCGGAGTGGCGGGAGCTGCGGACTGCGGGCTGCGTGGCGGGACGCCCGGGAACTGTCTGCGCCCCGGACCCGGAAAAGCTAGCAGGGATGCAGATCCGAGAAGGTCGGATAACCGCCGATGCCCCTCCTGGCGGCGAGGAACTTCGCGCGACGCGGAGCCATCCGTCGTTATCAGATCTTATCCGAACTTCATCCTTGCCAATGCCGTTCGCCGTTCTGCAGCACGCAAGACTACCAGGCCGGCACGGCCTCCGGCGCCTCACGCCCTCGCGCGGTCACCGGCCACTTCGTCTCGACGACGTCCTGTCCGCGAACGCCGTAAATGACGTCGTTCAGGTGCACCACGATGCACACGTGGTTCGGGACGACGCGCACCTGATCGCCGACCCTGGGCCGCCACTCGGTGCGCGACAGGTCGAGGATGCCGTGCTCCTCGCTCATGCGCGTGACGATCACCTCGGGGCGGTCGAGCAGCGCGCCGAAGCCCGCCGTCTGCGTCTCGTCGGCGCCCGGTGCGCGCGCGCCGTCGATCGGCTCGCGGCCCAGCGCCTTCGTGCCGGCATCGATCACCGCCTGGCCCGGGACGCTCGTGCTCACGACCGTCGCCAGCACCGTCAGCGCGCACTCGTCCCACTCGCAGGCGCCCACCGCCGCCGTCGCGCGGTCGTTGTAGACGTACGTGCCCGGACGCACCTCGGTGATCCCCGCCACCTCGTGCATGCGCCACGCGGCGGGCGTCGAGCCGCCGCTCACCACGCGTGGCGTGAGGCCCGCCCGGTCCAGCGCCTCCAGCGACGCGCCCAGCGTCTGTGCGAGCGACGCGAGCTGCGGCTGCTGCGCGCCGATTGCCGCGCGGATGTGCCCGGGATAGAATCCCAGCCCGTCGTACTTCAACGGCGCGCGCTCCGCCACGAACTCGGCCAGCTGCACCACGGCCGCCGCGTCCTGCACACCCGTGCGCCGCATGCCGACGTCCTGCTCCACGAACACGTGGACCTCGCGCCCCACCTCGTCCGCGGCCGCCGCGAGCTGCACGGCGGTGCGCTGCGAGTCGAGCATCACCGTCAGGCGCACGCGCGGCGGGATGTTCATCAGCCGCCGCAGGCGCGTCGTGCCGGTGATCGGGAAGGCGAGCAGCAGGTCGTCGGTCAGCTCGCTCATGACCTCCGCCTCGCGCACCGTGGCGCACGTCAGCCCCACGGCGCCCAGCCGCAGCTGCTCGGCGGCGATGCGCGGCGCCTTGTGCGTCTTCACGTGCGGCCGCAGCTGCAGCCCGTGCACGGCGGCGTACGCCGCCATGCGGTCCAGGTTCATGGCCAGGCGGTCGAGGTCGACCACCGGAGCCGGCGTCTCGAGCTGCTCCAGATACAGGGGCATGGCGTGCGGTCTCTCCCGGGAGGCGGGTGGCACTCGCCCGCACGGCGCACGCCCGGCCGGCGCGCGCCGGCGCTGACGGCGCCCGCTCCGCACAAATGACACCCTCGCACACCGTCCAGCAACCCATGTCGACCTCCGCCCCCGATTCCGCCGGCGCGCCGCGCGCGTGGCAGCCCGTCTCCCTCGGCGCCGACGTCCCGCCGCCGCGCGGCGCGTACTCGCCCGGCGTGCGCGCCGGTGACTTCCTCTTCATCTCGGGGCAGGTGCCGCGCGACCTGCGCACGGGCGCGCTCATCGGCGAGGACGTCACGGAGCAGTCGCGGCAGACGCTCGCCAACCTCCGCACCGTCGTGGAGGCGGCGGGCGGCACGCTGGCCGACATCGTCTCGGTCGCGGTGCACCTGCAGCACTCGGACGACTGGGGCGCGTTCGACGCGGTCTACCGCGAGCACTTCACGGCGCCGTTCCCCACGCGCACGGTCGTCGGCGCGTCCCTGCGCGGCATCCTGGTCGAGGTGACGGCGGTCGCGTACCTCGGCAAGCGCTGAGCACGCGGTGAGCGAGCAGCCCGCGGCCCGCAGCGCGCACGTCGAGGTCCCGCGCACGGCGCGCTACTGGCACGCCGGCGCGGCCGACGCGCGCGAGGTGTGGGTCGCGCTGCACGGCTACGGGCAGCTGGCCGAGTACTTCGTGCGGCACTTCGTGCCGTTCGCGGGCGACGACCGGCTGGTCGTCGCGCCCGAGGCGCTGTCGCGCTTCTACGTCGGTGCCGGCGAGGGCGGCGGCCACGGCGCGATGCGCGTCGGCGCCACGTGGATGACGCGCGAGGACCGCGAGGCGGAGATCGCGGACTATGTGCGCTGGCTCGACGCGGCGCTCGACGACGCGACGCACGGCCTCGATGCGTCACGCGCGCAGCTGCACGTCCTGGGGTTCTCGCAGGGCACGGTCACGGCGTGCCGCTGGCTGGCGCACCGCCACCGGCGCGGGCTCGCACCGGCCGCGCGCGTGGTGCTGTGGGGCGGCGAGATCCCGCACGACCTCGACCTCGCGCGCGACGGCGACGCGCTGCGCGCCACCTCGCTGACGATGGTCGTGGGCGACGCCGACGAGTTCGCGACGCCGGCGATGATCGACCGGCAGCGCGCGCGCCTCGACGCGGCGCAGGCGCCGTACACGATCGTGCGCTACGCGGGCGGCCACCGGCTGGAGCGGGACACGCTCGAGCGCGTCCTGCGTGGCGAGGGCTGAGTCAGGAATCCGTGCCCCCAGCCTCCGCCGTCCAGCGATGCCTCGCCACACGGCGCGTGAGACTACGGATGCTCCGGATGAGACGGATGCTCCGGATCATCCGGAGCATCCGTCTCATCCGGAGCATCCGTAGCCCAATGCGATGCGGCGGCACGTCGGGCGCGCCGATGATGGCCTACGACGCCGGCGCTCAGCGCTCCCGAAACTTCCGCAGGTCGCGGCGGTCCTTCTTGCTCGGTCGCCCCGGATCGAACTCGACGCTCGTCGCCATCAGCCGGTGCTGCTCGGCGACCTTCGCGCGCTGCGCCTGGCTCTCCTCGGTCTCCTCGTAGAGCGTGCGCGCCACTTCCGCCGAGCCACGCCGCTCACCCGTACCGGTCACGCGCAGCACGTAGCGCTGCGAGCCGACGGTCACCTTCAGCTCGTCGCCGGGGCCCACGAGCTTCGCGGGCTTCGCGCGCGCGCCGTTGACGTCCACCTTCCCGCCGTCGACGGCTTCGGTCGCGAGCGAGCGCGTCTTGAAGAAGCGCGCCGCCCACAGCCACTTGTCGAGGCGGACCTTGTCGTCGCTCACGCGTCGTCGTCCTCGTCGTCCGGGCCGCCCGCGTCGTCCGACTCGTCGTCGTCCTCGTCGTCGCCGTCGAGCGCCTGCGTGGCGCGCGCCACGGCGCCCGCGAAGACATAGCGCTCGTCCTCGTTGCGCGCGCCCGCCACGAGGCCGCCGAGGGTGGGCAGGAGCGCGCGCACGGCGTCGTCGCTCTGTGCGTCCGCGAACAGCGCGCGCACCTGGTCGCACGCGTTCGCCATCGTCAGCAGCGACTGGGCGTTCGGACCGGCGCCGCGCTTGGGGGCGACGCGCGTCGCGTCGGCGCGCGCGCGGAGGGCGTTCGCGTCGGCCGCGAACCGGCCCGCGAGATGTTCGGCGATCGGACTGGCCATGTCGCAAGATCGCCGGTCGCGGCGCGCAAAGTCCAGCGCATGCCGCGACCCGCGGCATCCGACCCGCGCCGCGACCTCAGCCGGCTGGTTCGGCACGTCGGCGGGCGCGCCGTCCGCCGCCGCCGTGGCCGCATCCGGCGTCGCGGCGCGCTCGGCGATGCGCGGCCGCTCGTCCAGCACCGTGCGGACCTGCGGCGCGCGCGTGCGCACCCGCACGGGCTCGGATGCGACGGGCGGCGCGTCGCTCTCCGGCTGCGCGAGGTTCGCGTTCACGTATGCCGGATCGTCGGTCACCTCGCGCACGAGGTACGGCGCCAGCCACTGCGGCACCTCGACCACCGTGTCGGCCGTCGGCAGCTCGATCTCCGCCAGCACGAGGTCGCGCCCCGCGAACAGGTCCACCTCCCACGTCGCGGCGCCCTCGGCCACCGCGAAGCGGCGCTTCCGCACGCGCCGGTCGCGCGTCGTTGGCCAGAGCACCGCGAACAGCTCGGCCGTCGTCTCCTCCTCCACCTCCACGCGCGCGACGCCGCTCCCGAGCTTCACGGTGCGGTAGTAGCGCACGTCGGATCCGCTGCGCACCTCGCGCACGCGCTCCAGCAGCCGCGTCCCCGGAATCCAGCCCTGCGCGATCTCTACGCTCGGCATCCCGCGCAGCGTGTGCGGCAGACTGCGCAGCAGGTACTTCCGCTCGATCTCCATCGGCACGGGCGCCAGCCGCGCCGCCGTCTCCGCCTCCAGCGACGCGGCGACGCCGTCGAGCGACGCGACGAGCCCCGCGCCGTCGCGGCCGAGCCACTCGCTCGCGAGCGTGTCGTAGACGACCGTCCGCCGCGCACGTGCGCGGCGCGCGAGCGCGAGCAGCCCCGGTCGCGGATCGCGCGGATCGGCGCGCCGGTCGACCTGCCGCCGCTCGGGCTCCGGTGCCGGCGCCTCCGCGCCATTGCCCGCGGGCTCGCCCGCCTCGGCCTCGGGCGCGTCGGCGACCGCGGTCAGGGAGGCTGCCATCGCCGCCTCGGCCGCCGCGCGCGCGGCCGCCTGCGCCTCGCTCATCGTGCGCTCCGCGTCCGCCAGCGCGTCGGTGAGCTCGACGTCGAGCACGTCGAGGTCGTGCAGCTCGCCCAGCAGGTCCTGCAGCCGCCGCAGCCGCTTCACGACGGGCGTCGCGCTCTCGGTGAGACCGAGGACCGGCTCCAGCAGGTAGCGCACGCGCTTGCCCGCGATGCGCGCCTCGTGCGCCTGCGTCACCGCCTCGGGGCCCTGGACCGCGGACAGCCGCTCGCCCAGCTCCGCGGCCGCCTCGCGCAGCCGCGCCGCGAGCAGCGCCGCGAAGCGCCGCTCCGCCATCGGCGCGTCGAGGCGCACCTTCTGCCAGTAGACGGGCAGCGCCTTCGCCAGCACCGCATAGAGCCGGTCGAAGTCGGCGCCCACCTCGTGCGCGAGGTCGGCGTCCGCGTCCTCACGGCGCTCGCGCCACCGCTCGCGCAGCCACATCGCGCCGGGGCGATGCCGCGAGTTGAGCGAGCCACGCTGCGCGTCCAGCCACGCGACCTGCACCTCCAGGTCGCGGCTCTCACTGGTCGCGCGCGCGATCTTCCGCAGCCGCCGGCGCGCCTTCTTTCCGAACGAGTCGCGCAGCGCGTCGCGGTACGCGCGCTCGGTGCTGCGCAGCCGGCGGATGGCGACGCGGAAGTCGTGCAGCGCCTCCATATCCTGCGGATCCGCCAGTCGGTCGCGCGCCGCCGCCGCCTGCGCGAGCAGCTCGTGCGCGATGCGCCGCGCCGCCTCCTCGGGCGATCGCGCGAGGAGGTCGGCGGGCAGGGCGGGGAGCACGGCGCGAGGCGGCATGGATCGGTCGCGGGTGAACGGGGCGGTCAGCTGCCGTCCGCAGGCTCCACGCCCACCGACGCGCTGCCGTCCTCCTGATAGCTCACGAAGACGCGCCAGGGCTGGCAGCACACCTGGCAGTCCTCGACGTACTCCTGGAAGCCGCCGCCCCCCGGATCGAGCGCGACCTCGTTCGGCTCGCCGCAGTACGGGCAGAACACCTCGGCCTGCGTGTCCGCGACGCCGTCGCCCAGCGGGAACTCCTCGTCGAGCGCGGCGACGTCGTCGGGATCCTCGTCGCGGTCGTCGGACCCGTCGCCATCCTCGTCCTCGTCGTCGCTTAACGCGTCGGCGTCGGGGTCGTCGAACAGGTCGCGATCGTCGGGATCGTCGTGGCGGTCACGCAGGTCGAAGGCGTCGCGGGGCACGGCGGGTGGACTGAGGGGCGGGCGACGGTGCAGGCGACGGATTCGCCGCACACTCGGCGCGCGTGAGACGGGGCGCAAGTCGCGCGGCGCGCGGCGCGTGGCCGTCACGCGATTGTGACACGTCTCACGTGCGGGACGCGGCGGCGTCCCCGGGGGAGGACATCGCGCGTCCGTAAACATACGAAGCGGGTTGTCCCGCAACGGGTTGCGGACGGCGGGGGTTGAGGTGTGCCCCCTGCGCTGGCGGCCGGTGTCCCCACCGACCGTCCCTCGCGGAGCGTCCCCATGCTCGCCGATCCCGTCCATCACTACCCGCGTCCCGCCACGCGCGGTCCGTCCGCCGCGCGGCCACTGGCGCGTTCGATCGCGCTCGCGCTGTGCGCCGTGCTCGCGACCGGTGTCGCGACTGCCTGCAACAACACGCGCGTCGCGCGCATCGACCCGGCCTCCGTCACCGACCTCTCGGGGCGCTGGAACGACGCCGACTCGCGCCTCGTCGCGCAGGCGCTGGTGGGCCAGGCGCTGGAGGCGCCGTGGCTCGCCCGCGCGTCCGACCAGCGCGGCGGCCAGGCACCCAGCCTCATCGTCGGCCGCTTCGGCAACCGCACTCTGGAGCACATCCCCGTCGGCACGTTCGTGAAGGACGTCGAGCGCGCGCTGGCCGGGACCGGCGCGGTGACGGTGGTCGCCAGCGCCGACGAGCGCGGCGAGCTGCGCGCCGAGCGGGCGGACCAGCAGCAGTTCGCGAGCGCGGGCACGCGGGGGCGGCTCGCCAGCGAGACCGGCGCGCGCTACGTGCTGCAGGGCGAGGTGCAGGCGATCGAGGACGCCGAGGGGCGCGAGCGCGTGATCTACTACCAGGTGGACGCCGCGCTCGTCGACCTCGAGTCGAACGCGAAGGTCTGGGTGGGCCAGCACAAGATCAAGAAGTACGTCGACCGCCGCCGCTTCGGCTGGTGAGTGCCACTCCCATGATCACGCATCCCGAGAACGTCGCGGCGGCCGTGACGCCCCGCCGCGTGCCCGACGCCGCGCCGTGCGTCCACGCGCTCGCCCCCACCGTCCTCCTCACTCCCGAGGCCCAGGTGTCGCTCCTCATGCAGGTCGCATCGAAGCCCGCGACGCGCGCGCCGCTCGTCGCCACCGCGATCGGCGGCTGGGCGGTCGTGGTCGCGCTGCTCGGCGCGCTGGTGCTCGGCGGCTGCAACGGCCCGCGCGTCGTGCACGAGAGCCCCGTGCTCGTCACCGGGGAGCGCGTGCCGCTCACCGACAGCGTGGCCGCCGCGGCGGGCGCGCGAATCCTCGCGACCCAGCTCGCGACCGCGGAGACGCGCGACTCCATCACCGCCATCGCGACCGCCGGTTGCGCGCCCGACGTGTGCGCGGCGCTGGCGCGCGGCGAGGTCACGCTCGGCATGACGGAGGCGCAGGTGCTGGCCGCGACGCGCACCACGCCGGCCGCCTGGCGCGCGCGCCGCAGCGGCCCCGTGACGACGCTCAGCGCGCCGTCGCTGCAGGCCGCGCCGTCGGACGCCGCGGGTGAGATCGCGATGGTGCAGCTGGCCGACGGCCGCGTGGGCGCCATCGGCTACCGCGAGCCGCAGGGCGTCCGACTCGTGCAGCGTGCCGAGGACGCGACGCGTGTGGGGCGTGCACGCGCGACGGCGGATGCGCTCGTGCGCGAGGGCGATGCCATGGTCGCTGCCGGTGACAGAACAGCTGCACTGGATCGCTACGACCGCGCGCTCGTGCTGCTTCCCGACGACGCGATGCTGCAGTACCGCATCGCCACGCTGCTCGACCAGCAGCTGCGGCCCGTGGAGGCGCTGATCCGCTACCAGCGCTTCCTGCAGCAGCTGGAGCTGCAGCGCATCGACGCGATCGGCAACGCGCACGCGAAGCTGGCCGACGCGATCGCGCGCGCGCAGCAGCGCATCATCGTGCTCGAGCGCCAGGCGCGCTGACCCCATGCGCCCCCGGACCGCGACCCTCCTCGCGTGCGGCGCCCTGCTGCTGGGCGCGTGCACGCTACCGACACCCGCCGCGGTCCGACCGCAGCCGGTGACGGCCACGGGGCTCGCGGCCGCGGAGCAGGCGCTGCGCACGGCGCTGTCGGCCGGAAGCTGGGACGACGCGGTGGCGCGTGCGACCGATCCGCAGCGCGGCGCGCCGGACGATGCGCTGCTGCGCGCGCTCTACGCCGGCACGACGGAGTACTACGCGGGTCGCTGGCGCGAGAGCGCCGCGGCGTTCGAGCGGGCGGCGACCCTCGCCGACGAGCGCGTGACGTGGCGGCTGTCGCGCGGCGCGCTGGCGCTCGCGTCGAGCGACCGCGCGCTCCCGTACGTGCCCGGCGAGAACGAGGTCCTGCTCGCGCACCAGTACGCGCTGCTCGCGTACGCGCAGGCGGGCGACCGCGAGGGCGCGGCCGTGGAGGCGCGCCGCATCGGCGCGCTGCTGGAGCGCCAGGGACCCGCGGCCGATCCGCGCGAGCGCGCCACGCACGCCGTGCTGCGCTACCTCAGCGGCGTCGCGTTCGAGATGGCCGGCGAGCGCGAGGACGCCGCCGTCGCCTATCGCAACGCGCGCACGCTGGGCGCCGACGGCCTGCTGCCGGAGCCTGCACGCGCGACACGTGCGGTGGGGTCGCCGACGGGCGAGGTGGTCGTGCTGATCGAGCGCGGCTTCGTCGCACATCGCGTCTCCACGCGGATGCAGCTGCGCGTCGCGGGCGACAGCGCCGACGACGACGCGGCGCGGCTCGCGACGCGTCTGGGCGCCGCGCTCGGCGACGGCGCCCTCTGGTCGGACGACGT
Source organism: Roseisolibacter agri (assembly GCF_030159095.1). Classification (NCBI taxonomy): domain Bacteria; kingdom Pseudomonadati; phylum Gemmatimonadota; class Gemmatimonadia; order Gemmatimonadales; family Gemmatimonadaceae; genus Roseisolibacter; species Roseisolibacter agri. Next base: position 185,665 of record NZ_BRXS01000007.1, read on the forward strand.
GCCGGCGGTCCTCGCGCTTGACGACGACGCGCCGAGGCGGCGCGCGCATGGCGGCAGCCTGCTGGCGCTCGCATGGCCCGCGCTGCGGCGCGCGCGCGACGTCGCGCCGCTCGCCGGCCTCGTGTCGCCCACCGACGCCGTCGTGCGCATCGTCAGCGCGTGGCGCGGGCTGGGCGCGGAGTCGGTCGGGCTGTCGCGGACGCCGGTGCTGCTGCGCGCGGACCTGTCCGACGCGGTGGCCGCGGACTTCCGCCGCGACCGCAGCTGGCTGGTGACGCGCCTCGTGGCGCGCGCCGCCGTGCGGCAGGCGATCGTCGCGCAGGCGCGCCGTCGCGCGCGCCCGCTCGGCGATCTCGTCGCGTCCGTCGGCACGCTGGTCGAGCAGGCCGACACGCGCTCGTGGCACCTGCTGCCCGCGCGGCTGGAGGTGGTGCGGCTGCGCCTGCCCGCCGGCGCGCAGCCACTCGCGGTCGACGTCGGCGGTCACACGCGCCAGCTCGGCGTGGTGCAGGTGGTCGCTGGCGGTCTCACGCTGTTCCCCGTACGACTCTGGCGGGACGATGCGCCCGCCGCGGCGCACGTCGCCGACGCCGGCATCTGAGCACGCGACCGATCAGCGTCCGATCCCCCGAAACCGCGCGCGTCGCGGTCGCGTCGTGTCAGGGTCGGCTCCATCCACCGGACATCCCCATGCGCCCATATCCCCCCGCCGCGCTGCTCGGCGCCCTGCTGCTTCCCGCCGTGGCTGCCGCGCAGACCACGTTCACGATCGACTCGCTCGGGCCCGCGACCAACGGTGGCGAGCCGCGCTTCCAGGGCGGCGTCGCGCTCTCGCTCGGCCAGCCGGTGCACGAGTTCCGGCAGTACGTGGCGGACGGCATCGGTGCCTCGGGGCACGCGCTCTATCGCCTGGGCGGCAGCGGCGCATTCGCGATGCGCGTGGACGCGGGCTTCGTGCAGTACGGCTCCGAGACGAAGCGCATCCCGTGGAACGACAACGTCGGCCGCGTCACCGTCGACCTCACGACCCGCAACAACATCTTCTGGGCGGGCGTCGGCCCGCACCTGATGGTGCCGCGCGGCCCCGTGCGCCCGTACGTGACCGGCTCGGTGGGCTTCGCGGTGTTCAACACGAACTCCTCGATCCGCGACCGCGACAGCGACCAGGAGATCGCGAGCGACAACAACGCCACCGACGGCACGTGGGCGATGAGCGGCGGCGGCGGCCTCCTGATCCCGGTCGCGCGCAACGCCCGCTCGCTGTTCTTCCTCGACCTGGGCGCACGCTACCACCGGAACGGCCGCGTGACCTACCTGCGCGAGGGCGGCATCACCGACCTGCCGGGCGGCGGCGTGCAGTACGACAAGATCCGGAGCGAGGGCGATCTCTGGACGTTCCAGATCGGTGTCTCGGTTGGCGGGCGGTAACTGAGAGCGTCGAGCGGCGAGCGGCGAGCGGGTTCCTCGGCGCGGCTGGCAGCGGGCGTGCGGGGCCGGCCACGCGGCGGGAGAGAGTGAGCGCCGAGCGCGGAGCGTTAGCTGACGCGATGATGCTTGTAGGCGGGGGCGGCGTGGGTGGGCAGAGGCGACCTGCGAGATCACCAAGGAGACTCGTGCACAGCAACGAGGCTCCGCAGCGTGAGATCGCTGGGAGCCGGAGCCCGCCCGCGCCGCCCCCGCCGGCGCGACTATCCCTAGTCGTCCACCCCGCGTCGTCGCTCGCGCTTCTTGTCGGAGTGCTTCTTCTTCTCGTCCAGGCGCTTCGCCTTGGCGGCGCGCGAGGGCTTGGTCGCCCGCCGCACCTTCGGCACCACGAGCGCCGCGCGCACCAGGTTCGCGAGCCGCCCCTCCGCCGCGTCGCGGTTCTGCCGCTGGCTGCGATGCTCGCTCGCCACCACGCGGATGTTGCCGTCCGCGTCCAGCCGCGACGCCAGCCGCTCCAGCAGCCGCTCGCGCTGCGCGTCGCTCGGCGCGCGCGAGGTGCGCACGTTCCACCGCAGCTCGATGCGCGTGCTCGACGTGTTGACGTGTTGCCCGCCCGGGCCGCCGGCGCGCGTGGCCTTCGCGTCCAGCTCCGCGCGCGGGATCGCGAGTGCGGGGCTCACGATCAGGACGTCGTCACCCTCCTCGAGCGTCGGCGGGACCGGCGCGCTCACTCGCCGCCCTCCGCGGTGCGGCGCGCGATGCGGTCGCAGCCCAGCGCGTCCAGGCGGCCCTTCACGCGGTCGGGCGCCGTCAGCGCGGCCTCGTTCTCGGGCGCGGCGAACACTGCGAGGTACTCGTTCGGCGACGTCTGGTGGAAGCTCGTCTGTCGGTAGCCCATCGCCTCCAGCTCGCACTTTAGCAGGGCGGGCGGCGTGCCGTGCTGGTTCGTCGGACGCGTCGTGTCGAGGATGCCGACGCGCGCACCCGGCCGCAGCGATGGCCAGAGGTTGTAGAGCAGGCCGAAGGGCTGCTCGATCTCGTGGTACATGTGGATCAGCAGCGCGACGTCCACCGCGTCGGGCGGCAGCCGCGGATCGTGCGGCTCGCCGAGGGTGAGCACGACGTTCGGCTGCGGCGTGGTGCGCAGTCGCCGCTGGAGCAGCCGCAGGTAGTCGGCCTCGATGTCCTCCGCCCACACCGTGCCCTTCGGCGCCACGCGCTCGGCCACGCGCACCGTGTAGTAGCCGTCGCCCGCGCCCACGTCGGCGACGTTGGTGCCGGGGCCGACCTTCATCAGGTCGAGCACCTGGCGCGCCTCGCCCGCGTCGTCGCGCGACTCCTCGCTCGACCAGCGCGGCGCGACGATGTCGGAGACCGGACGGCTCGGGGTGGGAAAGCGGTCGGCCGCGGCGCCACGCGACGCGCGACGCGGCGTGATGCTGTCGGCGGCCGCGGTGGTGTCGGCGTCGGCGCGCGCCGCGGGCGCGGAGTCGGCGCGCGAGGCCGGGGTCGCGCTGCCGCCGCGACACGCCGTCGTGACGATCGCCAGCGCGAGGATGGACTGGCGCAGGGCGGCGCTCATGCGCGCGCCGCTCCGTCGGTGCGCGCGGCGGCCGCACCGGCGCGGTGCACGCGCACGGCGGCGACGCGGCGGCCGTCCATCGCCACGACCTCCAGCTCGCCGCCGGGGAAGGGCGCGCGGTCGCCCACGCGCGGCAGCCGCCCGATCGCGCTGAACGTGTAGCCGCCGAGCGTCGTCCAGTCGCCGTCGGGAATCGGGAGGTGGTAGTCGGAGCGCACGTCCACCAGCGACATCGAGCCGGCCAGCTCCAGCACGCCGTCCATCTCGACGGCCTCGCGCTCGCGCTGGTCGTACTCGTCGTTGATGTCGCCGATGACCTCCTCGATCAGGTCCTCCATCGTCACGATGCCGGCGGTGCCGCCATACTCGTCGAGCACCACGGCCAAGTGCGCGCGCGTACGCCGCAGGTCGTCCAGCACGCGCTCGGCCGCGCGCGTCGAGGGGACGTACGCGGGCTCGCGCAGGTAGTCCTCGAGGCGGAACGGAGCCTCGTCGTCGGCGCGCAGCCAGAGGTCCTTCGCGAGGAAGACGCCGATCACGTCGTCGAGCGTGTCGCGGTAGACCGGATAGCGCGAGTAGCGCTCGCTGCGCAGCACCGCCCACACCTCGTCCTCGGTCGCGTCCACGTCGAGCGCGACCACCTCGGTGCGCGGGCGCATGACGTCGTACGCCTTCTTCTCGTGGAAGTCGAAGACGCCGGCGAGCATCGCGGAGTCGCTCTCGTCGAGCGTGCCGTGGGCGCGCGCCTGCATGACGAGCAGCCGCAGCTCCTCGGGGGAGTGCACGTGCTCGCCCTCGCCCACCGGCCGGATGCCGAACGGCTTGAGCACCGCGTTGCCGGCGCCGTTGAGCACCGCGATGAACGGCTTCATGAGCCGCGAGAAGAGGATCAGCGGCGTCGCGATGTGTCGGCTGACGCCCTCGGGCGCGGCGAGCGCCAGCGACTTGGGTGCCAGCTCGCCGAGCACGATGTGCAGGAAGGTGATGATCGCGAACGCGACGGCGATCGCGGCCCCGCTGTGCGCCGCCGCGCTCACCCCCGGCGCCGCATGATCGACGATGCCGAGGGCGCCGAGCCCGCGGTCGATGAGCGACGCGAGCGCCGGCTCGCCGATCCAGCCGAGGGCGAGCGAGGCGAGCGTGATGCCGAGCTGCGTGCCCGAGATGTAGCGGTCGAGGTGCTCCTGCGCCCCCTGGACGACGCGCGCCTTGCCGTCCCCCTCGGCCGCCATCTGGTCGATCTTCGAGCGGCGCGCCGCCACGAGGGCGAACTCCGCGGCGACGAAGAAGCCGTTGAGCAGCACGAGCACGAGCACCGCTCCCAGTCGGAGCCCGATGCCGCCCAACGACAACGCCTCTTCCGACGCCACCGCGTAACCCTCCCGTGCCTGGTTCGTCCTGCCGCTGAGTGGTCTCGCAAAATGCGAGACCCGTGCTCAGGCAGTCCCTTGCATTCCGCCCGCCGCCGCGCGCCCGCCCACGGTCGCGACGACCGGGCGACGGCCGCCCCGGCAATCTGCACCGCGGCACGGCGGCCTGCCCGTGCGCCCGGGGCCCGGGACGCCGCCCGCCGTCCCCCGCCGTGCGCCAGACGCCCAAATCTACCGACCTCACCCGCCAGGTCACGCTGGAGCCCCGCGCCGTGCTGCGCTGGGCGCACGCCGGCCGGCTGGTCGTGGTCACGGCGCTCTTCCTGGCGGCGGTGTTCGTGTGGGAGCGCGCCGCGCGCGACGACACGCGCATCGTGGCGGTCGCCTTCGCGCTCGCCGCCGCCTGGACCGCCGCGGCCTGGTGGCGCGTGGAGGTGCTGCGGCGCCGACCGGGCACGCCGCTGATGGCCGCGCAGTCGGCGATCGACCTCGTGCTGACGACGGCGGTCGTGCACGTGACGGGCGGCGCCAGCTCGCAGTTCACCCCCGTCTACATCCTCGTCATCGCGGTCGCCGCGCTGCTGCTGCCGGTGGGCGGCGGGCTGGCGACGGCGGTCGTCGCGGCGGCGCTCTACGGCGCGGACGTCGTCTGGCTCCGGCCGGGCGGCACCACGCTCGGCCTCTCGCTGCAGGCGTGCGTGTTCGCCATCGTCGCGCTGGGCGCGGGCTACGTCGGCGCGCGGCTGCGACAGGCGGGCGTCGGCGGCGAGCGGCTGGCCGCCGCGCTGGCCCGCGCGCGCGTCGAGGCGACCGACATCCTCCGCAACATCCGCAGCGGGATCGTGACCGTGGACGCGCAGGGGCGGCTGCTCTTCGCCAACCCCGCCGCGTCCGCGCTGCTGCAGTTGGACCTCGCGTCCCGACTCGGTCGGCCCGTCCTCGACGACATCGGCCGCGTCGCGCCGGTGCTCGCGGACGTGCTGTTCCGCGCCGCGGCGCGCGGGGAGCGCACCACGCGGGCCGAGGGCGACATCCGCGCGGGCGAGTTCACGGCGCTCATCGGCGTGACGACGACGGTGTCGGACGGATCCACCGCGGCCGGCGTCGCCGGTGCCCCACAGGCGTCCGGCACCGGCACGGCCATCTTCTCCGACATCACGCAGAGCAAGCGCGTGGAGGCGCTGCACCTGCGCGCGCAGCGGCTGGAGGCGGTGGCGGAGCTGAGCGCGTCGCTGGCGCACGAGATCAAGAACCCGCTCGCGTCCATCCGCAGTGCCGTCGAGCAGCTGGCGCGCCTCTCGACGCGCGGCATCGAGGGCACGCTCGATCAGGAGGACGCGGACGACGTCCGCACGCTGTCGGGGCTCACGGTGCGCGAGAGCGACCGCCTGAGCCGCCTGCTGTCGGAGTTCCTCGACTTCGCGCGCGCCCGCGTGACGCGCGTCGAGCGCGTGGACGCCGGCGCGGTGGCGCGCGAGGCGGGCCGGCTGGCGGCCGCGCATCCGGCGGCGGAGCACGTGCGCGTGCACGTCGCGGTGCCCGACGACACGCCCGCGATCGACGGCGATCCCGAACTGCTGCACCGCGCGCTCTTCAACCTGGCGCTGAACGCGGTGCAGGCGACGGCCGCGGCGCATCCGCAGGGCGGGGGACGCGTGCGGCTGGAGGTGCAGGCCCCCGACCCGGAGGAGCTGCCCGGCGGCCTCTCGTTCCCCGACGGCGCGGTCGCGCTCCACGTCTCCGACGACGGCGGCGGCATCGCGCCCGAGCTCCTCGACCGCCTGTTCGACCCGTTCTTCACGACGCGCCGCGACGGCAGCGGGCTGGGACTCGCGGTCGTCCAGCGCGCCGTGGAGTCGCACCGCGGCGTGGTGCTGGTGGAGGGGGGCGGCGACGGAACCGGCGCGCGATTCACGATCCTGCTGCCCCGGGCCACGGCGCACGCCGAGCCCACGCTCGGAGACAGCCGCCCGTACATGCCCACGCCCGCCGTGGCCCATCGCGCGGTCGCATGAGCTCTTTGGCGCGGGCGGATTCAAGCCCGGGCGTTCTCTGTCGCGCCCGCGCGGCGGTCGTGGGGTGCCCGCCGGCTCCGGGCGTCGCCGGACGCTGCGGAGCCCCGATCGCGCGTCGCGCATCGGGTCTCCTTGCTGGCGACGCAGCGTCGCTCGGCGATCACCCCACGACCGCCGCGCGCGTGCATCGCCGCGGCATCGAGGCGATAGCCAGTGCGCCGCGATCACGCAGGGGGCGCGAAGGGGCGACGGCGGGCACAGGCGACCTCCGATCGCAGCAAGGAGACGCGCGCACTCCGTGCGCGGCGGCTCCGCAGCGGCCGCGATCGGCGGGAGCCGACGCCCGCCGTCACCCCGCCGCGCCGGCGCGACCCACCACGCCCGCGCACGAACACGCACTGAGAGTATTCAGCACGCGCGCCACCGAGGCCACGTCATGAGCACCGCCGTCCGACCCACCGTCCTCGTCGTCGACGACGAGACGTCGATCCTCGACTCCGTCCGGATCCTCCTCAAGACCGAGGGCTTCACGCCCCACGTCGCGCACGGAGGAAGGGCGGGGCTCGAGGCGCTGGCCACCATGCGCCCGGACATCGTCGTCTCCGACGTCCGCATGCCCGGCGTCGACGGGCTGCAGCTGCTCGCGGCAGCGCACGCGCAGGACCCCACGCTCCCCGTCGTCCTGATGACCGCGCAGGCGACGCTGCAGAGCGCCATCCAGGCGGTGAACGACGGCGCGTTCTACTACCTCCAGAAGCCGTTCCGCAACGACGAGCTGGTGGCGATCGTGCGCCGCGCGGCGGAGACGCGCACGCTGCGCGTCGAGAACCAGCGGCTGACGCAGGAGATCAAGCGGCGCGACCGCACCGGCGTCGTCCCGCCCGCGGGTGCGGCGCGTGCATGGCGCGAGGCGCTGCGCATGGCCGAGACGGTGGCGCCCACGGACAGCACGGTGCTCGTCACCGGTGAGAGCGGCACGGGCAAGGAGGTCGTCGCGCGCTGGATCCACGAGCAGTCGGCGCGCACGGACGCGACGTTCGCGTCCATCAACTGCGGCGCGCTCCCCGAGTCGCTGCTCGAGTCGGAGCTGTTCGGCCACACCAAGGGCTCGTTCACCGGCGCGGTGAAGGACAAGCAGGGCCTCTTCCAGGCGGCCGGGGGCGGGACGTTCTTCCTCGACGAGATCGGCGAGACGACGCCCGCGACGCAGGTGAAGCTCCTGCGCGTGCTGCAGCAGCGCGAGGTGATCCCGGTCGGCGCCACGGAGCCGGTGCCGATCGACGTCCGACTCGTGGCGGCCACCAACCGCGACCTCGAGGAGGAGGTGCGGCGCGGGACGTTCCGCGGAGACCTGTACTACCGGCTCAACGTCATCGCCATCCACCTGCCGCCGCTGCGCGAGCGGCGCGACGACATCCCGCTGCTCGCCGACTCGTTCCTGCGGCGCGCGGCGCAGCTGCGCGGCGAGGAGGCGAAGACGCTGGCGCCGGGCGCGCTGGACGAGATGGTCGCCTACCAGTGGCCCGGCAACGTGCGCGAGCTGGAGAACGCGATGGAGCGCGCGGTGATCCTGACGCCGGGCGACGTCATCCCCGCGACCGCGCTTCCCGAGAAGATCACCGCCCGCAAGGTGGAGCCGCTGGTGGCCGAGCGGACGCCGGCGTCGCCGACGCTGGAGGCGATCGAGCGCGCGTACGTCACGTGGGTGCTGCAGAACGAGGGCGGCAACAAGTCGCGCGCGGCCGAGGTGCTGGGGATCGATCCGTCGACGCTCTATCGGAAGCTGGCGCGGTACGGCGTGGAGGCCTGAGCGGCGGCTGCGGGCGGCGGGCTGCGTGCCTCGTGAACGGCCTCGGGACGCTTCGGCGTGCCGGGGCCGTTCGGCCTTTGGAGAGGATGCGGATGCTTCGGATGACTCGGATGCTGCGGATCGCTCCGCTCGGTGCATCGAGCGTCGCCGCCACGCGGAGCGATCCGAATGATCCGTTCCCATCCGCAGCATCCGCATCCTCCCCAAACGGGGACAGGTCCAGCACGACGGAGCACGGACGCAGCCCGGAGCTCGCGGCCCGCCGCCCGAGACGTCGTCACACCGCCGGCCATGATCGTTCTGGCGCGCGACACGGCCCGCGCGCGCACGTGCCACGAGGCAAGCCGCGGCGACGCCGAAATGCTCTCGCAAGCTGCATGGCGTCGTGCAAAAAGCGAGGCGCGGAACGCCGCACCGCCGTGCGGTGGAATGATGCAAGTGCTTGCGGGAGCGTGGCTTATCCTGGCGTGCCGGACGCGGCACGGCCGCTGCCCAATGCGACGGCGTGAATCGGTCGCGACATGCGGCACGACGCGCAGAACACCGCGAGTCAGGGCGCTCGCCGAGACCCGGACGACACTCAAGTCCGCGACGGGCGCCGCCGATATCACGACTCGGATCGACCACGCAGGACCACGCAGTACCGCCTCGCACCACCGTCCCCCCCAACACCGGAGTCGCGCGTCATGCGTACCAACAACCGCAAGGGCTTCTCGCTCATCGAGCTCCTGATCGTCGTCGTGATCATCGGCATCCTCGCCGCGATCGCGATCCCGAAGTTCGCGAACACGAAGGAGAAGGCGTACATCGCCCAGATGAAGTCCGACCTGAAGAACCTCGCCTCGGCGCAGGAGTCGTACTTCGCGGACAAGAACACGTACGCCAGCCTCGCCGACATCCAGCTCGCCCCGTACAGCTGGACGGTCTCGGGCGGCGCGCAGGTCACGCCGTCGGTCACGGGCGCCGCGGGCGGCTGGAGCGCCTCGCTGGTCGACAACCGCGTCACGAGCGTCGGCGCGACGAAGAACTGCGGCATCTACGCCGGTGGCGTCACTCCGCCGAACGCTGCGGTGACGGCCGAGGGCGTGGTCGCCTGCTGGTAAGCTTCGGCTGACGCAGCACCCGCTCGACGCGCATGGGGCGGTCTCCTCCGGGAGGCCGCCCCATCGCGCATTCGGGCCTCGCGACTGGGCCCCCGATTGCGAACCGGCCCGGTCGGTCGTCCATTGCGCGGCGCCATGACGACCGCCTCCCGACCAGCTCCGGTCCCCCCGACCGATCCCGGCACCGACGCCTCCGAGCGCGCGGTGCCGCGCGCGCGTCTGGCCCTGCGGGCCGCGGGCGTCGCGGGCGCGATCGGGCTGGGCGTCGCCGTGGCCGGCGTGGTGGCCGTGCGCGCGGACGCCGCACCCGTGGCGATCGCGCTCGGTGGCGCCGCGGTGTGTGCGCTCGCGGCCTGGCTCTGGGTGCGGCGCCACGTCGAGCGCCCGCTCGCCCGCGTGGCCGTCGACGGCACGCCCGACGCCGACGTCGAGGCGCTCGCCGCGCGCACGCGCGCGCTCGCCGACCGGATGCGCGCGGGCGAGGCCCAGCGCGCGCGCGCCGAGAAGCTGGCGACCGTGGGGCGCATGGCGGCGGGGATCGCGCACGAGGTGGGCAACCCGCTGGCCGCCATCAACGGCTACGCCCACGTGCTGCGCGCGCGCACGGCCTCGCAGCCCGAGCTGGCGCCGGTGCTCGACGCGCTGGAGCGCGAGAGCGCGCGCATCGACCGCATCGTGCGCGGGCTGCTCGACTTCGCCCGTCCGCGCCGCATCACGCCGGCGATGGTGAGCGTCAACGGCGTGCTCGAGGGCGCGGTGGCGCTGCTGCGCGACCAGGGCGTGCTGCGCCGCCTCACCGTGCAGGCCGAGCTGGCCGACCCGACGCCCGCGGTGTTCGCGGAGCGGCACGAGCTCGAGCAGGTGATCGTCAACCTGCTGCTGAACGCCGCCGACGCGATGGACGGCGGGCCGGGCACCATCGCGCTCGTGTCGCGCGAGGTCGCGGTCGACGAGCTGGGACGCGAGGCGCGCCGGCGCGCGGGCGACGCGCCCGACACGATCGCGCCGCCGCGCCGCAACCGCCGCGTGACCGAGTGGCTCTCCGACGGCGGGCGCGCGCCGCGCGCGGTGGCGCAGATCGTCGTCGCCGACTCCGGCCCCGGCATCGCGCCCGAGGACTGGGAGCGCGTGTTCGATCCCTTCTACTCGACGAAGGACGCAGGGAAGGGGACCGGCCTGGGGCTCGCGATCGTCGCCCGCACGGTGGACCAGCTGGGTGGCGCGGTGTGGGTGCAGCGCGCGCGCGAGGGCGGCGCGGCGTTCGTGATCGTGCTCCCACTGGCCGATTCCCTCGCGCCGACGGGGATGGCCGCCGTCTCGGCCGACGCCGGCGAGGAGCAGCTCGACCTCCTGCTGCGGCGATAGGCGCGCGAAGCGCCCGGTGCGGCGCCATGCGCCGCCGCGCGCTCGCGTGATGCGTGGTCGCGAGCCGCCCGGGCGTACCGTGCGCCCATGCGATCGCGCACCGCCACGACCCCGTCACGCCTCCCGCGCGGCGACACCATCGTCGAGGCGCTCGTCGCGCTCCTGCTGCTCGCGACCGGCGCGCTGGCGCTGATCGGGCACACGGCGACGCTCACGCGCGACGAGCGTCGCGCGGCCGCGCGTCATCACGCCGCCGCGCTGCTGGAGGCGCGCGCGGCGGAGTGGGCCGGTGCGCCGTGCGCGGACGGCGCGGGCGCGCGCACCGTGGACGGCCTCGCGGAGTCGTGGACCGCGTCGCGCGACGCGGACTCGCTCGCGATCCTGGTGGACTCGCTGCGCGCCGCGGACGATCGGGGCGGCGTGCGCGCGGGGCTGGTGGCGGTGCGCGGGTGCGCGCCATGATCTCAACGACCGGAGTGCGACGCTCGCCGCGTGCGCGCGCCGGCACCTCGCTGCCCGCCGTGCTGATCGGCGTCACGCTGTCGACGCTCGCGGTGGCGCTGCTCGGGCGCGCGATGGTGGACCTGCTGCGTCACGCGCACCGCCTGCACGCGCGCGAGCAGGCGCGCGCGCAGCTCGGCCAGGCCGCGGGCGTGCTGGCCGCGGAGCTGCGCGGCGCGACCGCCCTGCCGTCGCCCACCGACGTCGCCGATCTCCTGCTCGTCGCCGACACCGCCGTCGAGGTGCGCGCGCCCGTCGGCGGCGGCGTGGCCTGCGCCACCGGCGGCGACTATGTCGAGGTGCTGGAGTCCGTCGCCACCGGCGCGCCGGCGGTCGGCTGGTGGAGCGACGCGCCCGAGGCGGGCGACGTCGTCCACGTGCACGACGAGGGCGCGCAGCCCACCGTGCGCGACGACGCGTGGCACGCGCGCGACCTCGTGGCCGTCGAGCATTCCGCGACCGCGTGCGCCACCGGCCCGTTCGCGCCGTGGCGCGCGGCGGGCGCGCAGCTGCGGCTCCGCCTCGCGGGCGCCGCGCTGCCGGCGACGGTGAGCGCGGGCGCGCCGGTGCGCGTGACGCGGCGACGCCGCTACGTGCACTACCGCGCCGGCGACGGCACCTGGCAGCTGGGACAACGCGAATGGTCCGCCGCACTCGGCGCGCTGCAGCCGGTCGCGGGGCCGCTCGCCTCGCGCAGCGCGCAGGCGCCGGGGCTCTCGGTCGTCGCGCGCGACGCCGGCCGCCTCGACGTCGTCGCGCGCGTCGAGCTCGCGTTCCCGGGCGCACGCTGGCGCGACTCCGCGGTGGTGCGCGCGCCGCTCGACACGGGACGCGCGCCATGAGCGGTCACGGGTCGTCCCGTCCGAGGCACGTCACGCGGCGCGGCACCGCGCTGCCGCTCGCGCTCGTGCTGCTGACCGTCGGCGCGGTGCTCGCGACCGCCGGGGAGGCGACGATGCGCGACGGCGTGCGCGCCAGCCGGGCATCGGTCGCGGCGCTGCAGGCGCGTGCGACGTCCGAGGCGGCCGTCGCGTGGGCGCAGCGCCACTGGAGCCCGGGCTGGGTGCTCGCGCTACGGCCCGGCGGCACGCGGCGCGTGAGCGTCACGACCGCCGCCGGCACCGCGACCCTCGACGTCGTGCGGCTCGACGTGCACCGCTACCTGCTCGTTGCGGAGTCGCGCGTCGCCACCGGCGTCGTGGGGGCGGGATCGCTCGCCGTCCGACGTGCGGGCGCGTTCGTGCGGCTGTCGCGCGTCTGGATCGCGCCGCCGGCGGCGCTCACCTCCGGCGGCGCGGTGGTCGCGGCCGCGGGCGCGGTGCTGCGCGGCGGCGACGTCGCGCCGGCCGGCTGGGACTGCCCGCCGCCGCTCCCGGTCCCCGCCGATCTCGCGATCGGCGCCGACGCCGATTCCGTCGGCGTCGCGCCGGACGTGCCGGCCGCGCACCGCGTCCTCGTCACGCCGGCCGCGCGCGACGACGCGACCTTCGACGTCTACGGTGATCAGTCGTGGGACGCGCTGGTGCAGCGCGCCGACGTCGTCGTCCCCTCGGGCACGGATGTCTCGCCGCTCCCGCGCGAGGCCGGCGGCGCGTGCGTCGTCGACGTCGGCAGCTGGGGCGAGCCGCGACGCGGGGCGGGCGCGTCGGCCGCGTGCACGGAGGTCGCACCGGTCGTCCACGTGCGTGGCGCAGAGGTCACGCGCCTGCGCGGTCCCGCGCGCATGCAGGGCATTCTGCTCGTCGACGGCGACCTCGAAGTGGAGGGCGACGTCGCCATCACCGGCGTCGTCATCGTGCGCGGCGCGCTGCGCGCTCCGAATGCGTCGATGCGCGTGACGGGCGCGCTGCTCGTGCGTCAGCGCGCGGCCGCGACGGGTGCTGCGCACGCCGTCGTGCTGGGCCCCGCGAGCGTCGTCGAATCCTCGTCCTGCGCGGTCACGACCGTCACGCTGGTGGCCTCGCGCGTCATGTCCCTAGGCAGGCGGGGAGGGGTCACCGTCACACGGTAGGCCAGGAGGTGACGGATCGCACGCCTCAGCCGTTACCCCCGGTGCGCCCCGTTCGTGTTGAGCGCGTGAAGCGGCCGACGTGCATCGGCGGCGCGCGATCACCCTGCAAATCCTCACCGCTCACCCGCTCATGCGCATCTTCGGTCGGAGCAAGCAGACCGTCGGTCTCGACATCGGATCCGGCCTCGTGAAGGCCACCGTCGTCGACCACTCGGGCGCCGTGCCGGAGCTGACGCGCGTCGTCGTCACGCCGCTGGCGGACGACGCGATCGTCGAGGGCGAGGTGATGGACCCGGCGCTCGTCGCCGACGCGGTGCGCGAGACGCTCGCCGCCGCCGCCGACCAGGCCAAGAACGTCGTCGTCGCCATCGGCGGCCGCGACGTCATCGTCAAGCGCATCCGCATGGAGCGCGTGAAGGAGGCCGCCGCGCGGGAGCTGATTCGCTGGGAGGCGGAGCAGCACGTCCCGTTCGACATGGACTCCGTGCAGCTCGACTTCCAGATCCTCGATCCCGCCGGCGACGCGCCCGAGATGAGCGTGCTGCTCGTCGCGGCCAAGCGCGAGCTGGTCGAGGCGAAGGTCCGCCTGCTCGAGGATGCGGGCGCCAAGCCGCGCGTCGTCGACGTCGACGCCTTCGCGCTGCACAACGCCTTCGAGACCAGCTATCCCGACGCGCTCACCGGCGTCGTCGCGCTGGCGAACGTGGGCCACGAGGTCACCAACGTCAACATCCTCGAGGAGGGCGTGCCGGTGCTGACGCGCGACCTGGCCGCCGGCACGCGCCGCGTGCGCGAGGACCTGCAGCGCGAGCTCGGGCTGTCGGCGCGCGACGCGGAGCGCGTGCTGCAGGGGCATGGCGACGCCGGTGGCGCGGCCACCGCTGCACTCGGCGCCATCGTCGCGCGGCACGCGCAGGACGTCGCGGTCGGCGTCGAGCGCGCGGCCGCGTTCCTCGAGTCCGCGTCGCGCACGGCCGGTCCGCTCCGCGCGCTCTACCTGTGCGGCGGCGGCGCGCGCATCCCGGGCCTCGCCCAGGCGGTCGCGACCCAGCTCCGCGTCTCGGTCGAGGTGGCGCAGCCCCTCGGCGGCATCGCGGTGCGCGACGGCGCGTTCGACGGCCTCGACGCCGACGCCGTCGCCCCGCTGCTGATGCTCCCCCTCGGCCTCGCCCTGCGGAAGGTCGCGTGACCGCGCCGCGTCCCGCCCACTCCGGAGCCGCCCGATGATCATCGAGGTCAACCTCCTCCCCGGCCGCCAGGCCGCGCGCCGCGGCACGAGCCCCACGGTCGGGGCGCTCGTCGAGCGCGCGAAGCTCGCCGTCCGCGACCGCTACCTCGCCGCCGCCGTCGTCATGCTCGTCGGCAGCGCCGGCGGCATCGGCGGCGCGCACGTCCTCCAGCTGCGCGACGCCGAGCAGCTCGCGGAGCGCGAGACCGCCGCCGTCGGCGACTCGACGCGCTTCCACAGCGTGATCAAGGACCGCAAGCAGGCGCTGGCCGAGCGGGACTCGGTGGAGAAGCAGCTCGCGATCATCGCGGCCATCGACAGCAACCGCTACGTCTGGGCGCACGTGCTCGATGAGGTGAGCCAGAGCCTCCCCGCCTACACCTGGCTCACCAACGTCAAGCAGACGAGCGGCGCGCCGCGCCCCGCCGCCGCGCGCAAGTCCACCGACACGACCGCGGCGGGCAAGGCCGCCGCCAAGGCCGACTCGATCGCCGCCGACAGCGCCAAGGGCGGCCTGAAGTTCCGCATCGTCGGCCAGACGGTCGACATCCAGGCGCTGACGACGTTCATGCGCGACCTCGAGGCGTCGCCGTTCGTGCAGCGCGTGCAGCTCGCGAAGTCCGAGGCGGTCGTCGTCGACGGCCGCGACGTCACGGAGTTCACGCTCGACGGCGAGTACGAGACGCCGATGCGCGGGCTCGTGCGGACGCGGGCGACCACCGTTCCGCTGCGCTGAGGAGAGCCCCGTGCCGCTGCTCCCGACCGAGAAGAAGGACCAGATCAAGTTCGCCGTGGCGCTGATCGCCGGCGGGCTGGGGGTCTACTACTACCTCTACCCGTACAGCGCGCGCGCGCTGGAGCTCGACGAGCAGCGCGCGCGCGTCGAGCGGCTCGAGGACACGAACGAGCGCGCGATGCGCGAGCTGAAGCGCGGCACCGCGAAGACGCTCCGCGCGCAGGCCGCGCGCTCGCGCGCCACGCTCGGCGTGCTGCGCCAGCTGGTGCCGACCGCGCACGAGGTGCCGGCGGTGCTCGAGGAGGTCTCGACGGCCGCGCGCCGCGCGGGCCTCGAGATCGGCGGCGTGCAGCCCGAGCCGGTGATCGGCGGCGACCAGTTCGACACGCACCGCTACAAGGTGACGGTGGTCGGCAGCTACCACGCGCTGACCTCCTTCATGGCGAACGTCGGCTCGCTGCCTCGCATCGTGGCGCCGGTGACGTTCGCGCTCGCGCCCGCGCAGGCGAAGAACAGCGCGCAGGCCGCGGCGCGCCCCGCCGGCGCTCCCGCCCCCACCGTGCAGCCGCTGATGGCGACGGTGACGCTCCAGACCTACGTGGCGCACACCGCGGCGCCCGGCGGCGCCTCGCGCGCCGGAGAGGTGCTCCCGTGACCCTCAATCCCCAGGCGCGGCGGCTCGCGCTGCTGGGCGTCGCGCTCTCGCTCACGCTCACCTCCGCGGGCTGGCTGTTCTTCGGCGCGCACGCCGAGGAGCCGACGGTGGTGGCGACGCCCGCGAAGGCGGCAGCCGTGAAGGCGACGGCGGCGGCCGCGAAGCCCGCAGCGGCTGCGACGCCGGCTGCGACGCCGGCTGCGACGCCCGCTCCGACCGCCACGAAGTCCGCGAAGGCCGAGCCGGTCGCGAAGGCGACGGCCGCTGCAGCCGCGCCGACGCCGGTGCGCCCCGCCGTGCGCGCGGTCCGCCGCGACACGACGCCCACCACCGCGACCATCGAGCGCGAGGTGTTCGCCTACGGCGGCGGCGCGCGCCGCGATCCCTTCCGCGCGCTGATCTCGACGTCGGTGATCCGCCCGATGCCCAGCGAGCTGCGGCTCGTCGCGGTCGTCTACGATCCGCGCGGCGCCGGCTCGGTGGCCATCCTGCGCGACTCCACGACCAGGAAGCAGCATCGCGTCCGCCCCGGCCAGCTGCTCGGCCGCATGCGCGTGGCGCAGATCCGCCAGAAGCACGTCGTGTTCACGATCGAGGAGCTCGGCTTCAGCCGCCAGGAGATCCTGGGGCTTCAGGACTCTACCGCTACGAGGCTGCCATGAGGGGCGTCGGCTCCCTGCTCACCGCCGCGGTCACGGCCGCGACCCCCGCGCTCGCGTCCGTCCCTGCGACGACCGTTCGCGCGCCCATCACCCTGGTCGCGATCACGAACCCGATCGCGCGCCACACGCCCGCCCTCGATGCGCGCGCCGCCGTCACCGGCGTCAGCGTCGTCGCCGGCGACAACGCCGCGGCCGCGGTCCTCATCCGCATCGACCGCGAGGTCACGGTGCAGGACTTCGTGCTCGACGGGCCGCGCCGCGTGGTGCTCGACCTGAACGGCGCGACGCTCGCCGTCGCCGGCGGGGCGCGCTACGACGGCGCGTCGCGCGGTGGCGTGAAGAACGTGCGCCTCGCGCAGTTCAAGGCCGGCGTCGTCCGCGTCGTCGTGGAGCTCGACGGCCCCCGCACCTACCGCGTCGAGCGCGTCGACGGCGCGGTCCGCCTGGTGGTGCAGGGCGAGAGCGGCGCCGCCTTCGCCCCCTGGCAGGCCGGCCGCCCGACCGACTCCTACGTCGCCGCGGCTCCCGCCGCGCCGAGCGAGCCGGCCCCGCGCCGCGAGACGCCCGCGCCGGCGGTGACCGTGCCCGCGACGGCCGCTCCCGCGCCGCAGCAGCGCGAGGCCGAGCGTGTGGCCGAGCGCGAGACGCGCGCGCAGAAGGAGCAGCGCGAGGCCGTCGCCCGCGACGGCGCGCGCCTTACGGTGACCTACCAGGACGCCGACATCCGCGACGTCGTCGCCGCGTTCGCCGCGTTCTCCGGCCGCACGATCATCGTCGGCAAGGACGTCGTCGGCAACATCACGGCCGAGATCAAGGACCAGCCGTGGGACGTCGCGCTCCGCGCGCTCCTGCGCTCGCAGGGCCTCGCGCTCAGCGAGGACGGCAAGAACGGCATCATCACGGTCGACAGCTACAAGAACCTGGCGAGCAACCGCGCGACCGAGCCGGTGGCGACCCAGATCATCGACATCAACTACGCCAAGGCCGACTCGCTGGTCCCGCTGATCCAGACGCTGCTCTCGCGCGAGTGCGCGCCGGGCGACGTCGCCGCCGCGGCGGCCGCCCAGCAGGCGAAGAACCCGGGGCAGGCCACGTCGATGTCGAGCAACCAGGGCGACCAGAAGGGCGTCCCGATGGGCTGCGTGGTCCGCGGCGCCGTCACCGCCGACCGCTCGACGAACAAGCTGCTGATCAGCGACGTCCCGTCCAACATCCCCGAGATCGTCGCCCGCGTCCGCGAGCTGGACGTGCGCACGCCGCAGGTCGCGATCAAGGCGAAGATCCTCTTCGTCAACCGCACGGGCCTCGAGGACATCGGCGTCTCGTACGACCTCGGCACGGGCACGCAGCAGTTCTTCCAGCAGCTCGTGCAGCGCATCGATCCCTCGACGCGCAAGCCGATGGACACCAACGGCGACGGCGTCCCCGACGCGATGGGCGGCGGCGACCCGTTCCCCGGCGACCGCATCGCCCTCGGCGGCAACGCGCTGTCGGCGCTCGCCAACGCCAACACGGCGCTGCAGCCCTCCGCGCTCAACCTGATCTACTCGGCCACGCTCGGCCGCTTCCAGCTGACGTCGTTCGTCAACGCGCTGCAGCAGAGCGAGCTCGCCGACGTGCAGTCGGAGCCGAGCATCGTCACGCTGAACAACCGCCCGGCGGAGATCTTCGTCGGTCAGCAGGTGCCGATCCGCGTGATCGACGCCAGCTCCGGCGCGGCGTTCGGCGGCGGGCAGCCGCGCGCGACGGTCCGCCTCGAGGAGGCCGGCATCCGCCTCAGCGTGGTCCCGCAGGTCACGAACAACCGCCGCATCGTCCTCGACGTGAGCGCCGAGAACTCGGACGCGCAGCTGTCGACCACCGACGTGGGCGTCGTCTTCAACCGCCAGCGCGCGGAGAACCGCGTGCTCGTCGGCGACGGCGAGACGGCGGCGATCGGCGGCCTCACGGTCACCAAGACCTTCACGGTCAAGACGGGCATCCCGTTCCTCGTCGACCTGCCGTTCGTCGGCCGCCTCTTCGGCCAGACGCGCAGCGAGGAGCGCAAGCAGGACCTGCTGATCCTGGTCACGCCGTACATCCTGGACGAGGGCGAGCCCGCCCCGATCCCGGCTCCGCGCCGCTGACCCGGGGAGATCCGAGCATATGGCGACGATCCACTTCCCGACGCGCGTCCTCCGCACGGTCGGCGCGCTTGCCCTGGGCGGCGCGCTGGGGGCCTGCGGCGACGCGTCCTCCTCGGCCATCACCGGCGGGGCCGAGAGCGACCGCACGCCGCCCGCGGTCGCGCTCGCGCCGGCGACCGCCGGCAGCGGCAACGACTCCACCATCGCGGTGCAGATCACCGCGCGCGACAATCTGGGCCTCAAGCGCGTGCGCGTCGTCGCGACGCAGCGCCTGCCGATCGGCAAGGACACCACCATCGTCGGCCTCGACACGGCGTTCACGAGCGCCGTGACCGACTTCACGCAGGCGGTGCGCTTCCGCGTCCCCGCGGGCACGCCGGCGGGCACGCAGATCACCGTCACCGGCGGCGCCTCGGACGGCGCCGGCAACGCGGCGGCCGAGACGTCGGTGCGCGTGGCGACCGGCAACCTCGAGCCGCCGAAGGTCCGCCTCACGGCGCCGCAGCCCGGATCGCTGTTCGTCATCGGCAAGTCGGGCGTGCTCTCGTTCAGCGCGTCGGCGCGCCTCAAGGTGCGCGCGGTCGGCTACACCGCGACGGGCCCCGGCTTCACCGCCGGCGACTCGACCTTCTTCCGCGAGCCGCTGCGTGACTCGGTGTCGATCCTCGACACGCTCGTCGTGCCGGCCACCGCGCAGACGGGCGTCCTCACGGTCACGCCGTTCGTCATCGACTCGCTCGGCCAGCGCGCGACCGGCGTGCCGACGTCGTTCGCCGTGCAGCCGATCACCGCGGTCAACAGCACGCCGGTCGTCACGTCGGGCGTCACGCGCCGCGTCGAGACGCAGGACACGGTGCGCGTCTCCGCCAGCGACCCGACGGGCATCCGCGTCCTCGGCTTCGAGATCGTGGACACGGTGCAGAAGCGCGTCCTGCTCGCCGACTCCACCGTGCTCTCCGGCCAGCTGACGGTGGCCGAGGCGACCTTCCGCTTCCGGCTCCCGTCGCTGACGCTGCCGGCGCCGGTCTACGTGCGCGCCTTCGCGACCAACATGGCGCAGCGCCGCGCCTACACGCGCATGGCCTCGGGCGCCGACCGCGTCGACTCGGTGCTCGTGGTGTCGGGCGCCACGCGCGACCTGCCGAACGGCGGCCTGCTCGCCGACGGCGTGTACATGAACCGCTACGACCGCCTCTACCTGACCAACATCGATCGCAACCAGGTCGAGGTGTTCAGCCTCTCGCGGCAGGCGTTCGAGCAGCCGATCGTCGTCGGCTCGCGGCCGTGGGGCATCGTCGGCTGGCCGCGCCGCCGCGCGGGCGTCCAGGGCGACACGCTCCTCGTCGCGAACTCGGGCGGCACGAACATCAGCTACGTCCAGGTGGGCGCGGACGGCGGCGGCACGGAGGTCTACCGCTACCCGCTGCCGAACATCATCGCCTACTCGGTCACCAGCGAGCTCTCGGCCACGACGGGCGAGATCATGCGGACCCGCAAGGTCTACGACTTCAGCGACCGCCCGCAGTTCCTCGCCGCCACGTGCGAGACGTTCAGCACCAACGGCGACAGCTGCGGCGACGTGAAGCTGGTCTACTCGACCACGCCCACGCCCGGCCAGACGACGCCGTTCCCGAACAAGGGCACGATCCGCTGGGAGAACCTGACGCGCTGCACGTCACACTTCTTCTTCGAGCAGGCGATGGGCACGGCGGCGCGCCGCGCCGACACCCTCGAGGTCGAGCGCTTCGCCGCCCACCCCTCGTACCGGCTGCCGAGCACCTGCGAGCAGCCGCCCGAGATGGTGACGCTGGTGCCGTTCATCCAGACGCTCACGGGGCTCGACGGCTCGCGCCGCCTCTACAGCATCGAGGTCGAGGTCGAGAAGCTCGCCTTCCGCGACACCACCTTCGTCCGCAACTCGGGCAACTTCGCCCGCGCGATCCTCGGTGAGGGCGGCTCGGTGCGCGGCAGCCGCGCGATCGGCTTCGAGGCGGATCCGGGGCTGCAGGAGGACATCCAGATCGCCGGCCGGACCTGGCTCTTCGAGACGCCGGTCATCGACCGCGGCATCTCGCGCCCGCGCGACGTGTCGGACTACATCGCCAACGCCTTCTCGTCGGTGCGGGGCGTCGCCATCAACTTCGACGGCGCGCTCTCGGCGATCCGCGGCGACTCCACCTACATCATCGACCAGCAGCTGCGGCTGCAGGGGCTGATGCAGACGACGGGCGGCCCGAACGCGGGCTTCGACTTCCATCCGCTGAACGCCGGCTCCGGCGCCTTCACGCCGGACATCGGGCGCCGCCTGGCCTTCTCGGCCTCCATGACGCCGCAGATCGAGGTCTTCGACAGCTACTGCTACCAGAAGCTGGGCACGATCGAGATCCGCGACCCGATCATCGGGCCGATCAAGGCCTCGCTCCGCCCGAACGGCCAGATCGTCCTCGTCGGCGCCTCGGCGCGCGGCGTGGTGGTGGTCCCGCTGGAGCGCGAGTTCAACTCCGGCTGCACCCCGTCCTTCTCGCGCCGATAGGTCGCGGACCGCCCGGTCCCGCGCCCCGCGCACCCGACGGCGCCGGCCCTCCAGGGGGCCGGCGCCGTCGCCGTTCCGCCGCCTGCCAGTCCACCACGGTCCAGCCCGCTGCGGGGTGGCGCCGGCCGCGACACTGTTACTTTGCTTCGCTCGCCCCCGCCGGACCCCTCCCTCCCGTCGCATGTCCGCCCTCCGCTTCACCACCGCCGGCGAATCGCACGGCCCCGCCCTCGTCGCCGTCCTCGAAGGCATGCCCGCGGGCCTGCCCCTCCTGGCCGAGCACGTGGACGCGGACCTGGCGCGGCGGCAGCAGGGGTACGGGCGTGGCCGCCGCATGCAGATCGAGACCGATCGGGTCGAGTTCCTGGGCGGCGTGCGGGCGGGGGAGACGCTGGGCGGCCCGATCTCGATGCTCGTCCGCAACGCGGACTGGAAGAACTGGGTCGACGTGATGGACCCGGCGCCGCGCGAGAGCGACCCGGATCTACGCCGCCGCGCGCTGACCCGCGTCCGCCCCGGCCACGCCGACCTGACGGGCGTCCTCAAGTACGAGCGCGCCGACGCCCGCGACATCCTGGAGCGCGCCTCCGCCCGCGAGACGACGATGCGCGTCGCCGTCGGCGCCGTCTGCCGGCGCCTGCTGGCGGAGCTCGGCGTCCGGATCGGCAGCCACGTCGTCCACCTGGGCGGCATCGACTGCGAGCCGTTCGAGCTGCCCGCCGACCTCAATGCCGCCTCGGACGCCTCGCCGGTCCGCGTCCTCGACTCGGCGGCCGAGCAGGCGATGATCGCCCGCATCGACGAGGCGAAGCGGGCGGGGAACACGCTCGGCGGCATCGTCGAGGTGGTCGCGACCGGGCTGCCGGTCGGGCTGGGCTCGCACGTCAGCTGGGACCGCAAGCTCGACGGCCGCCTCGGCCAGGCGATGCTCTCGATCCCGGCGGTGAAGGGCGTCGAGATCGGGCTGGGCTTCGAGGCCGCGCGGCGCAGCGGGGCCGACGTGCACGACGAGATCGCGCTGGCGCCGGGGCGGGAGCGGGCGGGGAACGTCCGCCGGCTCACCAACCGGGCGGGCGGGCTCGAGGGCGGCATGACGAACGGCGAGCCGCTGCTCGTCCGCGTCGCCATGAAGCCGATCGCCACGCTCATGCGCCCGCTCCAGACGATCGACGTGAAGTCGGCCGCCCCGGCCGCCGCGGCGGCCGAGCGGAGCGACGTGACCGCCGTGCCGGCGATGGGGGTGATCGCGGAGGCGATGGCGGCCTTCGTCCTCGCGCAGGCGGTGCTCGAGAAGTTCGGCGGCGACTCGCTGGCCGAGCTGACGCGCAACGTCGACGGCTACCTGGCGCAGGTCCGCGCCCGCCTCCCCGAGGACGCCCCCGACGCGGCCGGCGCCCCCGCCGCCTCCGACCCGGGCGCGTGAGCGCCCGCCACGTGATCCTCGTGGGGCTGCCGGGCGCCGGGAAGAGCACGGTCGGCCCGCTGGTCGCCGCGGCCCTCGGTCGCCCCTTCCTCGACTTCGACGTCGAGCTGGCGCGGCGGATCGGGGCGTCGGTGCCCGAGCAGTTCGCCCGCGACGGCGAGGCGGCGTTCCGGGAGCGGGAGGCGGTGCTGTCGCGCGAGCTCGCCGCAGCGCCGGCGATGGTCCTCGCGCCCGGCGGCGGCTGGCTGGCGAACTCGGCCGCCTCGGCACCTTTGCGGCCGGCGGGGCGTATCATCTACCTGCGGACCACGCCGGCGGCCGCGCTCGCCAGGCTGGGTGCGGCGGTCGCCGACCGGCCGCTGCTGGCCGACGCGGACGATCCGCTGGCGGCGCTGGCCGCGCTGCTGGCGCGCCGGTCGGCGGCCTACGAGACGGCCGACCTCACGGTGGACACCGACGGGCTCGACCCGGCCGGCGTCGCCGACCGGGTGGCGGCGCTGGTCCGGGCGGCGGAGGGAGGAGCATGACGGCGGATCGCGACGACCCGTCGCCCGAGGGGCTCGCCCCTGAGGGCCTGGACGCGCTGCTGCAGGAGCTGCGGGAGCGCTTCGACGGCTCGGCGGACCTCCGGGCGGTCCGGGTGTATCTGGCGGCGCGGGGGTACGACGCGCGTCGGATCGATACGGTGGTGTCCGCCTTCGCGGGCGATCCTGGAAACGGGGGGCCCGCGCCGGCCGCACGACCGGCGGGCGCGGCCGATCCGGCTATCGGGGCGGCGAGCGCCGCAGAATCGGCGGACGCCGTCCCGCCGGCTCCGCCCGCGCTCCGCATCCCCGCGGCCCACGAGCGGGCGCGCTTCTCCAGCGAGGCGTGGGGCCACCTGATCCAACGCAGGGCGGCGGCCGGCTGGTCGGTCGCCGAGCTCGAACACGTGATCGAGCGGGCGCTCGTTCAAATAGATGGACGCATCGCGGTCGACGACCTCCGCGCGCTGATCGACGGCGCGTTCGGCGGATCGGCCGAGTCCTCGACGGTACACTAGGGACCATGGCGACCAAGAAGACAGCGACGAAGAAGACGACGGCCAAGAAGGCGACCGCCGCCGGCGGCGCGCGGACCACGCGCGCCCGGGCGGCCGCCTTCGATCCGGCCGCGGACGAGGAGCCGACGCCTCCGGGCACGACCTCCCTCGTCATCGTCGAGTCGCCGGCGAAGGCGAAGACGATCGGCAAGTACCTCGGCCGCGGCTACAAGGTGCGCGCGACCGTGGGCCACATCATGGACCTGCCCGAGAAGAAGCTGGGCGTCGACGTGGACCACGGCTTCGACGTGCAGCTGGAGCCGATCGCGGGCAAGGAGAAGACGATCGCGGAGCTGAAGAGCGCCGCGAAGGACGCGAAGGAGATCTTCGTCGCGACCGACCCTGACCGCGAGGGCGAGGCGATCGCCGCGCACGTCGCGGACCTCATCACGCCCAAGCGCGGCCCCAAGCCGACCATCCGGCGCGTCCTCTTCCACGAGATCACGAAGGAAGGGATCGCGCGGGCGATGGAGCAGCCGGGCGACATCGACTCGGGCAAGGTCGACGCACAGCAGGCGCGCCGCGTCCTCGATCGCCTGGTGGGCTACAAGGCCAGCCCGGTGCTCTGGAAGACGGTGAAGAAGGGGCTCTCCGCCGGCCGCGTGCAGACGGTGGCGCTGCGCCTGATCGTCGAGCGCGAGCGCGAGATCCGCGCGTTCCTGCCGGTCGAGTACTGGTCGGTCACCGCGCAGCTGGAGAAGGGGACGCAGCCCTTCACCGCGAAGCTCCACCACGTCGATGGGAAGAAGCCCGAGATCTCGAACGCCGCGCAGGCGGACGCGATCCTCGCGGACCTCGCGGGGCGCGACATCTTCCCGGTCACCGACGTGAAGCGGCGCGAGCGTCGCAAGAACCCGCAGGCGCCGTTCACGACCTCCACGCTGCAGCAGGAGGGCGCGAAGAAGCTGGGCTTCGGCTCCAAGCGCACGATGCGCCTCGCGCAGGACCTGTACGAGGGCATCGACCTCGGCCCCGAGGGCGCGGTCGGCCTCATCACGTACATGCGTACCGACTCGACGCGCGTGGCGGAGAGCGCGGCGACGGCGGCGCGCGAGCACCTGCGCACGCTCTTCGGCGAGGACTACCTCGCGCCGGGGCTGCAGCTGTACGGCAGCACGAAGCAGACGAACGCGCAGGACGCGCACGAGGGCATCCGCCCCACCGATCCGACGCGCCGTCCGGAGCTGGTGCGCAAGTACCTCTCGGCCGACCAGCTGAAGCTCTACGAGCTGGTGTGGAAGCGCTTCATGGCGTCGCAGATGGCGCCCGCGGTGTTCGATACCACCACCGTCGACTTCGAGCTGAAGCCCACGTCGGGTGCGGCCTACGCGTCGGGCGTGTCGTCGTACGCGTTCCGCGCCACGGGCAGCGTCGTGAAGTTCCAGGGCTTCCTCGCGCTCTACCGCGAGGCGCGCGAGGAGGGCGACTCGGTCGCGCTCGAGGACGAGCAGGCGCTGCCGATGCTGGAGCTGGGGGAGCGCGTGCCGGTGAAGGAGATCGTGCCGCAGCAGCACTTCACGCAGCCGCCGCCGCGGTTCTCCGAGGCGTCGCTGGTGAAGGAGCTGGAGCGCCTCGGCATCGGCCGCCCGTCGACGTACGCGTCGATCATCTCGGTGCTCGCCGACCGCCGCTACGTGCTGCTCGAGCAGCGCCGCTTCTTCCCGACCGCGCTCGGCGAGACGGTCGAGAAGGTGATGGTGAAGAAGTTCCCGGCCATCTTCGACGTGCAGTTCACGTCGACCATGGAAGGGGAGCTCGATCGCGTCGAGGGCGGCACGGTCGACTGGCGCACCGCGCTGCAGGAGTTCTGGGGCCCGTTCTCCGAGGAGCTGCACGACCGCGACCTCGACCTGCTGATCGCCGAGGCGCACGACCTCTCCGCGCTGGAGACGGAGCGGTGCAAGGAGTGCGGCGGGAAGCTGGTGCCGAAGGCGGGCTTCTTCGGCCCGTTCGTCGCGTGCGAGAACCACCCGAAGAACTGCAAGTACACGCGGCCGATCACGGGCGAGCGCAAGCCGCCGGTGGTGACCGAGTACCTGTGCCCCGAGTGCGGCGCGCCGATGTACCTGCGCCAGGGCAAGAGCGGCGATTTCCTGGGCTGCAGCCGCTTCCCGAAGTGCCGCGGCACGCGCGCGCTGCCGACGGGCGTGAAGTGCCCGAAGGACGGCGGCGACATCTCGCAGCGCAAGTCGAAGGCGCGCGGCAAGATCTTCTACGGCTGCGAGAACTATCCCAACTGCGACTTCGTCGTCTGGGACAAGCCGGTGAAGGACGTCTGCCCCGAGTGCGGCTACGAGGGCGCGGAGGCGAAGCAGAACAAGACGCGCGGCAGCTACCGCAAGTGCCTGAAGTGCGGCAACGAGTGGGACGTCGCCGATCCGACCGAGTCGGCGGAGCAGGGCGCCGAGGAGCCGGTGGCGGTCTGACTGCGCGCGGCTTGGCGACGGAGGGAGAATGCACGCGGGGGCGCCGACCGGCTGGTCGGCGCCCCCGCGTCGCATCCGGCCCCGCCGCGGCTCAGGGAAGCTGCAGCTCCTGGCCCGGGTGGATCATGTCCGGGTTCGGGATCGCGTCGCGATTGGCCGCGTGGATCTTCTTCCACTGCGACGCGTCGCCGTAGACGTCCTTGGCGATCTTGGAGAGCGTGTCACCCGCCTTCACGGTGTAGGTGCGGCCGGCGGTCGCCTCGCCGCTGCGCGTGGCCTGGTCGGCGAAGCCGCTGTTGACCTGGAGGCTGACCTGCGCGTCGGAGGCGACCGCGCGGATCGCCTGCTGCGCCTTGTCGCGGTCGGCCTCGGTGCCCACGGTGCCCCGGACCTCGGAGCCGCTCACCTGCAGCCCGTAGACGTTGACGCCCTGGCGCTGGAGCGCCGCGGCGATGTCGGATTGGGTGGTCATCTGCCCTCCGGTGATGGATCGTGCGCGCCTGCCGCGCGGGGTGCATCGGATGGCCGGCGCGGACGGGCCGCGCACGGGACCGCGCGCATGTGCAAGGGATGGTCCCGGCGGACGGCGGCCGGGTTCGCCGGACGACGAAACCCTTTGCGCCACGGGGCGTGTCGAAGCGTCGCCTCGCCGGTACGATGCGCTCTTCCGCGGGGCCGCAACGAAGTGCATAGTAGCAGCCGCTTGGGGCCGCGCCGCCGCGGTCTCGCTCCCCGTTCGTCGCTTCCCCCCGCCGCACATGCGCCTTCCCCGTTCGCGCCCCGTCCTCGCCGCCGGTGCCGCCGCCGTCGTCGCCATCGCGGGCCTCGTCGCCTGGCGCACCCTCGGCGCCGCGAAGCCCGAGACCGATCCCCTCGTCGTCCAGGTGAAGGAGGGCGACTTCAAGGTCACCGTCACTACCACGGGCGAGCTGCGCGCCGTGAAGTCGGTGCAGGTGCAGGGGCCGCCCAACCTCCCGCAGGCGCAGATCTACCAGCCGATCAAGATCGCGACGCTGGTCCCCGAGGGGACGGTGGTGAAGGCGGGCGACATGGTCGCGGAGCTCGATCGCGGCGCCGCCGCCGGCAAGTTGAACGAGGTGCAGCTCAACGTGCAGAAGGCGGAGGCGCAGTACACGCAGGCGCAGCTCGACTCGACGCTCAACCTCTCCAAGGCGCGCGAGGAGCTGCGCACGCTGGAGTTCGCGCTCGAGGAGAAGCGCATCGCCAAGGAGCAGGCGCAGTACGAGGCGCCCTCGGTGCGCCGGCAGGCGGAGATCGACCTGCAGAAGGCCGACCGCGCCCTCGCGCAGGCGAAGCGCGACTACGCGACCAAGACGCAGCAGGCGATCGCGAAGATGCGCGAGGTCGGCGCGGACCTCGACCGCCACAAGAACACGCTCAAGATCATCCAGGACGTCGTGGGCGCCTTCACGATCAAGGCGCCGGCGCCGGGCATGGTGATCTACGCCAAGGAGTGGAACGGCCGGAAGAAGGTCGTCGGCTCGCAGGTCTCGCCGTGGGAGCCCACGGTGGCGACGCTCCCCGACCTGACGCAGATGGAGTCGATCACCTACGTCAACGAGATCGACGTGCGGAAGCTCGCGGTCGGCCAGGAGGTGAAGCTCTCGCTCGACTCCGATCCGTCCAAGGTGCTCACGGGGAAGGTCACCGCGGTCGCCAACGTCGGCGAGCAGCGCCCGAACACGGACGCCAAGGTGTTCGAGGTGAAGGTGCAGGTGATGCAGTCGGACACGACGCTGCGCCCCGGCATGACGACGTCGAACGCCGTGCAGACGGCGGTCGTGAAGAAGGCGCGCTTCATCCCGCTCGAGGCGGTGCAGGCCGACAGCGGCCGCACCTTCGTCTTCCGCCGCCGCGGCGGCTCGGTCGTGCGGCAGGAGATCGAGACGGGCCTGATGAACGACAACGAGGTGATCGTCGCCCGCGGCCTGGAGCCGCGCGACGAGGTGCTCCTCGCCGCGCCCGCCGACGCCGCGACGCTGCAGACGGTCACGCTCCCCGGCCGGCCGAAGCAGTCCGCGCCCGCGAAGCCCTCCGACAGCGCGCAGAAGGCGCCGGTGCCCGTGGTGCCGCCCACGGCCGCGCCGACGCCGGCGCCCGCCGCTGCCCCAGTCGCCAAGGCGACCGCCGCTTCCACGTCGCGCTGAGCGGTACCGTGGGAGTCGTCACCACACCCCAGGGGGCGACGTACGCGCCGCCCGCGGGCGGCACGGGCGCGCCCGGCGCCGACGCGCGCCCGCCGCACGGCAGCGACCGCGCCGCCACGCTCCGCCTCATCGCCTTCGGCCTGCGCGCCGCCATCGAGGCGGTCGGCCACAACACCCTCCGCGCCGCCCTCACCTCGCTCGGCATCCTCTTCGGCGTCGCGTCGGTCATCGCGATGCTGGCCATCGGCAAGGGCGCCGAGCAGGAGATCCTGGCGCAGATGAAGCTCCTGGGCTCCAACAACGTGATCGTCACGCCGCTGGTGGAGCAGAAGGAGGAGAAGGCCGGCGAGAAGGACGAGAAGGAGAGCAAGCGCTACACGCCCGGCCTCACCGCGCTCGACGCGCAGAGCATCCGCGACGTCGTGCCGCAGGTGCGCTCGGTCAGCACGGAGCTGTCGCTGCAGACCAACGCCACGCGCGAGGGGCAGCGCCGCTCGGTGAAGCTCGTGGGCGTCGACAGCGCGTACTTCAGCGCCTTCAACCTCGAGATGGCGGAGGGTGGCCGCTTCGCGCCGATGCACCTCGAGCGCGGCATGCCGGTCGCCGTCATCGGCAGCGGGCTGCGCGCGCGCTTCTTCACCAAGGAGCCGCCCATCGGCCGCCGCATCAAGGTCGGCGAGACGTGGCTCACGGTCGTCGGCGTGCTCGCGCCGCGCCCGGTCTCCGAGCAGACCGCGCAGCGCCTCGGCATCCGCGATGCGAACATGGACGTCTACGTCCCGCTGTCGACCGCGCTGCTGCGCTACCGCAACCGCGCGCAGATCACCAACCGCGACGTCGAGCGCGCGGCGCAGGAGTTCAACAACGACGACGAGGCGACCAAGAACGAGGACGCCACCGCGCGCGCCGAGCGGCTGAACCAGAACCAGCTCGACCGCCTGGTCGTGCAGGTGGCCGACGCGCGCTACGTCTCGCAGGTCGCGGAGGTCGTGCAGCGGCTGATGGCGCGCCGGCACAACGGCGTCGTCGACTTCGAGGTCAACGT
Source organism: Roseisolibacter agri (assembly GCF_030159095.1). NCBI lineage: Bacteria > Pseudomonadati > Gemmatimonadota > Gemmatimonadia > Gemmatimonadales > Gemmatimonadaceae > Roseisolibacter > Roseisolibacter agri. The sequence continues at coordinate 214,930 of NZ_BRXS01000007.1, forward strand.
CCCCGAGATGCTCCTCAAGCAGGAGCAGCGCACGAAGACGATCTTCAACGTCGTCCTCGGCGCCATCGCGTCGATCTCGCTGATCGTCGGCGGCATCGGGATCATGAACATCATGCTCGCCTCGGTGCTGGAGCGCATCCGCGAGATCGGCGTGCGGCGCGCGCTCGGCGCCAGCCAGCGCGACGTGCTCGCGCAGTTCCTCGCCGAGGCCGTGCTCATCAGCCTCGCGGGCGGCATGGCGGGCATCCTGCTCGGCGTCGGGCTCAGCGTCGGCATCGAGCGCTTCGCCAAGATCGCCACGATCGTCTCCCCACTCTCGGTGTTCGTCGCCTTCGGCGTGTCGCTGACGGTGGGGCTCGTGTTCGGCATCGTCCCCGCGTGGCGCGCCGCCCGCCAGGATCCCGTCGTCTGCCTGCGCTACGAATGATGGACGCCTTCCGCACCCTCCGCCGGCCGGCCGCGCGCGCCGTCTCCGCGCTCCTGCTGGCCGCGCCGCTCTCCGCGCAGGCGCCCGCCGCTCCGATGCCCACGCAGGCCCCTGCACGTGAGCCGGTCGGTCCCACGATCACGCTCGAGGAGACCGTCGACCGGGCGCTCGGCAACGGGCCGAGCGCGCGCGCGGCCCGCAGCGCCCGCGACGCGGCACGCTGGCGCGAGCGCGGATTCTCGGCCGGCCTGATGCCGCGCCTGTCGTTCGCCGGCACGCTGCCCAGCTACCGCCGCGCGATCACGCCGATCGTGCAGCCGGATGGCACCATCCGCTATCTCAGCCAGCGGCTCACGCAGTCGAGCGCGGAGCTGCGGCTGGAGCAGCCGATCGCGTTCACGGGCGGCAACGTGTTCGTGTCGTCCGCGCTAGAGCGCGCCGACATCACGGGCAACGCCTCCGGCTCGCGGCTCTGGCAGTCGACGCCGTTCACCATCGGGATCGAGCAGTCGCTCTTCCGGCCGAACAACATCGCCTGGAACTCGCGCGAGCAGGACCTGCAGCTGACGGTCGCCGAGCGCGCGTACGTCGAGGCGCGCGAGGACGCGTCGGCCGCCGCGGTGACCGCGTTCTTCGACCTGTACGCGGCGCAGATGAACCTCGCCAACGCCGAGACGAATGCCGCCGTCAACGACTCGCTCTTCCTGCTGTCCAAGGGGCGCTTCGAGGTCGGCCGCATCGGCGAGAACGACCTGCTGCAGAGCGAGCTCGCGCTGCTGCGCGCCCGCGCGTCGGCCGACGAGGCGCGTCTCGCGCGCGACCGCGCGCGCTCGGCGCTCAACCTGCTGATCGGCGCGCCCGCCGACGCGCCCGTCGCCGTCGCGCCGCCGGCCGGTGCGCCCGCGCTGGTCGCGCCAGACCCGGACCGCGCGGTCGCCGAGGCCAAGCGCAACTCGGCGCGCCCGGTGGAGCTGGAGCTGCAGGAGGTGCGCGCCGAGCGCGCGCTGCGTACCGCGCGCCTCGAGAACGGCTTCGGGATGACGGTGCGCGCGAGCTACGGCTACAACCAGACCGCGCCGATCTTCAACGGCGCCTACCAGTCGCTGCTGAACCAGCAGACGGCGAACGTCGGCGTCGAGATGCCGCTCGTGCAATGGCGGGCGGGCAAGGCGGCGGTGGAGGCGGCGCGCGCGGAGCAGGACCGCGTCGAGACGCAGACGCGGCTCGCCCGCGCCAACCAGGAGCAGGACGCGCGCTTCTCCGCGCTGCAGGTCGCCCAGGCGGCGCGGCAGCTGGCGCTCGCGGCGAAGGCGGACACCGTCGGCGAGAAGCGGTTCGACATCGCCAAGAACCGCTACATCATCGGCCGCATCGCCATCTCGGACCTGTTCATCGCGCAGAGCGAGAAGGACGCCGCGCGCACGGCGTCGATCCAGGCACTGCGGCAGTACTGGCTCGCGTACTACCGGCTGCGCCGGCTGACCCTGTTCGACTTCGCCACCAACGCGCCGCTGCGCCCGGACGCCTGAGCCGCCGCCGATCCGTGGGCGCGATCACCGGCCGGCCGCGACCCCCGCGGCCGGCCGGTGTATCTTCCGGCATGTCCTCCCGTTCCGAATCGCAGTCGCTCCACCAGGAGCTCCACGTCGTCGGCGGCGGCCTCGCCGGCTCCGAGGCCGCCTGGCAGCTGGCGCAGCGCGGCCACCGCGTCGTGCTCCACGAGATGCGCCCGTCGCGCCCCACGCCCGCCCACAAGACCGACCGCCTGGGCGAGCTGGTGTGCTCCAACACCTTCAAGAGCACCGAGCCGACGAACGCGCACGGGCTCCTGAAGGCCGAGATGCGCCTCCTGGGGTCGCTGATCCTGTGGGCGGCGGACCAGGCGCGCGTCCCCGGCGGCAGCGCGCTCACGGTCGATCGCGACGTCTTCTCGTCGGCCATCCACGACGCGCTGCACGCGCACCCGAACGTGCGGGTCGAGCGCGGCGAGGTGTCCGAGGTGCCGTCGCCGGGCATCGTCGCCACGGGCCCGCTCACGTCGGACGCGCTGGCGGAGTCGATCCGCGCCCGCCTGGGCATCGAGTCGCTCGCGTTCTACGACGCGATCGCGCCCGTGCTGTCGATCGAGTCGATCGATCCGGAGCTCGCGTTCCGCGCGTCGCGGTGGGGCAAGGAGACGATGGATGGGGCGGGGGAGGAGGGTGCGTACCTCAACTGCCCGATGTCGCGCGAGGAGTACGAGGCGTTTCTCGACGCGCTGACGACGGCCGACCAGGCGAGCGCGCACGACTTCGACAAGGTGCCGTACTTCGAGGGGTGCATGCCCGTCGAGGAGATGGCGCGGCGTGGCCGCGAATCGCTGCGCTTCGGGCCGATGAAGCCGATCGGGCTGCGCGATCCGCGCACGGGCAAGCGGCCCTGGGCCGTCGTGCAGCTGCGCATGGAGGACCGCGCGGGCCGCATGTGGAACATGGTCGGCTTCCAGACGCGGCTCCGCTTCCCCGAGCAGCAGCGCGTCTTCCGCATGATCCCGGGGCTCGCGAACGCGGAGTTCCTGCGCTTCGGCTCGATCCACCGCAACTCGTACGTCAACTCGCCGGGCGCGCTGCTGCCGCACCTCGCGCTGAAGGACGCGCCGACCACGCTGTTCGCGGGCCAGCTCACGGGCGTCGAGGGCTACACGGAGAGCACGGCGACGGGGATGCTCGCGGCCATCAACCTCGGGCGCCTGCTGCGCGGCGAGGAGCCGGTGCTGCCCCCGACGACGACGATGCTGGGCGCGCTCTACCGCTACCTGCGCGAGGCGGACCCGCGCCACTTCCAGCCGATGAACGCGAACTTCGGGCTGGTGGACGAGCTGCCGACGCCGGTGAAGGACAAGGTCGTGAAACGCGAGCAGTTCGCGCAGCGCGCGCTGGCCGACTTCGCGGCGTGGCGCGACGCGCACGTCGGCGACGGGCCGGTCGCGCTGCCGGACGGCGTGCCCGCCTCCGAAGCGAGCGCGGTGGCGTGAGCGACGCGCAGGAGCAGGCCGCGGAGCGGGCGCCGCTGCCGCCGGAGGTCGACGACTTCCTGCGGCACCTCGAGAAGGAGCGCGACGTCTCGCCGCACACGCGGAAGGCGTACGAGCGCGACCTCCGCGAGCTCACGGCGTACCTCCAGCGCCAGCTCGGCGAGCGCTTCGCGTGGGATGCGGTCGACCGCCTGCTGATGCGCGGCTACCTCGGCCACCTCACGCGGCGCGGGCTCGCCAAGCGGTCGGTGGCGCGCGCGCTGTCGTCGGCGCGCAGCTTCTTCCGCTTCATGCACCGTGAGGAGCTGGTCGAGGCCAATCCCGCACGCGCGGTGGGCAGCCCGAAGCTCGACCGGCGGCTGCCCGGCTACCTCGATCGCGCGGGCGCCGAGCGGCTGTTCGCGCTCGCGGAGACGCGCGCGCTGTCGATGCGCTTCACCGACGTGCGCAACCTCGCGATGGTGGAGCTGCTCTACTCCGCGGGGCTGCGCGTGAGCGAGCTGCAGGGGATCAACGCGTCCGACCTCGACCTGCTGTCGCAGCAGGTGAAGGTGCGCGGCAAGGGGCGCAAGGAGCGCATCGTCCCGGTGGGCGACCACGCGCTGCGCGCGCTGCGCAACTACGAGGCGAAGCGCGACGACCTGCAGCGGCGCCTGGGTGGGAAGGTGGAGCGCGGCGCCTTCTTCCTGAGCGAGCGCGGGAAGCGCCTCAGCGTGCGCGGCGTGCAGGAGGCGGTGGTGGGGCTGCTGCGCGCGATCGACGAGGAGCGCGGGCTCTCCACGCACTCGATGCGGCACACCTTCGCGACGCACATGGTGGACGGCGGCGCGGACCTCCGCGCGGTGCAGGAGCTCCTGGGACACGCGTCGATCTCGACCACGCAGATCTACACGCACACGAGCGTCGATCGGCTGCGGCAGGTCTACCGGAAGGCGCACCCGCGCGCCTGATCCCGGGGTACGGCCGGGTCTGGCGGGCGCGACCGCGCGCGCCTGGATCTTGCACTGCCTCCCGGCATGACCCTCGAAACGGTTCCCCTGGTGCTCGGCGCGGTCGTGGGCCTGGTGGGTCTCGGACTCGTCGCCGACGGTTGGCTCCCCGATTCCGCCCCGCGCGTGGCGGAGCGTCGCCGGCGCGCCCGCGCCGAGCGCGACTGCACGGGTGAGATCCTCATCGGGCTCGGGCTGCTGGCGCTCGCCGCCTCGCTCGCGGGTGGCGACGTCTGGCGCTGGGGCACGGTCGCGGTGCTCTCGGGCGTCGCGCTCCTGGCGGCGGGCGGGTTCCGCAACCGGCACTACCTGATCGAGCGGCTGCTCAACCGCGGCAAGTCGCGCCGCGGGCGCCGCCGCGAGCGCCGCGTCGAGCTGGCGGCCGAGCGGCCGGTGCCGCTGGTCGTCGCCTCCGAGGTGGACCGCCGCGGCCACGACCGCCGCGAGGACTTCGGCTACGAGCGCCGGCCGCGCACCGCGGGCCCGCTGGTGGCCGCGCACGCGGCGCCGGGCGCCAGCTTCGCCGACCGGCCGGTCCTGCGCCGCGCGTCGGCGGACTGACGGCACGAGGGCCACGATGCACGAAGGGCCGGGCGATCATCGCCCGGCCCTTTTGCGTTTCCGGCGGCATGCCGCGCAGCGTTCCCCGCCACACCCAAGTTCTAGCCGACCCGGGGGCTTGCGGCAAGGCCAGGGGCAGGCCGTAGCGTCGCGGCCGTGATCGGAGCCTCCGATCGACGACGGAACCTGCGGATACGGGGCGCGACATGGGCATGACGGGACACCCGGTGGTGATCGCCGGGGGCGGGCCGACGGGGCTGACGCTGGCGGCCGAGCTGGCGCTGGGAGGCGTCGACGTCGCGATCGTCGAGCGGCGGGCGAGCCAGGCGCTCGACGGGTCGCGCGCGGGCGGCCTGCATGCGCGCACGATCGAGGTGTTCGACATGCGCGGCGTCGCCGACCGGTTCCTGTCGCAGGGGCAGACCGCGCAGATCGTGCGGCTGCACATGATCCCGCTCGACATGAGCGACTTCCCGACGCGGCATCCGTACGGCCTTGCGCTCTGGCAGGCGCACATCGAGCGCATCCTCGCGGATTGGGTCGCGGAGCTCGGCGTGCCGATGCTGCGCGAGCGCGAGGTGACGGGCTTCACGCAGGACGACGATGGCGTGGACGTCGCGCTGTCCGACGGGAGCGCGTTGCGCGCGGCGTATCTCGTCGGCTGCGACGGCGGGCGCAGCGTGGTGCGCAAGACGGCGGGGATCGAGTTCGCCGGGTGGGACGCGACGGTGAGCTGGCTGCTCGCCGAGGTCGCGTGGACCGAGGAGCCCGCGTGGGGCTTCCGCGAGGACGCGACCGGCATCCACGCCATCGGTAAGGGGGACGGCAGCCGCGCACGGCTGGTGGTGACCGAGGCGCAGCTACGGTCGGGCGAGCCCGCGCTGCAGGAGCTGCGCGACGCGCTCGTCGGCGTCTACGGCACCGACTTCGGCGTGCACGGCCCCGTGTGGCTCTCGCGCTTCACCGACATGACCCGCCAGGCCGTCGCCTACCGCGACCGTCGCGTGCTGCTCGCGGGGGACGCCGCGCACGTGCATCCGCCCATCGGCGGGCAGGGGCTCAACATCGGCGTGCAGGACGCGGTGAACCTGGGTTGGAAGCTGGCGCAGGTGGTGAAGGGGGCGTCGCCCGCGAGCCTGCTCGACAGCTATCACGCCGAGCGGCACCCGGTGGCCGGGCGCGTCCTGCAGAACACCATGGCGCAGGTCGCGCTGCGGCGTCAGGACGATCGCACCAGGGCGCTGCGCGATACGCTGTCCGAGCTGCTCGTCCTCGACGAGCCGCGTCGGCGACTGGCCGCGGAGATGTCGGGGCTGGGCGTGCGCTACGAGCTGGGCGAGGGGCATGCGCTGCTCGGGCGTCGCATGCCCGACCTCGACGTCGAGACCGCGGCCGGGCCGACGCGGGTGTTCACGCTGCTGCGCGACGCCCGGCCGCTGCTCCTGAACTTCGGCGTGCCTGGCGCGCTCGACGTCGCGGCGTGGACCGACCGCGTGCGGTGCGTCGACGCGAGCTACGGGGGAGCGTGGGAGCTGCCGGCGGTCGGTGAGGTGCCCGCTCCGGCCGCCGTGCTGGTACGCCCCGACGGCCACGTCGCGTGGGTCGGCGATGCGAGCCAGGTGGGGCTCGCCGAGGCGCTCACCACCTGGTTCGGTCCACCGAAGGCAGCGCAGGGCTAGAGGCGCAGCCCCGCGGTCAGCGGCATCATCCCGCCGAAGCCGCGCAGCCGCGGCTGGTCGGTCAGGAGGTAGCGGAACTCGGTGAACAGGCGCGCCGGGCCGAGGTCGAACTCGAGGCCGGCGCCCGCCGTCAGCCCGACGTCGACGTCGTTGCGCCAGTTCACGTTGGCCTGGTAGTTGGGCGCGCCTGCCGGCGTCGCGCCGGCGACCGTCACCTCGACCTGCGGCGTGCGCGTGCTGAACACGCCCAGGCCGCTCATCAGGTACGGGCGCACCGGCGACGAGCGCGCGAGCGTGTAGGTCCCGCTCACCGCGACGCCGATCATGCGGCTGCGGCCGCGCGTGGTCGGCTGGGAGACATTGATGAGCGGCTGCCCGGCGCAGGCCGCGCACGGGATGATCGGGAGATTGGCGGTCGGGTCCGTCCAGGCGAAGAGCACCTCCGGGCGAACGCCGAGGCCGGAGCGAGCGCGGAAGTCGACGCCGCCCTGGACGAGGTAGCGGTTGTCGTCGCCGCCGAAGCTCCGCACGTCGAAGCCACCGCCGAGCGACAGGCGCGGACGATAGGAGTCGCGCCAGTCGTCGCGGCGACGCCGCTCCGCGAGCGCCTCGCGCAGGCGGCGCTCGCGCTCCGCGCGCTCGCGGGCCACCCGCTCCCGCTGCTCTTCCGCTCGACGCAGCGCCTCGCGCTGCTGCTCGCGCTGGCGGAGCCGGGCGCGGTACTCGCGGTCCTCGCGCTCCTCCCGCTCGCGCTGGAGGCGCTCGCGGCGCGCGCGGTCGGACTCCTCGCGCCGGCGGTCCTGGGCGGTGGCGGCGGTGGCCGTGGCCATCTGCGTGGCCGCAAGCGTGCACGCGACGAGGACGGGGACGCGCAACGACGGGAATCGCATGGGACGCTCCGGGTCGGGGCGAAAGGGGGCCCGCGCGCGACACCCCGCCGCGCGACCGGCGCTCCACACCCGTGTGACAGTGCGATCCCGCCGCTTGGTTTGCCCGCACGGGCGGTGCATCGCCGTGCATGGCGGGGGCGTCGGGTTGCTGCGCCGTTTCGGCCGCCGTTACACTTCCCGCGCGCCGACGGGCCCCTCCGTTCACGCCGCGCGGATCGCGCGCTCCAGCGCTCTTCTGCCGCCCGCCCCAGCGTCCCCTCCGATGGCCGAGCCCACGCACCGCGACTTCCTGGCGATCCCCGACTTCTCCCGCGCGGAGCTGGACGGGATCCTCGCCCTCGCGCACCGGATGAAGAGCGGCGCGTACACCGCCAAGCCGCTCAAGGGGAAGTCGGTGGCGATGATCTTCATGAAGTCCTCGACGCGCACCCGCGTGTCGTTCGAGGTCGGCACGTACCAGCTCGGCGGGCACGCGCTCTTCCTGTCGCCGCGCGACGTGCAGCTCGGGCGCGGGGAGCCGATCGCGGACACCGCGCGCGTGCTGTCGCGCTACGTGGACGGGATCATGATCCGCACGTACGGGCACGCCGAGGTCGAGGAGCTGGCGCGCCACGCGACGGTGCCGGTGATCAACGGGCTCACCGACCTGCTGCACCCCTGCCAGGTGATGGCCGACGTCATGACGATGCAGCAGCACCTCGGCAGCTACGCGGGCAGGAAGGTCGCGTGGATCGGCGACGGCAACAACATGGCGAACTCCTGGATGAACGCGGCGGCGGCGTTCGGGTTCTCGCTCGCGCTGGCGTGTCCCGAGGGCTACGACCCGGATCCGGAGATCCTGGCACGGGCGCGCGCGCAGACCGACGTGACGCTGACGCGCGATCCGCGCGAGGCGGTGCAGGGCGCGCACGTCGTGAACACGGACGTGTGGGCGTCGATGGGGCAGGAGGAGGAGCAGGCGGCGCGCGAGCGTGCGTTCGCCGGGTACGAGGTGCGTCCGGATCTCATGGCTGCCGCGGCGAGCGACGCGATCTTTCTCCACTGCCTGCCCGCGCACCGCGGCGAGGAGGTGTCGGCCGAGGTGCTCGAGGGTCCGCAGAGCCGCGTCTGGGACGAGGCCGAGAATCGCCTGCACGTGCAGAAGGCGATCATGGCCGCGCTCATCGGCGGCGAGCGCCTGGCCTGACCGCGCGAGTCGCGTGCGGCGGGACCGGCGGCATCGCGTCCCGTCCACCACTCCTGCCATGACGACGACGATCGAGGTTCCCGCGGTGGGCGCGCTCGCGCCCGACTTCACCCTGCTCACCGACGCGGGCGCGCCGCTGACGCTCAGCGCGCTGCGCGGCCGCGCGGTGGTCCTCTTCTTCTATCCGAAGGACGACACGGCCAGCTGCACGGTCGAGGCGTGCGAGTTCCGCGACCTGCTGCCGCGCTTCGAGGGGCTGGACGCGGTGGTGCTGGGCGTGAGCCCGGACCCCGTGAAGTCGCACGCGAAGTTCCGCGCGAAGTACCAGCTGACGTATCCGCTGCTGGCCGACGTCGAGCACGCGGTCGCGGAGTCGTACGGCGTGTGGCGGGAGAAGCAGCTGTACGGGCGCCGCTACATGGGCGTCGTGCGGTCGACGTTCGTCATCGACGCGGAGGGGCGGGTCGCACACGTGTTCGAGAACGTGAAGTCGGCCGGCCATGCGGAGCGCGTCGCGGAGGCGGTCGCCGGGCTCGGCTGAGGGTGGCTAGCAGGCACGCTCCCTGCTCGGGTACGGGCGGGCCGCCGCGACCGTGAGGGTCGCGCGCGGCCCGTTCGTGCGCGCAGCACCGTGCGATTCCGCGCGCCGGCGCCCTCGCCCGCCGCGTGGGAGGCCGAGCGCAGCCGTGGCCGATCTTGAGCGAGGGGAGGGGTGGACGATGAGCGACGCGTCGAAGACTGACCGTACGCAGGACAGGAACTGGGACAACGAGGTCCCGCTGGAGAAGAAGCTCGACGACCTGTACGCGCTGGTCGACGGGATCGAGGTCGCGCTGTTCACGACGCGTCGGCCGGACGGCCACCTGGTCACGCGCCCGATGCAGGTGCAGCGTCGGACCGCGGGCACCGACCTGTGGTTCATGACCAACATCGAGTCGCACAAGCTCGAGGAGCTGGTCACCGACCCGCACGTGAACTGCGGGTTCTACAAGGACCGGACGCGCGAGTGGGTGTCGGTGAGCGGCACGGCGCGGGTCACGCAGGACAAGCAGATCATCCACGACCTGTACCAGGCCGACTGGCGGGCGTGGCTCGGCGACGAGGGTGGGGCGCGTGACGGCGGGCCGGACGATCCGCGCATCGCGCTCGTGCTGGTCGAGGCGCACTCGGTGATCTACTCGAAGCAGGACCGTCCGACGCCGATGGTGCTGTTCGAGCTGGCGAAGGGGATCGCGACCGGGCAGCAGCCGAAGGTCGCGGACATGCGGTCGCTGGACGAGTCCGAGCTGCAGCGCGCGGCGAAGGTCGAAGATCCGCGGCCGTCGAGCGCCTGAGCCGGCGCGACGTCCGGACGGATGGGAGCAGCGGGCGGGCGCCGGAGTCGGCGCCCGCCCGCGTCGCGTTGGGGATGCCGCATCGCGGCGGCGCGCGGCGCGTGTCAACGGCTACCACCGCTCCTGCCACTCCGGCATATTGCCGCTCCCGTCCACCCACCGCAGGAACAGGAGCCCAATGGCTGACGTCGTCGCCGAGCAGGCGCTGAAGCGCACCCCGTTGCACGAGCAGCACCGCGCGCTGGGCGCGAAGATCGTCCCGTTCGCGGGCTACGAGATGCCCGTGCAGTACCCGGGCGGGATCACGGCCGAGCACAAGGCGGTGCGCGAGGGGTGCGGGGTGTTCGACGTGAGCCACATGGGCGAGTTCATCGTCACCGGGCCAGACGCGGTCGCGTTCGTGAACCACGTGACGACGAACGACGTCGCCAAGCTGGCCGTCGGGCAGGTGCACTACTCGACGATCCTGAACGAGCGCGGGACGATCGAGGACGACTGCCTCGTCTATCGCATGGCCGACCGGCTGATGCTGGTCGTCAACGCGTCGAACCGGGAGAAGGATCTCGCGCACATCCTCCGGTACAAGGGCGACTTCGACGTGACCGTCGAGGACCGGTCGGACGACTACGCGCTGCTGGCGGTGCAGGGGCCCAAGGCCGAGGAGATCCTGCAGCCGCTAACGGCGACCGACCTGTCGCAGATCGCCTACTACTGGTTCGCGGAGGGCGAGGTCGCGGGCGTGTCGGGGATCATCTCGCGCACCGGGTACACCGGCGAGGACGGCTTCGAGCTGTACGTGCCGGCGGCGGACGCGCCGCGGCTGTGGGACGCGCTGCTCGCGACCGGGCGGATCACGCCCGCAGGGCTGGGCGCGCGCGACACGCTGCGCCTCGAGATGGGGATGGCGCTCTACGGCAACGACATCGACGACACCGTGACGCCGCTCGAGGCCAACCTCGGATGGCTGGTGAAGCTCGCGAAGGGCGACTTCGTCGGGAAGGCGGCGCTGGAGGCGGAGAAGGCGGCGGGGATCCCGCGCCGGCTGGTCGGGTTCACGGTGGCCGAGCGGGCCATCCCGCGTCACGGCTATCCGGTGTTCCACGACGGACAGCCCAGCGGTGCGGTGCGCAGCGGGACGATGAGCCCCACGCTCGGGACCTCGATCGGCACCGCGTACCTGCCGGCGGCCGCGGCGACGCCCGGCACGACGTTCGAGATCGACGTGCGCGGCAAGCGCGTGGCGGCGACCGTGGTGAAGCCGCCGTTCTACAAGGACGCGTCGCACAAGTGAGCCGGTCGGCGCCCGCGATGCGGATCGCCATCCTGACCGTGTCCGACACGCGCGCCCGTGGTGAGGTCGTGGGCGACGCCTCGGGCGACGCGATCGCGGCGTGGGCCGCCGCGCGCGACGCCACGGTGTCGGCGCGCGCGCTCGTCGCCGACGACGCGGTCGCCATCGCCGCGCAGGTCGCGGCGTGGTGCGACGACGACGCGGCCGACGTCGTGCTGACGACCGGTGGGACCGGGCTCGCGCCGCGCGACGTCACGCCCGAGGCGACGCGCGCGGTGCTCGCGCGCGAGGCGCCCGGCATCGCGGAGCGGCTGCGCGCGTCGGCGATGGTGGCGTTCCCGCGCGCGGCGCTGTCGCGCGGGCTGGCGGGGACGCGCGCGCGGACGCTGGTGGTGAACCTGCCGGGATCGACCGGCGGCGTGCGCGACGCGCTCGAGGCGCTGGCGCCGATCCTCGGGCATGCGGTGGACGTGCTGCGCAGCCGACCGCTGGACCACGACGTGCCGCACGCGGCGGTGCGCGCATGAGCGAGCCGCGCGTGGGGCGCATCGGGCGCGAGGGGCCACGCGAGCGCGCCGACGGCGAGCCGCGCCAGCGCGTACTGCTGACGCTCACCGACCTGGAGCCCGCGGTGCGGCTGAACGCGCAGCTCGAGGCGCAGGGGCTCGAGACGACGCTGGTGTCGCCGGTCGACGACGTGCGGGCGACGCTGCGGCGGGCGGTGCCCGACGTGGTCGTGCTGACCGGCGCGCTGCTCGACGCGCAGCAGCTCGCGCTCGTGCGGATGCTGCGGTGGGACGGGATCCCGACGGTCGGGCTGACCGACGTGTCCGACCCGACGACGACGACGCGTCTGCGCGAGGCTGGGTACGCGGCGCTGTACGCGAAGCCGATCGTGCCGGAGGAGGTCGCGTCGGGGATCCGGCGCATCCTCGACCGGCGGCGGCTGTCGCAGCTCACTGGCCTCGCCGGCGAAAGCGAGGCGATCCGCGAGGTGCTCGTCCAGATCGAGCAGATCGCGCCCGTCACGAGCACGGTGCTGATCGAGGGTGAGAGCGGGACGGGCAAGGAGCTGGTCGCGCGCGCGATCCACCGCCTCAGCCCCCGTCGCGGCAAGCCGTTCATCGCCGTGAACGTCGGCGCGCTGCCCGAGACGCTGCTGGAGAGCGAGCTGTTCGGACACGAGAAGGGCGCGTTCACCGGCGCGGCCGAGCGGCGCCTGGGGCGTTTCGAGCTGGCGGACACGGGGACGATCTTCCTCGACGAGATCGGGGAGGTTCCGCCGCACACCCAGGTGAAGCTCCTGCGCGTGCTCGAGGAGCGCGAGGTCACGCGGCTGGGCGGCACCTCGCCGATCCCGGTGGACGTGCGCGTGGTGGCGGCGACGAACCGCCCGCTGCGCGACCACGTGATGGAGGGGACGTTCCGCACGGACCTGTACTACCGGCTGAACGTCCTGCGCATCTACCTGCCGCCGCTGCGCGAGCGGCCGGACGACATCCCGCTGCTGGTGCGGCGCTTCGTGGCGGAGTTCGCGGCGCGGCACGACCGGCCGTTCCACGGGCTGTCGGCGGAGGCGATGCAGCTGCTGGTGAGCTATCCGTGGCCCGGCAACGTGCGCGAGCTGCGCAACCTGATCGAGAGCATGGTGGTGCTGGCGCCCGGCCGCGAGATCCGGCCAGAGGACCTGCCGGCGCACCTGCGCGAGTCGGGCGCGGGGCGGCTGCTGCCCGTGCCGGTGGGGCCGGTGCTGCGCGAGGGGCAGCGCGCGGAGGGGCGGGAGCTCGAGTTCATCGTGCGGAGCCTGGTGGAGCTCAAGCTGCAGGTCGAGGAGCTTCGGCGGCGGCTGGACGACGAGCGCGCGGCGCGGCTGTCGGCGCCGGAGCCGGGCGCGGTCGGCAGTGGGGCGGGCGCGGGGCTGATCGCGCCGGCGCTGGAGGCGCGCGAGGAGGCGCCGCCGCCGAACGTGGTCACCGTGCGCCCTGGGATGACGATGGCGGCGATCGAGCGGGCGGCGATCGAGGCCGCGCTCCGGGAGACCGGCGGCAACCGCCGGCGAGCCGCCGAACTGCTCGGCATCGGCGAGCGGACGCTCTACCGGAAGCTGCACGAGTACGAGGGCGTCGCGGTGCCCGTCACGGACGACGAGTGACCGTGGGGGCGGCGTGACGCGGCGTGACGCGGCGCACGCGGCGGGTGAGGGCGGCCACCGGGGTGACTGTCCGCGCCCGGTTTGTGACGTTTTCATGAGGGCGGGTGTCTAGCTCCCGGACGCGCGCCGAGTCGCGTGGGGGAGTGGGCACCGGGTCACATGGGTCGCCATCGTGTCACGGCGGCGGCCTCAGGCCTTGCGCCTCGGGGTGATCCGGCTCACACTTCCCTCCGCCTCACCCCGGTGTGGCGCGCCCGCCGTACTCCTCGCAGGACCTCCCGCCGTTCGACGGCCATCCCGCCGTCCCCGCCGCTTTCTGCTGATCTGGATGGGCGCTCCGCGTCCAGCCGAGAGCATCCCCGCGCGCCGTCGTCGCCGTGACGCAGCCATCTTCCGTGTACGCGCCCCGCGGTGACGCCGCGGTGGCCTCGACGACCGCGCGCTTCCCGCTCGCCGAGGCCGAAGAGCTCCTGTCGAGTCTTCCGGGAGTCATCTCGGTCCGCATCCTCGAGACGGATGGCGGCGGCATCGGCGACGTGCACGTGCTGACGGCGTCGGACGTGTCGCCGAAGCAGACGGTGCGCAACGTCGAGAGCGCGCTCCTGGCGCAGTTCGGGCTGCGCGTGGACCACCGCAAGATCTCGGTCGCGACGACGAGCGACTCGGGCCGCGCGCGCGCGACGCGCCCCACGGGCCCGACGCTGGTGCCGCCTACGCGGGCGCTGGAGTCCGTGCGGCGCGTCTACTTCGAGGACGTGGAAGTCCGGCGTTCGTCGCGCGCGCTGTGGTGCCGCGTGATGTTGCGGCGCGGGGCGGAGATCGTCAGTGCGGAGGCGGATGCGCCGCCTGCAGAGCGGGCGCGCGTCGAGGAGCTGGCCGCGCGTGCGGCGGTGTCCGCGCTGGTGCGCGCCGAGGGCGAGACGCTGGATCTCGCGCTCGAGGGCGCGGAGCTGGTGACCGCGTTCGGCCGCGAGTTCGTGTTCGTGGGCGTGGCCGCGCGGCAGGGCCGCGGGGCGACGCTGCTGACGGGCAGCTGCGAGGTGCGCGACGGTGTCGAGGCCGCGGCGGTGCTGGCGGTGCTGGACGCGACGAATCGGTGGATTGCGCGCGGGCGCTGAAGCATCGCGTGAAATCGTCGACCGATATCGGTGCGATCTACCTGACTGAGTGAGTTGAATCCCACCTTCCGACCTATTCCCCGTCCCCGGTAGAGCGAAGCTGAGCGGGTGAGGCAATCGGCCTCTCGAGCGGAGCCAACCTAGTAAGCGCGTGTCGCTGGCAGCAGTCGCCAGTGGGCATAGCAACTAAGGGAGGTGAACTCGAATGACGATCATTGCTGATCTCGTTGCTGCGATGTTTAGCGGCACTTTGATCTGGTGGTAAGTCAAACCAGCCCGGGGCGGGGGGCTCCTTATCCATGCATGGGAAGCTAACTGCGTACATCGGGGCAACGATTGCCCTCGCCGTGCTTGCGACGGCCGCGGTTGTCATGCTAGGAGGGAGCATCGATCAGAAGGGCGTGCAGGCGGTTGTTTGCTTCACCGCGTTCGCCTTTATTGCGCAAGTGCAGGCGTTTCGACTGCCGCATAGCGCAGCGGGCTCGATTTCTTTCCTTCCGTACCTTTCGTCAGCGCTGATTGCCCCGAATTGGGTGACAGTCTGCGCCGCGTTCGGTTCGATGGTGGTCTCCGAACTCATTCGGCGGCCCGCGCTTGAGAAGGCGCTGTTTAATATCGCGCAGCTGGTTCTCTCGATCGCCTGCGGAATTATCGCGTTCCGACTTCTGGGCGCTGAAGGGCTGCAGCCGAACCGTTTGGTGCCCGGGATCCCGTATGTGTTCCTCGTGACCACCTTCTTCGTGGTGAACACGGGAGCAGTGAGCGGGGTCATCGCGTTGAGCCGGCAGCAACGCCTGGCCTCAGTGTGGCGCGAACATGCATTTCGGACTCTGCTTTTCGACGTCGTAGCCGTCGTAGTTGTCTACTCCTTCGTTTGGGTCTACCTCAAGGTTGACCTCCCTGGATTGGTTCTTCTCGCTGTTTTCGTTCTGGGTACGCGACAGCTCTACAGCACAACGCTTGAGTTGGCGCAGGCCAATCAGGACCTGCTCCAGGTCATGGTCGCGGCCATCGAGATGCGCGACCCGTACACCTCGGGTCACTCGCAGCGCGTCTCGCAGTACTCGAAAGTCATCGCGAAGGCCATCGGCCTCTCGCCCAAGGAAGTCGAGCGCGTCGGCGTTGCCGCGCTGCTGCACGACGTCGGCAAGATCGACGAGCGCTTCGCCCAGATCCTCCAGAAGCCGGGCCGCCTCACCGAAGAGGAGCGGCTCATCATCGAGGAGCACCCCGTGCGCAGCGCGGAGCTCGTGGCGATGGTCAACGGCCTGCAGGACCTCGTGAAGCCGGTCCGCCACCACCACGAGCGCTGGGACGGCGGCGGCTACCCGGATGGCCTCGCCGGCGAGGACATCCCGCTCACGGCCCGCATCATCGTCTTCGCGGACACCATCGACGCGATGACGTCGGACCGCCCCTACCGCCCGGCGCTCGGCCCCGCCGACGTGCGCCGCGAGCTGGTGAAGCATCGCGCGAAGCAGTTCGACCCGTACATCTGCGACCGCCTGATCGAGAGCGACCTGTACGAGCAGCTGTTCGCCATCTGCGGCACGCGGGTGGAGCCGCAGGTCGAGGCGCCCGTCGAGGCGCCGCGCGAGGTGCGCGCGCCGGAGCCGGTCATCGCGGCCTGACGTCCGCCCGCGTCGATACAAGAGAAGAGAGCCCGGCGCCGCGATGCGGCGCCGGGCTCTGTCGTCTGATGGATGCTCGTCGCGCCGACGCGACCGCAGTCAGCGCGTCGAGCGCTCCCGCAGGTCGAGCAGCTTCTCGACCGTCATCCCGTCCGCCTCCGCCTGGAAGTTCAGCACGATGCGGTGGCGCAGCACGGGCAGCGCGACCGCGCGCACGTCGTCCAGATCCGGCATCGGGCGCCCATCCATCGCCGCGCGCGCCTTCGCCGCGAGCACCAGCGCCTGCGAGGCGCGCGGGCCCGCGCCCCAGCCGACGTACTTCTTCATCGCCGCCGACGCCTCCGCCTCGTCCGGACGCGTGCCGCGCACCAGCTGCACGGCGTACTGCACGACGGTCGGCGGCGCGGGCAGCCGGCGCACCAGGCGCTGCATCGCGCCCAGCCGCTCCGCGGACAGCACCGGCTCCACCCGCGCCTCGTTCGCGCCCGTCGTCGCCGTGACGATGCGCTCCTCCTCCTCCCGGCTCGGGTAGCCGACCTTCAGCTCCAGCATGAAGCGGTCGAGCTGCGCCTCGGGGAGCGGATACGTGCCCTCCTGCTCGATCGGGTTCTGCGTCGCCAGCACGAAGAAGGGCTCCGGCAGCCGATGCGTGGTGCCAGCCGCGGTGACCGCGTGCTCCTGCATCGCCTGCAGCAGCGCGGCCTGCGTCTTCGGCGGGGCGCGGTTGATCTCGTCCGCCAGCACCATGTTGCCGAAGATCGGGCCGTTCACGAAGCGGAAGACGCGGCGCCCCGTGGCGTGATCCTCCTCCAGGATCTCCGTCCCCGTGATGTCGCTCGGCATCAGATCGGGCGTGAACTGCACGCGCGAGAACTGGAGGTCGAGCGCCTGCGCCACCGTCTGTACCAGCAGCGTCTTCGCCAGGCCCGGCACGCCCACCAGCAGCGCGTGCCCGCCGGCCAGCAGCGCCGTCAGCAGGTGATCCACGACCTCGTGCTGGCCGACCACGCGTCGGGCGATCTGGTCGGCCAGCGCGCGACGCGCGGCAGCCAGCTCGCGCAGCAGGGCGACGTCGTCGCCGGTGGCCTGCGGAGCCGTGGCGACGGAGGGCGGAGCAGAGGACATCGGCGTCGAGGTGAGGGTCGCGCCGAAATCAAAACGCGGGGCCGCCCGGATGACAGGGCGGCCCCGCGGGACCGGACGTTCAGGACGCGTCAGAACGCCGACGCGTCGTCGTCGCGTGCTCAGTGCGCGGCGAGCTGCGCGACGGCTCCCGTGGCAGGCGTCGCGGGCACCACGAACGCGCTCTGCTTCACGATCGGGTAGTTCGCGCTCCGCAGCTGCGCCACGACGGTGTAGCGGCCCGGCGCCGGCGCCGCCCAGCGCTCGGCGTACACGACGCTGTCGCCCGAGGCGAGCATCTTCGTCTGCATGTTCTGCGTGAACAGGCGCCCGCGGCTCCAGCGCCACACCTCGTGTCCCGCGGCGTCGTAGACCACGAACTCCTTCGTGCGCCCGTCGGGGAAGGAGAGCTCGACCCGGTGCTTCCCGGGATTCTCCACCGCGAGCGCGAACTCGACGCCGTCCTCCGTGTGCACCGACAGCGCCGCGCCGACCAGCGTGTCGCCGCGCGCCCGATGCGGGCGCGGCGCGTGGGTCGCACCGGCGCTCGACGCCTTCGCAGAGTCGGGCGTGCCGGGGCGCACGGTGGCGAGCAGCTCCCCACCGACGTGGGGGAGCGGGCCGCCGCACGCGAACACGGCCGCGGCGGCGGCGAGGAGGGGAAGAACGGCGAGTCGGCGATCCATGACGGGGCGGCGCGGCGGGGGCGGGAGGGCGCCGGGAGCGGGCCGATCGACCGTGTCGACCCTGGGAGCTGCCGGGCGGCAACCTACCGTTGTACGGACGAGCCGTCAACCGTTTGGTCACAGCGTAAGTGAAGGCGGATGCGCGACTTGCGGGCTCGCCTTCTGTTCGGCGTCTGTTCGGGAAGGGCGGGGAATCTCGCTTGCGAAAAATTTCACAAGCGCTAGATTCCCGGCCGCGATGAACCCGGAGGCTCAGGGCTCGACCGATCCCGAACGGCCGGGCCGAACGCCGGAAACGGCACCCGACGCCGCACCACGCCCGACGCCCACCGGCGACGGCGCGAGCGGCCTCGCGCTGGCCGGTCTGGGCTTCCAGTTCGCCGTCTCGCTCGTGGTGTTCTACTACCTCGGGCAGTGGCTCGACCGACGCTTCGGGACGGCGCCGGTCTTTTTGTTGGTCTGCATGCTCGCGGGCGCGGGCGCTTCCTTCTACGCCATGTACACGCAGCTCATGCGCGCACAGCGCCGCGCCGACGAGGCGCGCCGCGGGAATCGCGCGCCATGACGGCCATGACGATGGGTCGCGCCCTCGCGCTGTTCGCGCTCGTCGCCGCGGCGGTCGTGGTGGTGGGCGGCTGGATCCTGACGCTGGTCTACCCGGGCGAGGCGGCCCGGCACGCCATCGTCGCCAGCGCGGTCGTCGCGTTCGTGGTGCAGCTGGTCGCGTTCGCGATCGCGCGGCGCGCGGCGCAGCGCTCCAACGCGGTGGCGGGATGGGGCCTCGGCGCCCTGCTCCGGATGATGGTGTTCGCGCTCTACGCGCTGGTGCTCGTGAAGGCGCTCGGCCTCGTGTCGACGCCGGCGCTCATCAGCCTCGCGGTCTTCCTGTTCGTCTCCACGCTCGTCGAACCTCTGCTGCTGAACGTATGAGACTGTTCGGCTCTCTCGCGCTCGCTGCGTCGCTGGCCCTCGCGGGCGCGCCGGCGCGCGCGCAGGATGCCCACGGCGCCGCGCCCGCGGCGCCGACGGCCCAGCCCTCGGCGGTCGACACGTCGTCGGCCGCCACGGTCGGCGGGACCTCCGCCGCGGTCGGCACCGCCGAGCAGCACGGCGCCGCGCCGACGACCGTCGCCGACGTCGCGGCGCAGGGACACGCGGCCTCGCCCGCGCAGGCCGTGGACATCATCACGCCGCACATCACCGACGCGCACGCGATCGAGTATCCGTGCATCAGCGGCGACTACGCGATGCTGACGTGCGAGGCGCACCTGCCCACGGGCTGGATCGTGCCGATCGGATCGTACCAGCTGGACCTGTCGCCCACGAAGCACGTCGTGATGATGCTGCTCGCCAGCCTCATCGCCTGCGTGGTGCTGATCGGCGCGGCACGCGCGCACAAGCGGCACTCGCACGCGGCCGGCCACCCGAAGGGCTTCGCGGCCGGCATCGAGGCGATGGTGCTCTACATCCGCGACGAGGTGGCGCTGAAGAACCTCGGGCACCACGGCGAGAAGTACGTGCCGTTCATCCTGACGCTCTTCTTCTTCATCCTGTTCGCGAACCTGCTCGGCCTGATCCCGTACGGCTCGACGGCCACTGGCAACATCTCGGTGACCGCGATGCTCGCCATCATCACGTTCCTGGTGGTGGAGTTCGCGGGCATGCGCGCGCAGGGGATCGGCTACCTGAACACGATCTTCTACTGGAACAAGGATCTGCCGATCTACATGCGGATCCCGATGTTCCTGATCATGAGCCCGATCGAGCTCGTCGGAAAGATCGCGAAGCCGTTCGCGCTCGCGATCCGTCTGTTCGCCAACATGACGGCGGGTCACATCGTCGTGCTCGCGCTCATCGGCCTGATCTTCCTGTTCAGGAGCGCCGCGTCGGGTGCGCCGTTCCTCGCCGCCTCGGCGATCATGGTGCTCGAGCTGTTCGTGGCGTTCCTGCAGGCGTTCATCTTCGCGCTGCTCTCGTCGGTGTTCATCGGCCAGATCCGCGAGGCACATCACTGAGCGACGCGTAGCGTCGCTCAGTGATGTCATCGATGTCCTGTCGTCGCGGCTGATCGCCGCGACTCCCTGCGCCGGGCCTCGTCCGGTGTGGCGTACGACGGAAAGCTCGTAGTCAGTCGCGGCGGAACCGCTCCACCCGCTGCGACACGTACCCGGCCGGGTGGCCGGGAAGGCTCGCTGGATCTCGCGATCCGATGGCGGGCAGCACGGCGGCGCAGCGATGCGCGAGGTGCGGAGCCACGGCACTTCCCGATTCCTCTCAAAGACAATGTCGATCCTTCCCCTGCTCCAGGCGGCCGCCGAGACGGCCAGCGACAGCCGCGGTCTCATCTCCATCGGCGCCGGTCTTGGCGGCGGCCTCGCCGTGCTCGGCGCCGGCCTCGGCATCGGCAACATCGGTGGTCGCGCGGTCGAGGGCATGGCCCGTCAGCCCGAGGCGGCCGGCCGCATCCAGACCGCCGCGCTGATCCTCGCCGCCCTCATCGAGGGCGTGGCGCTCTTCGGCGCCGTGATCGCGTTCCAGCTCCAGGGCAAGGTCTGAGTTCAGCCGCGCGGCGGGGTGTCCTCGTGGCACCCCGTCGCGTGATCCCGGCGCGGGCTTCGGCGTCCGCCGCCTCCGCGCCCCTTCCAGAGTGACCCTCCGATGCGCACGCCCCTTCGCTCGCTTTCGCGTCCGCTGGCCCTCGCCGCCCTGAGCGCCGTCGCCGCCCGACCCGCCCTCGCGCAGGAGGCGGAGCACGGCGCCGCCGGCGCCGCGGCCGGCGGCGGGCTGCTCGACCCGCACGCGGGGCTGATGGTCTGGACGCTGCTGATCTTCGCCGTCCTCCTCTTCATCCTCACGAAGTTCGCGTTCAAGCCGCTGACCGCCGCCGTCGAGGCGCGCGAGAAGGCGCTCGAGGATGCGATCGCCGGCGCGAAGCGCGACCGGGAGGAGGCCCAGCGCCTGCTCGCCGAGCAGCGCGCGCAGCTCGAGGGCTCGCGCGGCGAGGCGCAGAAGCTGATCGCCGACGCGCGCGCCGCGGGCGAGAAGATGCGCGCCGACCTGCTCGAGCAGACGCGCCAGCAGCAGGCCGAGCTCCTCGATCGCGCCCGCCGCGACATCGACGCGGAGCGCGAGCGCGCGATCGCCGACCTGCGCCGCGAGGCGGTGGACCTCGCCCTCGCCGGCGCGTCCAAGGTCATCGAGCGCAACCTCGACGACGCGAGCAACCGCCAGCTCGTCGAGCAGTTCCTCTCGACGATCCCGACGAACGGGGCGCGCCGCTGATGCGCGACGCCACGATCGCCCGCAACTACGCGGACGTGCTGCTCTCCCTCGCCCGCAAGGGCGAGGACCCGCACGGCTGGGGGCGGATGGCGCGCGAGCTCGCCGAGTCGATCGAGGGCGACGCGAAGCTGCGCCACTTCCTCGAGTCGCCGCGCGTCGCGGCCGACCAGAAGAACGAGGTGCTGGCCAAGGCGTTCCAGGATCGCTTCCCGCGTGTCCTCGTCCGCTACCTCCAGACGCTCGTGACGAAGGGGCGACAGATGCTACTGCCGCAGATCGTCACCGAGTACTACAACCTGCTCGACGAGGCCGAGGGGCGCGTGCACGCGCGCGTCACGACGGCGCGCCCGACCACGCCGCAGGACGAGGCCGCGATCGCGGCGCAGCTCACGCGCGCGTTCGGCAAGCAGGTCGTCCCGCACGTGGTCGTGAACCCGGCGATCCTCGGCGGCGTGGTGGTGAAAATGGGCGACACGGTGATGGACGGCTCGGTGCGCCGCCGCCTGGCGATGCTGCGCGCCCGCATGACCGCGCGCTGATCGCGCCCGACGCAGGATCCCGCACGACGCCGCGCGCCGGCCGCCTCAGAGGCGGCCGGCGCGCGGTCGTTTCGGGCCCGCGCGCAGCGGTGCGGCTTGACACCCCGTGCACCCGGCGCGAGCGTCGACGGTACGGTCGGGCGCGTCCGCGTCCACCGTCGCTCGGTCCAGACCGCCGGAGGACCCGTCGTGGCGACGTTTCCGCGCATCCGCGTCCGTCTGCTCGCGCTCTCGTGCACGCTGCCGCTCGTCGCGACGACGGCGCTCGCCCAGACCAGTGCGCAGCCCGTCGCCGCCACGATGGCCGCATCTCCACGGCCGCCCGTGGCCGAGCGCGTGCCGCGTGTCGACACGCTCCACGGTGAGGTGCGCACGGACGACTTCTTCTGGATGAAGCAGAAGAAGGACGCCCGGGTCATCGCGTACCTCGAAGCGGAGAACGCGTACACGGACGCGATGACCGCGCACACGGCGGGGCTGCGTGACACGCTCTACCGCGAGATGCTCGGCCGCCTGAAGCAGACGGACCTCTCGGTGCCGTACCGCGACAACGGCTACTGGTACTACACGCGCACCGAGGAAGGGAAGTCGTACCCGATCATCTGCCGGCGGAAGGGGACGATGGCGGCGCCGGAGGAGATCGTCCTCGACCAGAACGCGCTCGCGGCGGGGAAGAAGTTCCACGCGCTCGGCGGGTGGGACGTGAGCCCGGACGGCCAGCGGCTCCTCTACCTGCAGGACACGACCGCATTCCGCGAGTACACGCTGTACGTGAAGGACCTGCCGTCGGGCCGGCTCGTGGACTCGATCCCGAACGTCTGGAACGGCACCGCGTGGGCCGACGACGACCGCACCTTCTTCTACATGACCGCGGACTCCGCCAAGCGCGGCAACGCGGTCTGGCGGCACGTCACGGGGCAGCCGCGCGGCGCGGACGCGAACGTGTTCCGCGAGGACTCGGTCCTCTACAACGTGTCCGTCTACCGGTCGCGCAACGGGCGGCACGTGCTGATCCCGACGTCGAGCTTCACGACGTCCGAGTGGCGGACGATCCCGACCGCCGCGCCCAACACGCCACCGAGGCTCGTCGCCGCGCGCCGCGACGGCGTCGAGTACGACGTCGAGCCGGCGGAGGGCGCGTTCCTCATCCGCACCAACGCCGACGGCGCGCGCAACTTCAAGGTCGTCCGCGCGCCCGAGCACGATCCCTCGCCGCGCAACTGGGCGGACTGGATCCCCCATCGCGACTCGGCCTTCGTGGAGAACGTGGACGCGTTCCGGGGCTTCGTCGTCGTGCAGGAGCGCACGGGCGGGATCCGGCGCGTGCGCATCCACGATCCGGCGACCGGCGCGGCGCACACCGTCGCGATGCCCGAGGAGGCGTACGGCGTCTTCGCCAGCGCGAACGCGGAGTACGACACGCCGACGTACCGCCTCAGCTACTCGTCGCTGGTGACGCCGAGCACCGTCTACGACTACCGCGTGGTGGAGCGGCGGCTGGAGGTGCGGAAGCGCACCGAGGTGCCGACGTACGATCCGTCGCGCTACGAGGTGCGGCGCGCGATGGCGCCGGCGCGCGACGGCACGCCCGTGCCCGTGTCGATCCTGATGCGGAAGGGGACCGCGCTCGACGGCCGGAGCCCGCTCCTGCTCTATGCCTACGGCTCGTACGGCGCGACGACCGAGCCGACCTTCCGCTCCTCGGTGTTCAGCCTCGTCGACCGCGGCTTCGTCTACGCCATCGCGCACATCCGCGGCGGGCAGGAGATGGGGCGCGGCTGGTACGACGACGGCAAGATGCTGAAGAAACGGAACACCTTCTTCGACTTCGAGGACGTCGCCGACTGGCTCGTGCGGTCGCGCTACACGTCGGTCGACCGCCTCGTCGCCAACGGCGGCAGCGCTGGTGGGCTGCTGATGGGCGTCGTCGCCAACGAGCGTCCGGAGCTGTTCCGCGCGATCGTCGCCGACGTGCCGTTCGTGGATGTCGTCAACACGATGCTCGACGCGTCGCTGCCCCTCACGGCGCAGGAGTGGCTGCAGTGGGGCAACCCGCAGGTGCGGGCCGAGTACGAGTACCTGAAGACGTACTCGCCGTACGACAACGTGCGCGCGCAGCGCTATCCATGGCTGCTGGTCACCAGCTCGCTCAACGACTCGCAGGTCGGCTTCCACGAGCCGACCAAGTGGGTGGCGAAGCTCCGCACGTTGAAGACCGACGGCAACCCGCTGCTGCTGCGCATGAACATGGCGGGCGGCCACGGCGGCAGCTCGGGGCGCTACGACCAGCTGCGCGAGCAGGCGTTCCGCTACGCCTTCATGCTGGACGCGGTAGGGCTGGCGGGGCGCGCGGGCGCACCGCGGGCGGCCTTCACCCCCTGAGCCGCGGACGGATGCGGCGGCGCGCGCCGGCCGGGTAGATTGCGCCGACCAGAACCCGGACTCGATGCTCGCCGCCCTCCCGCTCCTCCTCGCGCTCCAGCAGCTCCCGGCGTCGTCGCCGGTGCCCGACCTCTCGCAGACGTTCGCGGGGAAGCCCGCCGCGCCGTCGCGCACCTCGCCGGCGAACGGCGACACCGTCGGCTACTGGCAGCAGCGCGCCGACTACCGCATCGTCGCGCGGCTCGACGAGCCGAAGCAGGCCGTGGTCGCGACCGCGCGGCTGACGTACGTCAACGCGTCGCCCGACACGCTGCGCGAGCTGTTCGTGCACCAGCACCTGAACGCCTTCCGCCCCGGCTCCAAGTGGAGCGCGACCGACGAGAAGGAGGGGCGGCTGCGCTTCCAGCGGCTGCCGGAGCCCGCGTACGCGTACGAGCGCTTCACCGCGACGCCGACGATCGATCCCTCGCCTGGCTCGGGACAGGCTCCGACGCCGGTGCGCGCGGAGTACCCGGGCGCGCCCGACAGCACCGTCGTGCGGCTCGTGCTCCCGCGGCCGCTGGCGCCGCGCGACTCGCTCGTCGCGACGTTCGCCTGGGAGGCGCGGCCCTCGACGGTGGCGCGGCGGCAGGGGCGGCGCGGCCGCCACTACGACTTCGCGCAGTGGTATCCCAAGGTCGCCGTCTACGATCGCGGCGGGTGGCAGCCGCACGCGCTCGTGCCGGCCGGTGAGTTCTACGGCGAGTACGGCTCGTTCGACGTGACGCTCGTGCTGGCGGAGGACCAGGTCGTGGGCGCGACCGGTGTGCCCGTGGCCGGTGATCCCGGCTGGGCGCGTGCGTCTCGCGGCGGCGCGGCGCCGGTGCTCGCGCGTACGGCCTACGGCGCGCTGCCGGCATCGACGGCCGACTCCGTGCCCGCGGGCCATCGGGCCGTGCGCTTCGTGGCGCGCGACGTTCACCACTTCGCGTGGTCCACGTCGCCCGACTACCGCTACGAGGGCGGCGCGTACGTGCGCCGCGCGCCCGCGGGTCGCCCGACGGGGTGGGACACCGTGGCGGTGCATGCGCTCTTCCAGGCGGCGGACGACACGACGTGGGGCGGCGGACGCGTGGTGCAGCGCACGGTCGCCGCGCTCGGCTGGCTGGAGCGCGCGTTCGGCACGTACGCGTACCCGCAGATGACCGTGCTGCACCGCATCGACGGCGGCGGCACCGAGTTCCCGATGATGCAGATGAACGGGAGCGCGTCGCAGGGGCTGATCCTCCACGAGGGCGGGCACAACTTCGCGTTCGGCATCCTCGGCAACAACGAGTGGCAGAGCGGGTGGATGGACGAGGGGCTGACGTCGTACCAGACGTCGTGGGCCACCGGCGCGACCGCGCAGGCGCTGGCGGCGCGTGAGGCGCCGCCCGTCGGTCCCGCGCCCACAGATGCGCAGCGCGCGTCGATGCGCCGGCAGCTCAACAGCACGATCGTGCGGCAGGCGCGCCTCGTGACGCGGGGCGCCGCGCAGCCGATCGGCACGCGCGGCGACCTGTTCGCGGACTTCAACGTCTACAACAACGCCGTCTACACGCGCGCGGAGCTGATGTACGCGACGCTGCGCGACGCGATCGGCGACGCGGCGTTCGCGCGCTTCCTCAACGACTACTACGCGCGCTGGGCCAACCGCCACGTGGACGAGGCGGCGATGCGCGCGAGCGCGGAGCGCGCGGCCGGTCGCGACCTCGGATGGTTCTTCACGCAGTGGGTGCACGGCGTCGGCGTCGTGGACTACGCGCTGCGCGACGTCGCCGTGCGCGAGACGGGCGGCGGCTGGCAGGTGCGGGGCACGCTCGTGCGCGCGGGTGCGTACCGGCACCCGATCTCGGTCGGCGTGCGCACCGAGTCGGGGTGGACGCTGGTGCAGGGCGACGCCGCGCGCGACAGCCAGTCCATCGAGCTCCGCGTGGCCGAGCGGCCGCTGGAGGTGCGGCTCGATCCGCGCGGGGCGGCGGGCGCACCGACGGCGCGCTTCTACACCTTCACCGTGGCGCCGGACGGCCCGGCCCCGGCGGTCGTGCGCATCCCGGCGCCGACGCTCGCGGCGCCCTGAGCGGCCCCAGAATGGGCCATGACCCGGGCGCGGCGCGTTGCCTCGCCCGGCCCCGCGCGTCGATATTTCGTGCTGTAGCTCTCGCCCCGCGCGCGCCGTCGTCCGGCGTTCGCGGGGCTCCGCGTCGCCGGCCCCACGCCGGCGCCCTCTCACGACAGACATGAGCGGCCGCATCGACGTCAAGCGCGTCCCCAAGCCCTGGGGGCACGAGATCATCTGGGCGCACACCGACCGCTACTGCGGGAAGATCCTGCACGTGAAGGCGGGGGAGCAGCTCTCCGTGCAGTACCACGAGCGCAAGGACGAGACGGTGTACCTGCTGTCGGGGGAGCTGCGCTACTGGGTCGCGCTCGGCGACGCGCCGCTGGAGGACCAGCGGCTCCAGGCGGGAGACGCGTTCCGCATCACGCCGGGCACCGTGCACTACATGGAGGCGGTGACCGACTGCGACGTCCTCGAGGTGAGCACGCCGGAGCTGGACGACGTCGTGCGGATCAAGGACCGCTACGGCCGCGAGGGGACGAACGCGCCCTGACGCGCCTGACGCGCCCGGATGTACGAGGGCAGGGGAGCACGAGCGTGACACGGATCTTGCACGCCCGCGAGCTGGCCGCGAGCTTTGCGCCGCGCCGTCACGCTCCCCTACCGACCCTCCCATGAAAGTCATCATCCCGCTCGCCGGCAAAGGCACGCGCCTGCGCCCGCACACGCACGTCACGCCCAAGCCCATGCTGCGCATCGCCGGCAAGCCGGTGATGGACTACGTCATGGACGACGTGAAGCGCCTGGGCGACGTGGAGCAGGTGGTCTACGTGACCGGGCACCTGAAGGAGAAGGTCGAGGAGCACGCGCGCCGCGACATCGGCCTGCCCGCGGTGTTCGTCGAACAGTCGGTGCAGGACGGCACGGCGGGCGCGGTGAACCTCGCGCGCCCCTACGTCGACCAGCCGGTGCTGATCATCTTCGTCGACACGATCTTCGACGCCGACCTGTCGATCGTGCACGACACCGACGCCGACGGCATCATCTGGACGAAGGAGGTCGAGGACTACCAGCGCTTCGGCGTGGTGGTCACCGATGCCGACGGCCACATGACGAAGATCGTCGAGAAGCCGTCGACGCCGATCTCGAAGCGCGCCAACATCGGCCTGTACTACATCCGGAACTGGCAGCTGCTCTACGAGGGCATCGACCACGTCCTCACGCAGCCCAAGAACAAGGGCGAGTACTATCTGACCGACGCGTTCCAGTACATGATCGACAAGGGCGCGAAGATCAAGGTCGTCGACGTCGCCGGCTGGTACGACGCCGGCCAGATCGAGACGCTGCTCGACACGAACCGCGTCATGCTCGAGAAGGGCCGCGCGCGCCGTCCCGGCACCATCGACGCCAGCGCGACGATCGTCGATCCGGTCTACATCGAGGAGGGCGTGACGATCACGAACTCCACGGTCGGCCCGAACGTCTCGATCAGCGCCGGCTCCACGATCGAGGGCTCCACGCTGCGCGACTCGATCGTCGGCGCGCAGTCGCGCGTGCTCGGCTCGCGCCTGCACGGCTCGATCATCGGCGACGCGGTGAAGCTGGAGGGCTTCGCGGGCAGCGTCACGATCGGCGACCACGCGGAGGTGCGGGCGAGCGCCTGAGCGCCGCGCGGGCTGGCCCGGACGGGGGCGGCGCCGTACCGGCACCGCCCCCGTCCGCGCGTTCGGGCGCCCGGCAGCTGGTGCACCTGCACCATGTTGCATGACGAATCGTTCACGACATTCCGGCGCAATCGCCGCGGCCCTGCCGGCGCGGCCGCCTCACCACCGCTCGGAGTGCCATGTCGATCCTCTCCCGTCCCGCTGCCCGCGCCGCGCTCGCCGTTGCCGCGAGCGCCATCGTCGCCGCGCCCGCCGCCGCCCAGACCGTCTACTACGGTCAGAGCAACCTCGGCACCCAGAATGCCGCGATCACGCAGGCGCGCTCGGACTTCCTCGCCGCGCTCACCGCGGGCGTCGGCACCGAGACCTTCGAGGGGATCCCCGACAACACGCGCGCCCCGGTGGCGCTCAACTTCCCGGGCGCGGGCACGGCGACGCTCACGGGCTCGGGCTCGGTGGAGACGTCGCCCAGCTCGGGCGCGGGGCCGGTGTCGGGCGCGCACTACTACCTCGTGACGACGGGCGGCGCGAGCAGCGCCTTCAGCATCGCCTTCGCCAACCCGATCGCCGCCTTCGGCTTCTACGGGCGCGACCTCGGCGACAACTTCTCGAACCTGATCCTCCGCTTCACGCTCGCGGCCGGGGGCACGCGCGACGTGCAGGTGCCGTACGACGCGTCGCGCACCGCGCTGCCCAACGGCAACCTGCTCTTCTTCGGCCTGATCGACACGGCGAGCCCGTTCACGCGCGTCGAGTTCCGCAGCACGGCGTCCGGCGACGTGTTCGGCTTCGACGACATGACGATCGGCACCACGCAGCAGGTGGCCAGCGTCGTCCCCGAGCCTTCGACGTACGTGCTGCTGGCGAGCGGGCTCGGCGTGCTCGGGCTGGTCGCGCGCCGCCGCCGGACCGCCTGATGCGCTACGCGGCGCCGACCAGCTCCGCGGCCAGCGCGACGATGCCGAGCGCGCGCGCGAGCCCCACGGCGCCCTCGGCGTTCTCGAACCATTCGGCGGGCGTGTGCGCGTCGCCGCCACGCCCGCCCGCACCGATCGCGATCGCCGGCACGCCGCGGCCGAGCGGCACGTTCGCGTCCGTGGACGCGGCGCCGAGCTCCGGGACGCGGCCGACCAGCCGCGTCATCGCGACGGCGCCCGCGACCAGCGGCGCCTCCGCCGCCAGCTCGCCGCCCGGCCGGTCACCGATGACCTCGACGCGCATCGTCAGCGCTGGCGTCCCCTCGGCGCGGATCACGTTCTCCTCGTACGCGGCGCCGTGCACGGCGCGGCGGATCGACTGCTCGTAGCGGTCGAGCATCGCGCCGGACGTCGAGCGCAGGTCGACCTCCAGCCACGCGTCCGCCGGAATCGCGTTGACGCAGATGCCGCCGCCGATGCGCCCCACCGAGACGGTGACGCGCGGCGAGTCGTCGAGCGGCAGCGCCGCGATCGCCGCCGCCGCGCGCGCCGCGGCGTGCACCGCGTTCGGCACGCCGAACGCTGCCCAGCTGTGGCCACCCGGGCCCGCGAACGTCACGCGGAAGCGACGCGAGCCGACCGCGCGGTGCACGATGCGCTCGTCGCCCGCGCCGTCCAGCGCGACAGCTGCGACCACGTTCGGCGTCTCCGCGAAGTAGCGCTTCGCGCCGCGCAGGTCGCCCAGCCCCTCCTCGCCCGTCGTCGCGACGAACTCGATCGCGTGGCGCGTGCGCAGCTGCACGCCGTCGAACGTCTCGGCCAGCGCGAGCATCGCCGTGAGCCCGCGCCCGTTGTCGCCGATCCCCGGGCCGACGAGTCGCCGACCCTCGTGCCGCACCTGCAGCGGCGTCTCGCGCGGGAACACCGTGTCGAGGTGCGCGCACACCGCGACGCGCGGCGCGTCTTCCGATCGGTCCTCGCCCGGCCGACGGCCGACGACGTTGCCGGCGGCGTCCACCCGCACGTCGGCCAGGCCGAGCGCGCGGAAGCGGCGGGCGACCCACGCGCCGCGCTCCTCCTCCTCTCCCGTCGGCGCCGGGATCTCGGCGAGCGTCACCTGGTCGCGTACCGTGACCGCGTCGCGCGCGACGAGTCGCGCGCGGGCGCGCGCGAGCGCGTCGTGCACGCGCGCGACGTCGGACGCAGCCGTGGGCGCGGAGGAGAGCAGTGGCATGTGCAGGGAATTGGGGCCGCCGGTCGGACGCCGCAAGGGTCGGCGACGCCCACCGCTACATTCACACCAACCGCCCATGCCACCCGTATCCGCTCCGACCGCCCCGCAGGACGCGCCGGCCGCGACGCCTCCCGGCCGCCGACCCGCGTGGCTCGGCCGCACGGTCGTGTCGCTGGCCGCCGTCAGCCTGCTGACGGACGCGTCGAGCGAGATGATCGCGCCGCTGCTGCCGATCTTCCTGACGGGCGCGCTCGGCGCGTCGGCCAGCATGGTCGGCACCATCGAGGGTGCAGCCGAGTCGACCGCGTCGCTGCTGAAGCTGGCCAGCGGGTGGTGGTCGGACCGGCTGCCGCGTCGCAAGCCGCTCGTGGTGGCGGGCTACCTGCTCGCCTCGACGGCGCGGCCGCTGGTGGCGATCGCGAGCGGCGCCGGGCAGGTGCTCGCCGTGCGCCTCGCCGACCGGGTGGGGAAGGGGCTGCGCAGCGCGCCGCGCGACGCGCTGCTCGCCGCCGCGGTGCCGCCGGAGGTGCGCGGCCGCGCGTTCGGCTTCCACCGCGCCGCCGACCACCTGGGCGCGGTGATCGGGCCGCTCGTCGCGTTCGTGCTGCTCGGCTGGGTGGGGCTGTCGCTGCGCACCGTGTTCTGGCTCGCGGCGGTGCCCGCGGCGCTGGCCGTGCTGGTGCTCGTGCTCGCAGTGCGCGAGGAGCCGGCGGCGCCGCGCGTCGTCGCATCTGTCGAAGCGAGCACGCGTCCCGCGAGCCGCTCGCTCGGGGCGATGCTGGCGGCGGTGCTCGTGTTCACGCTCGGCAACTCGACCGACGCGTTCCTCGTGCTGCGCGCGACGCAGCTGGGCGTGCCCGTCGCGCTGATCCCGATCCTGTGGGCCGCGCTGCACGTCGTGAAGTCGGCGTCGAGCACGCCCGGCGGCGCGCTGTCGGACCGCCTGGGCCGCAAGCCGACGATCGTCGCCGGCTGGCTGCTCTACGCGTGCGTGTACGCAGGCTTCGCGTTCGCCGCCGCCGCCTGGCACGTGTGGGCACTGGTCGGCGTGTACGGCCTCTTCTTCGGGCTCACCGAGGGCGCGGAGAAGGCGCTCGTCGCCGACCTCGTGGAGCCGCACGCGCGCGGGACCGCGTTCGGCTGGTACCACCTGACGGTGGGGCTGGCGGCGCTGCCGGCGTCGCTGGTGTTCGGCGTGATCTGGGATCGCCGCGGCGCTCCCGCGGCCTTCCTCACGGGCGCGGCCCTCGCGCTGGTCGCGTCGCTGCTGCTCGTGCTGACGGTGCCCGCGGGTCAGCAGCAGCGCGAGCCGGGACGCTCGTAGCGCGCGGCGAGCCGCTCGCGCTCGAACTCCTGGCGCGTCGGCACGGCGCACTCGGGATGGTGCGCGCGCAGGTGACGCACGTAGCGCTCGTAGTCCGGAACGCCGAGCACCGCGTGCAGCACCTCGCGCACGCGCGCGAGCGTGGCTCCGAGGAAGGGCGTCGCGGCAGGCATGGCACCAATGACGCGGCCACACCGCACGGGCGCAAGTCGCCGCGCTGACACACGACGCGCGCCACAGCGGTGGGGAGCGCGGCTCACGGCGTTTCTCCGTCCGCCCCTGCATCGTCGTATGCGCGGTGCGCCGGGTGACACGCCCGTCACGGCGCGTCCTCACCACGTCCTCGCCGCTCGTGTCGCTCGTCAAGCAGTGGTTCCACCGCAGCGCGCCGCCCGCCGCCCCGCCGGCTCCCGTCGCGCCGGCTCCCGTCCCGCCCTACGTCGCGCCGCAGGCCGCCGAGCAGCCCGCCCGGCGCGACGCGGCAGCGAACGACGACGCCACGGTCGGACGGATGCTGGACACGCTGGGGACGCTCGTGCAGCTGGTCGGGCAGTACGCGCACGACAGCGACGTGCGTCCCGCCGCGGCGGCGCGGCACCAGGCCGACCTGTGGCGCCGGCACCTGACGACGGGGCTGGGCCATCCCATGGAGGACGGCGCGGAGGGAGGCGCGACGCGCGGCGGCGGCCTGGCGGCACGCGACTGGGAAGGCGCCGCGCGCTTCGCGACCGCGGAGCGGCAGGCGGAGCACGCGTACGTCGCCCGCGCGCTGGACGACCTGCGCGGCACCGTGTGGACGCTCGTGCAGGGCCTCCACCAGGCGATGGGCGCCGAGGCGGCGGCCGGCCGCGCATCCGCGTCGGTCGCGCGTCGGCTGCACGCCGCGGTGAGCGACGCGAGCCCCGAGACGCTCCGCGACGCGGCGCTGGCCGCGGTGGGTGAGCTGGGAACGGTGATCGCGCAGCGCGAGCGCGAGCGCGAGCAGCAGATCGCGCAGCTGGGCGAGGAGATCTCGAAGCTCGGCGCCGCGCTGGAGGAGGCGCGCCGCGAGGGCGCGACCGATCCGCTGACGGGACTCGGCAACCGGCGCGCGTTCGACGCCGCGCTGGACCACGCGGCGGCGCTGCACGGCCTGTGGGGGCAGCGCGTGTGCCTCCTGCTGATCGACGTCGACCTGTTGAAGCAGCTGAACGACCGTGACGGGCACGCCGCGGGAGACGCCGCGCTGCAGCGCGTCGCGTCGCACCTCGCGCGGATCTTCATGCGGCGCACCGACGTCGTCGCGCGCATCGGCGGCGACGAGTTCGCGGTGCTCCTGCGCGACGTGGCGCCCGACGAAGCGCGGCGGCTGGCCGAGCGGCTCGTCGCCGCCGTGGCGCCGTCGCCGGAGGCGCCGTCGCCCGAGGCGCCGTCGCCCGAGGCGCCGTCGCCCGACGAGGAGACCGCGTCGATCACCGTCTCGGCCGGCGTCGCCGCGCTGCGGCAGGACGAGACGGCGGCCGAGTGGTTCGCGCGCGCCGATGCCGCGCTCTACGCGGCCAAGGCGGCCGGGCGTGGCCGCGTGCACCGGGACGGCTGACGCGAGGGCGCGGTCCGTCCGGGACGCCTGTGGGGGGCGAGGCGGCTCAAGTCGCAGTCTTCCGCGGCCGAAACTCCTGACGGAGCCTTCCCGCCGAGCATGGCGCGTGGGTCGAGGTCCTCCTGATGGCGCCCCGCGGCTTCCCGCCGACGGGACGTCGTCGCCCCGCGCGCCCATGGCGTCGCGAGTCACCGCCTGCCGAGACCCGTGCCGACCCACAACGCCGACGGACTGGAGCCGGTCGAGCGCGCGATGGTGCTGCGCGCGCGACACCGCCAGTCGATCAACATGCGATGGTCGCTGGCGACGTTGGGGATGGTGCTCGCGCTCGGGGATGCGGTGTTCGACATCAGCGCCGCGCCGTGGCAGCTGGTGATCACCGTCCCCGCGCTCGTCGGCGTGGCCAACGCGATCGCGTCGCTGCGCCTGAACGCCGACCGGTACACGCCCAACGACGTCTGGCGTCTGCTGATCGTCGACGCGTTCGGGCTCGCCGGCATGGCGGCCGTCGCGGGCATCGCCGGCTACGGTGCGCTGCCGTTCTACGTGATGGTGATCGGCGGCTATGCGCTCGGCTTCCCCGAGCTCGCGCGCACGCTGCTCGCGATCGTCGCGGTCCTCCATCCGCTCGCGCGCTACTCCAGCTCGCAGATCCTCGGCTTCCCGCTGTCGACGGGACTCATCCTCGTCGAGGCGGCCGCGCTCGCGGGCGTGGGCTGGCTGACGACGCTCGCGCCGGCGATCAACACCGTCCGCACGCGCCGGGCGCGCGCGGCGCTGTCGGCGCTGGAGCGCGGCGACTTCACCGTGCGGCTGCCCGAGCGCTCGCCCGACGACCTCGGCCTGCTCGCGGCGAGCTTCAATCGCACGGCGGAGACGCTCGGCCAGAGCGTGGCGGCGCTGGAGACCGTGATCGCGCAGCACGAGGCGGAGGTCGCCGGGCACGAGCGCGCCCGCGAGGCGCTGCGCGAGAGCGAGGCGCGCCTGTGGATCGCGCAGAGCGAGGCCCAGGGTACCGCGGCGCGCATGCGCGCGGTCGCCAACGCGGCGGCCGGCGTGCTCGCGGCGGATTCGCTGGCGGCGCTGCACGACGTGCTGCGCGACGCCTGCCGCCAGGTGATCGAGTTCGACGCGTTCTCGCTCGCGATGCACGACGAGGCGTCCGACTGCTGGCAGCCGCTCGGCGCCTCCGATCCGGCGCTGGTCGAGGAGCGGCTCGGGAAGCTCGTCCTCGAGCGCCGCACGGCGCTGCGGCTCTCCGCGCGCCGCGGCAGCGAGGGCGAGCGCCGGTCGGGCAGCGTGCTCCTCGCGCCGCTGGAGACGGCGGACGGCATGCTGGGCGTGCTGGCGCTGCACAACGAGCGCGACGACGCGTACTCCGAGGCGGACCTGGAAGTCAGCGAGGTGCTCGCCCACCTCGCGACGACCGCCATCCACAACGTCACGCTGGTGGCCGAGCTGCGCTGCTCGCGCGAGGCGTTCGCGCACCAGGCGCACCACGACCCGCTGACGGGGCTCGCCAACCGCGCGCGGCTGCACGAGCGGCTCGCGCAGG
The DNA here is from genome assembly GCF_030159095.1 of Roseisolibacter agri. Taxonomy (NCBI): domain Bacteria; kingdom Pseudomonadati; phylum Gemmatimonadota; class Gemmatimonadia; order Gemmatimonadales; family Gemmatimonadaceae; genus Roseisolibacter; species Roseisolibacter agri. The sequence goes on from NZ_BRXS01000007.1 coordinate 249,565, forward strand.
TGCTCTCGGCCGCCGACACCGACGCGGTGGCCGTGATGGTGCTGGACCTCGACGGCTTCAAGCGCGTCAACGACTCGCTCGGCCACGCTGCGGGCGACGAGCTGCTGTGCGAGGTGTCGAAGCGCCTGCTGAACGCCACGCGCGGCTGCGACCTCGTGACGCGCCTCGGCGGCGACGAGTTCGCGGTGCTGCTGGAGAACGCGCGCTCGGACGCGGATGCGACCGCGGTCGCGGAGCGGATCCTCACCTCGCTGCGCACGCCGTTCGTGCTGGGCACGGCGGAGGCAGTCGTCGGCACGAGCATCGGCATCGCGCGCCCGGCGCCGCTGGAGGGCGCGGACGCCGGCGCGCCGCCGACGCGCGCTGCCGTCGTCGAGCGCGCGGACGCGATGCTGCGCGACGCGGACCTGGCGATGTACCGCGCGAAGGCCGGCGGCAAGGGGCGGTTCGCGTTCTTCGAGCCGTCGATGCACGCCGAGGCCGTCGCGCGGCTGGCGCTGGAGGCCGACCTGCGGGCCGCACTGGAGCGCGAGGAGCTGGCGATCTCGTACCAGCCGATCGTGACGCTGCAGGACGCGACCGTCATCGGCGTCGAGGCGCTGGTGCGCTGGGAGCATCCGACGCGGGGCTCGATGAAGCCCGCGGACTTCGTGCCGGTGGCCGAGGAGACGGGGCTCATCACGTCGATCGGCGCGTGGGTGATGCAGGAGGCCTGTCGCCGCGTCGCCGGGTGGAACGCCGCGCGCGTCGGCGCCGGTCAGGAGCCGCTCACCCTGACGGTGAACGTGTCCGCGCGGCAGGTCTACGAGCCCGGCTTCGTCGACGGGGTGCTGGAGGTGCTCGCCGAGACCGGCTTCGACGCCGCGCAGCTCCTGCTGGAGATCACCGAGAGCGTGCTGCTCGACCGGCCAGAGCTGGCGCGCGAGCGGTTCCTGGCGCTGCGCGACGCCGGCGTGCGCCTCGCCGTCGACGACTTCGGCACCGGCTACTCCGCGCTCGGCTACCTGCAGGCGTTCCCGATCGACACGCTCAAGATCGACAAGAGCTTCGTCGCCGGCCTGCGGCGCGGCAGCGGCTCGCAGGCCGCGCTGGCGCGCACGATCGTCGCGCTGGGGCGCGCGCTGTCGCTGCGCACCATCGCCGAGGGCGTCGAGGACGAGGACCAGCGCATCGCCCTGCGCGACGCGGGGTGCGCGTTCGGGCAGGGCTTCCTCTTCTCCGGGCCGCTCGATCCGGTGGCGGCGGAGGCGATGCTGGTGCCGCGCGTCGCGCGGACGCGCGGCAAGCGCGCGCTGAAGCTCGCGTGACGGCGGTCGCCGGCGTCAGTCGCCGGCGACCGCGACGGTCGGCTCGTACGGGACCTCGGTGGAGCGCGCCGGCTTGCGGCCCACGAGCACGGCGATCCATTCGCGCGCCGAGTCGGCGAGGATCACGAGCACGGCGACCAGGAAGAAGCCCGCGACGGCGGCGTCGAGGCGGTCGTTGAAGACCATCGCGCGCGCGGCCTCCATCGACTTCGCGCCGGCGGGCAGCGTGCCGGCGGCCAGCGCCGTCTCGAAGACCCGCGCGTGCGCCAGGAACCCCAGGCGCGGGTCGGCCGAGAAGATCTTCGTGAGGCCGGTCGAGAACGTGACGACGACGAGCCACGCGAGCGGCAGGAGGGTGACGAACGCCCAGCGTGCCTTGCCCATCTTCACGACGATCGTCGTGCCGACGCAGAGCGCGACGGCGGCCAGCAGCTGGTTGGCGATGCCGAACAGCGGCCAGAGCGAGTTGATGCCGCCGAGGGGATCGGTGACGCCCTGGTAGAGGAAGTAGCCCCACATGGCGACGAACACCGCGCTCGTGAGCACGACGGCCGGCGTCCACGCGACGCGGCCGAGCGGCGCCCAGACGTGCTTGCCGAGGTCCTGCAGCATGAAGCGGCCGACGCGCGTCCCCGCGTCGAGCGTCGTGAGGATGAACAGCGCCTCGAACATGATGGCGAAGTGGTACCAGAGCGCCATCGCGCCCTCGCCGCCGAGGGCGCGCGAGAAGAGGTGCGCCATGCCCACCGCCAGCGACGGCGCGCCGCCCGTGCGGGAGAGCAGCGAGTGCTCGCCGACCTGGCGCGCGAGCGTCTCCAGCTCCAGGGGCGTGACGACGAAGCCCCAGGTCGCGATCTTGGCCGCCGCGGCGGCCGCCGTCGTGCCGATGACGCCCGCGGGCGCGTTGATGGCGAAGTAGACGCCCGGCGTGAGCACGCAGGCGCCGACGAGCGCCATCACCGCGACCAGCGACTCGGTGAGCATCGCGCCGTAGCCAACGAGTCGCGCGTCGTCCTCGCGCTCCAGCAGCTTGGGCGTCGTGCCCGAGGCGATGAGCGCGTGGAAGCCCGAGATCGCGCCGCAGGCGATCGTGATGAAGACGAACGGGAAGACCTTGCCGGCGAACACCGGGCCCGTGCCGTCCACGAAGCGCGTGACGGCGGGCATGGCGAGCGGCGGGAGGACGATCAGGATGCCGGCGGCGAGGGCGACGACGACGCCGATCTTCACGAAGGCCGACAGGTAGTCTCGCGGCGCGAGCAGCAGCCAGACCGGGAGCACGGACGCCGCGAAGCCGTAGGCCATCACGAGCCAGGCGAGCGTCGTGCGCTGGAGCGTGAACGTGTGCGCCAGCGCGGGCTGCGCGGCGACCCACTGGCCGGCGTAGAGCGCGCCGACCAGCAGCACGAGCCCCATCGCCGTCGCCTCCAGCACGCGACCGGGCCGGAGCCAGCGCAGGTAGCCGCCCATCAGCAGCGCGATCGGGATCGTGAGGCCGACGGTGACGGTGCCCCACGGGCTCTGGCCGAGCGCGTTGACGACGACGAGCGCGATGACGGAGATCAGCACGACCATGATGCCGAGCACCGCGACGAGCGCGGTGAAGCCGGCGACGGGTCCGATCTCCTCGCGCGCCATCTGGCCGAGCGACTTGCCGTCGCGGCGGATGCTGGAGGCGAGGATGACGAAGTCCTGCACCGCGCCGCCGATCGCGACGCCGACGATGAGCCAGAGCGCGCCGGGGAGGTAGCCGAACTGCGCGGCCAGCGTGGGGCCGACGAGCGGCCCGGGGCCGGCGATGGCGGCGAAGTGGTGGCCGAAGACGACCCAACGGTTCGTCGGCACGTAGTCGCGGCCGTCGTTCAGCCGCACCGCGGGCGTGGGGCGGGCGCGGTCGAGGGCGAACACGCGCGACGCGATGAGCCGCGCGTAGAAGCGGTAGGCGACGAGGTACGTGCAGACCGCGGCGACCACGAGCCAGGCGGCGTTGACCGATTCGCCGCGGCGCAGCCCGAGGACCGCGAACGCGAACGCGCCCGTGACGGCGACGGCGAGCCAGACGAGGGCGCGGAGCAGCGTGGGCATGCGGGGCATGCAGGCGTGGCAGGAGGGAGGAGGGCGGGGCGGCGCGCGTGCAGGCGCGCTTTATGGATGCGGGGACGCTCATCGTCAACCCCGGCGCCGCGGCGTGGGCGTGGTCTGGAACGCGTCGGTCGCCTCCGATTAGCTTCCGGCGCGCGGGACGCCCGGCGGCGCGGCACGACGCGCGCCGACGGCGACCCCGGCCTCGCCGACATCCGATCCGTCTGCGCCGCGTCGCGGCGCCTCACCGTCCGCTCGACATGCCCACGCCAGTCACCCTGATTCCCGGCGACGGGATCGGTCCCAGCATCGCCGACGCCACCGTCCGCGTCCTCGAGGCCGCGGGCGCGGACATCGAGTGGGACGTCCAGGTCGCCGGCCAGGCCGGCGTCGCGCAGCACGGCGATCCGATCCCCGAGCCGACGCTCGCCTCGATCCGCCGTACGAAGCTGGCGCTCAAGGGGCCGCTCGAGACGCCGGTGGGGAAGGGCTTCCGCTCGGTGAACGTCGCGCTGCGCAAGGAGTTCGACCTGTACGCGAACGTGCGCCCCGCGCAGTCGCTCGTGCACTCCAAGCGGCACTACGACGACATCGACCTCGTGCTGGTGCGCGAGAACACCGAGGGGCTGTACGTCGGCATCGAGCACTACGTGCCGAGCGGCGGCGATCCGCAGGCGGCCGCGGAGAGCGTGGCGCTCATCACGCGCAGCGGCTCGGAGCGGATCCTGCGCTACGCGTTCGAGTACGCGGTGCGCCACGGCCGCAAGAAGGTGACGATCGTCCACAAGGCGAACATCCTCAAGTTCTCGCAGGGGCTGTTCCTGGACGTGGGCCGCCAGATCGCGAAGGAGTACGAGGGGCGCGTCGCGATGGACGAGCGCATCATCGACGCGATGGCGATGAACCTCGTGATGGACCCGAACCGCTTCGACGTCATCGTGACGACGAACATGTTCGGCGACATCCTCTCGGACCTGATCTCGGGCCTGGTGGGCGGCCTCGGGCTGGCGCCGGGCGCGAACATCGGCACGAACGCCGCGATCTTCGAGGCGGTGCACGGGACGGCGCCGGACATCGCGGGCAAGGACATCGCGAACCCGGGCGCGCTGATCCTCGCGGCGTGCATGATGCTCGAGCACATGCAGCAGCCGGACATCGCGAAGCGCGTGCGCGACGCCTTCGTGGCGCAGATCCAGGACGGCGAGGTGCGCACGCGCGACCTGGGCGGCACGGCCGGGACGACGGAGTTCACGGACGCGCTGGTGGCGAGGATCCGCGGCTGACGCGGCGCGTGACGCGATGCTGACCGTCCTCCACGTCTCCGACCTGCACTTCGGGCGCCCGATGGTGCCCGCGCACATCGCCGCGCTCGAGTCGCTGGTGAACGACCGGCCGTTCGACGTGGTCGCGGTGTCGGGCGACCTGTCGCAGCGCGCGCGCGCGGGCGAGTTCCAGCGCGCGGCGGTCTTCCTGCGCGACGCCCAGCGCGTCAGCCGCACGATCGTCGTGCCGGGCAACCACGACGTGATGTGGTGGCGCGCGCCGCTCGGCATCGGCGCGGACGAGGCGCTGTACGAGAACTGGCGCGCGCACGTGCAGGCGGAGATCGAGCCGGTGCTGCGCGTGCCGGGCGCCACGTTCGTCGGCCTCAACACGGCCCAGGGCGTGCTCCCGCAGACGCTGACGTGGAACGTGCGCGACATCTCGATCATCGGGCACATCCGCCGCGCGCAGATCGAGCACGCGGCCGCCGAGTTCGCGCGCTCGCCGTCCACCGACGCGCGCGTGATCGTCATGCACCACAACCCGGTCAAGGGCGAGCTCTCGCAGCGCCACGGCCTCAAGAACACGCGCAAGGTGCTCGGCGCGTTCGCCGAGATCGGCGTGGACCTGGTGCTGTGCGGGCACGACCATCAGGAGGCGATCCACTTCGTGGAGCACACGAAGAAGGGCACGGTCATCTCGACCGCGGGCACGGTGTCGAGCCGCTCGCGGGGCGGGCGGCCGTCGTCGGCGAACGCGATCACGCTCACGGGCGAGACGATCGAGATCACGACGCTCGTGTGGTCGGCCGAGGGACAGCGGTTCCTGCCGGGGCCCCGCCACTGCTTCGATCGCTGACCGGCTGGGTGGAGCGGATGACGGAAGCCCATCGCCGACGCCGCGCGGGCGGCGAGGGCGCGGGACAGCTCGCGCTGCCGCTCGACCTGCCGGCGGCCCCGCCGCTGCCGGCGGCGCCGGCGCCGCCGCGCACGTCGGGCCCGCTCGTGACGACCGACGTGACGCCGGTCGAGCGGGGACGGCGCAGCAGCGCCGAGGCCGCGGCGCGGCTGCAGGCGGCGCTCGTGCGCCTCGGCCTGCGCGGCATCGAGCGGGTGCGGCTGACGCGCAACCGCACGGTGATGGTCAGCTTCAGCCAGGGCGAGTTGCGCGTGCACGAGGGCTACCTCGACGCGCCGCCCGAGGTGCTGCGCGCGATCGTCGGCTTCGTGTGCGGGCGCACGCGCGCCGAGCGGCGCCGCGCACGGGAGGCGATCCTCGCGCACCAGATCGCGCGCCCGGCCGCGGTGCGCCGCCCCGAGCGCACGAAGGCCGAGGACGAGCCGGTGGTCGCGCAGCTGAAGCGCTTCCACGCGCACTACAACCGCGTCTACTTCGGCGCGCGGCTGCGCGCGGTGCCGATCCGCCTCTCGAGCCGCATGCGTACCCGCCTCGGGCACTACACGGCCGCGACGCCGACGGGCGACCCGGCGGAGATCGTGATCGGCCGCGAGCACATCCGGCGGCACGGGTGGGAAGAGGCGCTGCACACGCTCCTGCACGAGATGGTGCACCAGTGGCAGGACGAGGCGGGGCACGCGATCGATCACGGGGCGACGTTCCGCAAGAAAGCCCGCGAGGTGGGGATCACGCCGTCCGCCCGTCGTCACGTGCTGCCCCGCAGACAGAGGGCGGCGCCACCGCCGGCCGCTGCGGCGATCGGGTTGCGGGCTGCCCGAGAGGAGTAGGGTTTCGGGTTCGGGGTTGTCGGGCGGGTTTTGGCGCGTGGGGCGGGGGTGCCGGGGGCGGTCGCCGGCTCGGTATTTCGCGGGTCGGAGCCCCGCCCGCGCTACGCGCGGCTGGTCTCCTCTGCCGCGAAACATCCCTCGCGTTGCTCGGGACTCGCTCGGCGACCGCCCCCGGCACCCCCGCCCCCCTAGCGTCGTCGTCCGCTCGACGGTCGTAGCTCGAGCCTCCTCGCAGGCGGGCGCGGCATCCGAGGACCGCGATCCACGCGGCGGCTCGCCCTCCGTCGCGCGGGCTGCCGGTGTCGCCGATTGCGCGGCGTGATGGAGGGCGCGCACCGCCGCCGTTGAGCGCGTGCGCCAAAGTTCGGGACCCTCGAACTGGCCTGCGCGCACGAAGCGGCTAGAGTCGCCGGCTCCGGCGCTGACCCCCGGAGGCGCGGGCGGTGGGGCGGGCGCAGGCGACCTCGATCGCAGCAAGGAGACCCGACGCGCAACGCGCCGTCGGGGCTCCGCAGCGGCCGCGATCGCCGGGAGCCGAAGCCCGTCCCGCCGCCCGCGCCGTGCGCGAGAAACCCGCCTGCACCCGAAGGCTCGTAACCTGAACGAGGAAGGGCTGTTAGATTCGTGGGTCTCCGAACCCGACTCCCATGGCTACTGAGATCGCTCCCCACGAGTCCTACCTGCCGTCGCCGCAGCTCACGCCGCGCGAGGGCGACCTGTTCAACATCGACGCCGGGCTCACCGAGGAGGAGCGCGCCGTCCGCGACTCGGTGCGCCGCTTCGTCGACGAGAAGGTCCTGCCGATCATCGGCAAGCACTACGTCGAGGGCACCTTCCCGAAGCACCTGATCGCCGAGATGGGCGAGCTGGGCGTGTTCGGCGCCAACCTGCCCGAGGAGTACGGCTGCGCGGGGCTCAACAACGTGCAGTACGGGCTCATCATGCAGGAGCTCGAGCGCGGCGACTCGGGCATCCGCTCGTTCGCGTCGGTGCAGGGCGCGCTCGTGATGTACCCGATCTACGCCTTCGGCAGCGAGGAGCAGAAGCGCCACTGGCTGCCGAAGATGGCCACGGGCGAGGTGATCGGCTGCTTCGGGCTCACCGAGCCGGACTACGGCTCGAACCCCGCGGGCATGATCACCGTCGCGCGCGAGCAGGCCGACGGGTCGTGGGTGCTGAACGGCGCCAAGATGTGGATCACCAACGGCTCGCAGGCGCACGTCTCGGTCGTCTGGGCCAAGACCGTCCGCCACGGCGAGACCGAGGTCGGCGACGAGCGCACCATCCGCGGCTTCGTCGTCCCGACCGACACGCCGGGCTTCCGCGCGCGCGACCAGAAGGGGAAGCTGTCGCTGCGCGCGTCGGACACGTCCGAGCTGATCCTCGAGGACGTGAAGCTGCCGGCCGACGCGATCCTGCCGAAGTCGGGCGGGCTCAAGTCGCCGCTGATGTGCCTGACGCAGGCGCGCTACGGCATCTCGTGGGGCGCGCTCGGCGCCGCCATCGCGTGCTTCGAGGAGGCCGTGTCCTACTCGAAGAACCGCGTCATGTTCGACAAGCCGATCGGCGCGTTCCAGATCCAGCAGGTGCGCCTGGCCGACATGCTGACGGAGATCGTGAAGGGGCAGCTGCTGTCGCTGCACCTGGGCCGCTGCAAGGACCTGGGGACGTTCACGCCGCAGATGGTGTCGCTGGCCAAGCGGAACAACGTCAACATCGCGACCGACATCGCGCGCGAGGCGCGCCGCCTGCTCGGCGGCAACGGGATCCTGGCCGAGTACGCGTCGATGCGCCACATGGCCAACCTGGAGAGCGTGTACACGTACGAGGGGACGCACGACGTCCACTCGCTCATCCTCGGCCAGGCGATCACGGGGCACAGCGCGTTCAAGTGAGCACGGGCTGAGCCGGGCCGGTCCCGGCGGCCCGATCCGACAGGGCGCGTCCTTCCACGGCGGAGGGGCGCGCCCTGTCGGCGTCCGGCCGGTGGGGGTAACGTTGCCGCGTTGTTCGAGGGCGGTTCCGCACGCTGGACGGGGTGACCCGCGGGCGTGCTGCTCGGGTCCAGATGCATGTAGGCCACGCTGTGTGCGTTCGTTCGTCGCCGGTGCCCCCCGGACGTCGGCGGCTGCCCGCTGGTCCCATTTGCAGGAGGCACGCGATGCGTTCTCCGTTCGCGTCCCCGGCCGGGAAGCAGTCCGGCCACATCTCCCCGGTCGCCGCAGCGCTCCTCGCGCTCGCCGCCGCCGGCCCACCGGCCGCGCTCGTCGGCCTGCTGGCGGTGCCGGGCGAGGCCGCCGCACAGGCGACACAGGGCATCATCACCGGCGTCGTCGTGGCGGAGGGCACGCAGCGGCCGCTCCCCGACGCGCAGGTGTCGGTCGAGGGCACCACCAACGGCGCCGCGACCGACGCCAACGGACGCTTCCGGGTCGCCGGCCTCACCGGCACCGAGGTGCGCCTGACGGTGCGGCGCATCGGCTACCAGCCGGCCACGGTGACCGCGCGGGTGGGCGCCACCGACGTGCGCGTGACGCTGCGCGAGCGCGCGCTGGAGCTGAGCCAGGTCGTCGTCACCGGCACCGCCGGCGTGCAGGAGCGCCGCGCGATCGGCAACGCGGTCTCGACCGTCAACGTCGCCGAGGTCACCGCGACGCAGCCGGTGCGCAACTTCTCCGACCTGCTGACCGGGCGCGCGTCCGGCGTCAGCGTCATCGGCAGCTCCGGGCAGGTGGGCACCGGCTCGCGCATCCGCGTGCGCGGCGCGTCGTCGCTCTCGCTCGCCAACGACCCGCTGATCTACGTCGACGGCATCCGCGTCGACAACGCGCAGGCGAGCGGCCCCACCAACCAGGCGTTCGGCTCCGCGTCCGTGTCGCGGTGGAACGACTTCGATCCCGACGACATCGAGAGCATCGAGGTCATCAAGGGACCGGCCGCCGCGACGCTCTACGGCACCGAGGCGTCGAACGGCGTCATCCAGATCATCACGAAGAAGGGCGCCGCCGGCCGGCCCGGTTGGAACTTCACCGTGCGGCAGGGCAGCAGCTGGCTGCCCGGCTGGAAGGACGGCTACGGCTACGTGAACTACGGCACCGTGCCGCGCGCGGGCTCGACGACCGCGCTGGACACCGTGTCGATCACGATCGCGCAGCTGAACGACTCGCTCAACGCGCACTTCGGCCACGACATCTTCCGCGCCGGACGGCAGCAGGACTACCAGGCCAACGTCAGCGGCGGCACGGCCGCGCTGCGCTATTACGTGGGCCTGAACCGCGAGGAGGCGACCGGCGTCGAGCGCGCGAACCGTCTCCAGCGGACGAACTTCCGCGCCAACGTCTCGGCGTCGCCGAGCCGCACCGTGGACGTCACGGCGTCGTCGGCGTTCGTGACCGGGCGGACCTACCTGCCGTACGAGTCCGGCGGCGGCGGCGCGACGTGGGCGACCTACTTCTCGTCGCCGTCCTTCCTGTACAGCGGGCGCAACGCGAACAACGCGCAGCTCGGCTTCCGCAGCGGGCCGCCCGACATCTACTACGCCGCGTACAACATCTTCCAGGACGCGGACCGCTTCACGAGCAGCCTGCAGGTGACCAACCGGCCGGCGTCGTGGCTGGACCACCGGCTGATCCTCGGCATCGACCGGCTGGTGGAGGACAACCAGACGCAGGCGCCGCGCAACGAGACGCTGTTCGCCACCTACGCCGCGTTCTCCGAGGTGGGCGGCACGACGCAGGGCTCGCTCGCCGTGGGCACGCGCAACGTCGCCAACGTCACGGCGGACTACGCGTTCAACGCGAAGTACACGATCGCCAGCGGCCTGGCGGGCGTGACGTCGGCGGGCGGCCAGTACTACGGCCGGCGCACGCGCGGACGCGCGATGTCGGCGACGGGCTTCCCCGCGTCGGGCATCCTGGCGCTGTCGGCGGCCGCGGTCCAGCGGCTGGACGGTGACAGCCTGTTCGACAACAACACGCTCGGCGGCTTCGTGCAGCAGCAGCTGATCTGGAACGACCGCCTGTTCGTCACCGGCGCCGTGCGGCGCGACGACAACTCGGCCTTCGGCACGGACTATCCGGCCGTCACGTATCCGAAGGTGAGCGCCTCGTACGTCGTCAGCGAGGAGCCCGCGCTGAGCATCCCGAAGGCGTTCAGCACGCTGCGGCTGCGCGGCGCCTACGGCGGCAGCGGCTTGCAGCCGGGCGCGTTCGACGCCATCCGCACGTACACGGCGAGCGGCGGCTTCCTGACGCCCAGCAACGTCGGCAACACGGAGCTGGGCCCCGAGAAGAGCACGGAGCTGGAGCTGGGCCTCGACGGCGGGCTGCTGGACGACCGCTACGGCTTCGAGCTGACGTACTACGCGGGCACCACGCGCGACGCGATCCTGTCGCGCCAGGCGCCGCCCTCGATCGGCTTCCCGGGCTTCCAGCTGTTCAACGCCGGACGCGTGGACCGCGACGGCTTCGAGTGGGTGCTGCGCGCGCAGCCGATCCGCTCGCGCCTGGTGACGCTCGATCTGGGCCTCAACGGCAGCGCGAACAAGTACGAGATCAAGTCGCTCGGCCCCGCGCAGACGGTTTCGCTGACGAGCAACGTGCAGCACGTGGTGGGCTACGCGCCGGGCGCGTGGTGGGACCGCCGGATCGTGAGCGCGGACTACAATGCGACCACGAAGCGTGCGACCAACCTGCGCTGCGACGACGGGAAGGGCGGCTCGACGGACTGCGCGACGGCGCCGCGCGTCTTCCTCGGCAACACGGTGCCGACGAAGGAGGGATCGTTCACCGCCGGGCTCTCGTTCCTCGAGAACTGGCGCGTGAACGCGTTCTTCGACTATCGCGGCGGCTACAAGAAGCTGGATGGCAACCTGCGCGTGCGCTGCGGCGCGTTCGCGCTGTGCCGCGACCTGTACTACCCCGACGAGGTGCAGGACAAGGTGCTGCTCGCCGCCGAGCAGGCGGGTACCGCGTACACCTTCCACCTCATCCGCGACGCGAACTTCACGCGGTTCCGCGAGCTGTCGGTGACGTACACGTTCCCGCGCGCGCTGGCGCAGCGCTTCGGCGGCACGAACGCGGGCATCACGGTCGCCGGCCGCAACCTCGCGCTGTGGACCGACTACACGGGGCTGGAGCCCGAGGCGTCGTTCAACGGCGGCTCGCGCGGCGGCCAGTTCGGGCAGTGGGAGCAGAACGTGCTCCCGCAGACGCGCTCGGTGGTCGCGACCCTCAACTTCTCCTTCTGACCATGACGCCTCACATGCATCGCGCCGCGCGGCGGCGCTCCGGTGTGCGCGGCGTCGCGCGGGCGGCGGCGCTGGCGTGGCTCTGCGCCGCCGCCGCGGGCTGCAGCGACACGGTGGATCGCCTGCTGACGGCGACGACGCCCAGCCGCCTGGGCGAGACGGCGTTCCTGGTGCCGCAGAACGCGCCGCTGCTGGTCGCGAGCGCGATCGCCGACTTCGAGTGCGCGTACGGCGCGTACGTCGTCGCGAGCGGCCTCGCGTCGGGCGAGCTGTACGACGCCTCGCAGACCGCCTCGCGCTGGTCGTACGACCGCCGCGAGGTGCTGCCGGCGGACGCGCACTACTCGACCTTCGGGTGCGAGGCGATCGGCGTCTACACGCCCATCAGCACCGCGCGCTACACCACGGACCAGGCGCTCCAGAAGCTGGGGGAGTGGACGGACGCCGAGGTGCCCAACCGGGCGCGCCTGCGCGCGACGGCGGCGCTGTACGCGGGCTACTCGTACCTGCTGCTGGCCGAGGGCTTCTGCACGGCGGCGGTGAACCTGGGACCGGAGCTGACGACGGCGCAGCTGCTCGACTCGGCCGAGGCGCGCTTCACGACGGCGCTGGGGCTCGTGACGGCCGCGGATTCGACGGTGCGCTACGGTGCGTCCGTCGGGCGGGCGCGCGCGCGCCTCGGCAAGGGGAACACCGCGGGCGCGGCGAGCGACGCGGCGACGGTGCCGGTGTCGTTCGTGCTGAACGCGACGGCGGACAACAACAGCGGCCGGCGCAACAACCGCGTCTTCGCGCAGAACAACGCGTCGAACACCGGCGTCACCATCGCGACGCCGTACCGCACGCTCACGGTCGCGGGCGCGCCGGATCCGCGCGTGCGCGTCACGAACCAGAACCGCCTCGCGGGGGACCAGATCAACCAGCTCTGGACGCAGAACAAGTACGCGTCGCTGACGGCGTCGCTGCCGATCGCGACGGGCGTCGAGGCGCAGCTGATCCTGGCCGAAGCGCAGGGCGCGGCACAGGGTGTCGCGACGCTCAACGCGCTGCGGGCGCGCGCGGGCGTGGCGCTGCCCGCGCTCACCGCCGCGGAGGCGGCGAGCTTCCAGGCGACCGTCTACGAGGAGCGACGCCGCGAGCTGTTCCTGCAGGGGACGCGGTGGTTCGACGAGCGGCGCGGCAACCTGACGCTCGATCCCGCGACGGGCACGCAGTACCCGAAGGGCGGGAGCTACGGTGCGCAGCGCTGCTGGCCGCTGCCCGCGGTGGAGCGGGCGGCGAACCCGAACCTCGGCGGGTGAGCGCCGGACCCGAACGACGACGGCAGCAAGGATGAGAGCTGACAGGGTCTGATGACGACGGATGGCTCCGCGTGGTGGCGAGGAACGTCGCCCGACGCGGAGCCATCCGTCGTTATCAGATTTCATCCGATCTTCATCCTTGCAATTGTCGTTCGGGTCCGGCGCGCGGGGATCGAAAGAGCATCAGACAGGATTATCAGGATTGACAGGATTTACAGGATTCGGAGCGCCTCCTGGCGGCGACCAGCTTCGCGCCGGTGTGGAGACCATCCTGTTAATCGTGTAAATCCTGTCAATCCTGTCTGCAGTTGTCGTTCGGATTCGGCGCGATCGTGTCAGCGCGGCCCGCCGAAGTGCAGCGCGAACAGCAGCGAGAAGCGCGAGTCCGCGCCCTCCAGGCCGATCGGCACCGTGACGGCCGGGCGCACGGTGAACCGGTCGTTGAAGGTCAGGCCGGCGCCGAGGTCCAGCGCGCCGTACGAGTCCGTGTCGGTCGTCTCGAGGTCGCTGTTCTCCGGCGAGAGGCTGTTGCGCGTGTAGATCAGCCGCAGCCCGCCGAACGGCACCAGGTTCACCGCGGTCGACAGCCCGACCGGCGCGCCGATCGAGAAGCCCGCGCTGGCGAGGAGCGTCCGGTTCTCGATGTCGACGCCGGCGCTCGTGAAGTCCGGCCCCAGCCGGTAGCCGAGCGTCGCGATCGGGCAGAACTCGGCGGTCGGCGCGCGTCGGCGCGTCGGCGTGCCGATCGGCACCTGGTAGCCGAGCGTGCCCTGGATCGTGGTCGCCGACTCGTCGATGTCGTCGAAGTCGTCGAGCGAGACGCCGACGCCGCCGAACGGGCCGGCCGCCTGGCCGAAGAGCAGATCCGCGCCGATCGTCGTCAGGTCGTCCCCCGTCCCGAGCACGCCGCCGACGCGAACGGGATGGGTGTTGAACGAGGCGGCGCCGGTGCAGGTCTGGGCGCTGGCGTGGGCAGCCGGCAGCAGGACGGCCGCGGCGAGCAGGCAGGCGGAGAGCCGCGTCCGCGGCAGGAGACGGATCTGGGTCATGGGATGCTCCGACGGGTCATGGGCGCGATCCCGGCGCTCCACGGGATCTTCGGAGGGAGCGCCGGCCGCAGCGCTGGCGTAGGCAGGTCGCGCGCCCGCGCCGCCCGGGGAGCGTGATCGCCGGCACGTTTCGGGGAGCCCGGGCGCTCCATGGCCGGGCCAGTCGCGCCTTGAACAGCGTTCGGTCGCGCGCGATCTTTCCGCGTCAGGCATGTGAATTCCTTCACAAGACCCAATGAGGAGGCGTCGCGGTGAAGATCGCCGTGTGCATCAAGCGGGTGCCGGTCATGGAAGTGAAGTTCGCGATCGGCAAGGACGGCGCGAGCGTCGACGAGACCGGGTTGAAGTACGACGTGAACGATTTCGACCTGTGGGCGGTCGAGGCCGCGCTGCAGCTCAACGAGAAGAACGCGCCCGGCGAGGTCACCGTGATCTCGCTCGGCACCGACGCCGCGCAGGAGCAGATCCGGAAGGCGCTGTCGATGGGGGCCGACAAGGGCGTGCTCCTGAAGGCCGACCGGCTACCCGGCGACGCGTTCGCGGTGGCCGAGGCGCTGGCCGCGGAGCTGAAGGACGGCGGCTACGACGTCATCTTCTTCGGCAAGAAGTCGATCGACGCCGACAACTCCGCGACCGGCGCGATGGTCGGCGAGCTGCTCGGCCTCCCCGTCGTCACCGGCGTCTCGAAGCTCGAGATCGCGGGCGGCAAGGGCACCGCGCACCGCGCGGTCGAGGGCGGCATCGAGGTGCTCGAGTTCCCGCTGCCGGCGATCGTCACAGTGGACGAGGGGCTCAACAAGGAGCGCCTGCCGTCGCTGAAGGGGATCATGGCGGCGAAGAAGAAGCCGCTCGAGTCCAGGCCCGCGCAGCTGGGCACCGCGGGCGTCACGGTGCAGAAGATGGAGCTGCCGCCGGAGCGCGCCGCGGGCCGCATCGTCGGCGAGGGCGCCGCCGCGGTCCCGGAGCTGGTGCGCCTGCTCCAGTCGGAAGCCAAGGTCCTCTGAGCCACGCGAGGGAATCACACAATGGCGAACGTGTTCGCATTCGTGGAGTCGCGCGGTGGCGACGTCCGCAAGGCGGGGCTGGAAGCAGTGTCGGCCGCGCGGCAGATCGCCGACCAGACGGGCGGCGGTGAGGTGCACGCGCTGCTCGCCGGCGCGCCCGGCATCGCGGCGCAGGCGTCGCGGCTGGCCGAGGTGGGCGCCGACGTCGTGTACGTCGTCGAGCACGCGGGGCTCGCGCAGTACGACGCCGAGTCGCTCGCGGCGACGGCGGCGGAGCGCATCCGGGCCGGCGGCTACCGGGCGGCCGTGTTCAGCGCGACCGCGCAGGGCAAGGACCTGAGCCCGCGCGTCGCGGCCAAGCTGCGCGCGCCGCTGGCACCCGACGCGACGGCCATCGCGGTGGAGGGCGACGCGATCGTCGTCCGGCACCCGATGTACACCGGCAAGGTGATCGGCGCGCTCGCGATCACGGCGTCGCCCGCGCTGCTGTCGGTGCGCCTGGGCGCGGTGCCCGCGCAGCCGAACGCGAAGGCCGGCCGCGTGGAGACGATCCAGCCCGCCGCCGACCCGGGCGCCTCGAAGGTGCGCGTGGTCGAGCTGCGCGAGGGGAACAAGGGGAAGATCGACCTCGGCGAGGCGGCGGTGATCGTCGCCGGCGGGCGTGGGCTGAAGGCGCCCGAGAACTTCAAGCTCGTCGAGGAGCTGGCGGACTCGTTCGGCAACGCCGCGGTCGGCGCGACGCGCGCGGTGACCGACGAGGGGTGGCGCCCGCACTCCGACCAGATCGGGCAGACGGGGCGCGTCGTCAGCCCCGAGCTGTACGTGGCGGTCGGCATCTCCGGCGCCATCCAGCACCTGGCCGGCATGCGCACGTCCAAGACGATCGTCGCGATCAACAAGGACAAGGAGGCGCCGATCTTCAAGGTGGCCGACTACGGCATCGTCGGCGACGTCTTCGAGATCGTGCCGGCGCTGACACAGGCCGTGCGCGCCGCGAAGGCCGCGCACTAAGTTGGAGCGGGCGGCGCGCACGACGGCGCCGCCCGCTCGTCTTTCGGCTCGTACAGCCTCTCACCCGCTCGGAGTGCGCCCGTGACGACCGGGAACGTCGTGTTTCTCGTCATCCTGCTGCTGGCCGCGGCCTTCCTCGCGTACAACGCGCAGCGGCTGTATCGCTACATGACGATGGTCGGGAAGCCGGAGCACCGCCTCGACGATCCGGCGCGGCGCCTCTGGAACCTGCTGACGATCGGCTTCGCGCAGACGAAGATCCTGCGCGACCCGACGGCCGGCACGTCGCACGCGGCCGTGTTCTGGGGCTTCCTCGTCGTCACCATCGGCACCGTCGAGGTGTTCGTGCAGGGCGTGTGGGACGGCTTTAGCTACGCCAGCTTCCTCCCCGCGCCGCTGTACGCGCTCTACGCGCTGTCGCAGGAGCTGTTCGCGCTGCTGATCCTCGCCGCGGTGAGCTTCCTGATCTACCGCCGGCTGGTGCTCAAGCCGAAGCGGCTGCAGGGCGACGTCGTGCACGGCACCGAGGCCGTGATGATCCTGGCGACCATCGCGCTGCTGATGGTGACGCTCGTCATCACCGGCACGATGGAGGCGATCTACGAGCCGGACGCGCCGTCGGGCTACGGCCGCCTCGTGGGCCACGGGCTGGCGCTCGGGCTCTCCGGCGTGATCTCGCCCGAGAGCGCGCACACCGTCCGCGACGTCTCCTGGTGGACGCACGCGATCGCGGTGCTCGGCTTCATCAACTTCCTACCGTACTCCAAGCACCTGCACGTGCTCGTGTCGCTGCCGAACGTGTTCCTCTCGAACACGAGCGGGCCGGGCACGATCGGCGCGATGCGGCCGATGAACCTGGAGGACGAGACGGCGGAGCAGTTCGGCGCCAGCGACGTCGAGCACCTGAGCTGGAAGAACCTGCTGGACGGCTACGCCTGCACGGAGTGCGGCCGCTGCACCGCGGCGTGCCCCGCGAACATCACCGGCAAGGTGCTCTCGCCGCGCAAGATCGTCGTCAACACGCGCCAGCGCCTGATGGAGAAGGCGCCGCTGGTGGTGGGCGACGTCGGTGAGTTCCGCCGCCCGACGCTCGTCGAGCAGGAGGGCGCCGACGCCGGCACGCAGACCGCGACCGCGGTGCTCGAGAACCGCCTGCTCGACAACTACATCACCGAGGAGGAGCTCTGGGCCTGCACGAGCTGCCGCGCGTGCGTGCAGGAGTGCCCGGTCTCGATCGACCAGCTCGACATCATCAACGAGCTGCGGCGCAACCTCGTGCTGATGGAGTCGCGCTTCCCCGAGGAGCTGCAGCCGGCGTTCCAGTCGATGGAGCGCAACGGCAGCCCCTGGGCGTTCAGCCCCGCCGCGCGCGAGGAGTGGGCCCAGGGGCTGGACATCCCGACGATGGCGGAGGCGTTCGAGCGCGGCGCCCGTCCCGACCTGCTGTTCTGGGTCGGCTGCATGGGCTCCTTCGACGATCGCGCGAAGAAGATCACGGTGGCGTTCGCGCGCGTGCTGAAGGCGGCCGGCGTCGACTTCGCGATCCTCGGGCAGGAGGAGACCTGCAACGGCGACCCCGCGCGCCGCATGGGCAACGAGTACCTCTACCAGACGCTCGCGAAGGGCGCGATCGAGACGCTCGACCGCTACGAGGTGAAGACGGTCGTCACCTTCTGCCCGCACTGCTTCCACCAGATCGGCAACGAGTTCCCGCAGCTCGGCGGCAACTACGAGGTCATCCACCACACGACGTACATCGAGCGCCTGCTGCAGGAGGGCCGCGTCCCCCTCGACACCGACGAGGGGAAGCAGCTGACGATGGTCTACCACGACTCCTGCTACCTGGGGCGCTACAACGACGTCTACGACGCGCCGCGCGCGACGCTCAAGCGCGCGCTGCCGGTGGTGAACCTCGTGGAGCCGAAGCGCACGAAGAGCCGCGGCCTGTGCTGCGGCGCGGGCGGCGGCCGCATGTGGATGGAGGAGACGGAGGGGAAGCGCATCAACGTCGAGCGCACCGAGGAGCTGCTCGCGACGGGCGCCGACGCGATCGCGGTGGCGTGCCCGTTCTGCATGACGATGATGACCGACGGCGTCACCGCGAAGGGGAGCGAGGTGCCGGTGCTCGACATCTCCGAGGTCGTCGCGTCGCGGCTCGCCACCGGCGCCCCGGCGGCGCTCGCCGGCGACTGAGCCTCGCGGCACGCAACCTGACGCAGGACCGAGCGGGCGGCGCCGAGCCACGGCGTCGCCCGCTTCATCTTGCCGGGAGGGGCGAGCGATGGCGGATCAGGCAGACCGGACGCGCGGCGACGAGCAGGAGCAGGACGGCCTCGGGCGCGACGCGGCGCACGGCGGCGGACGCGACGACACGACGGGCGGCTCCTACGGACGCTCGACGGGGCGGGCAGGGGACGACCTGAGCGCGTCGTCCGACGACGCCTCGTCGAGCGGGCGCGACGCGGGCGACGCGGGCGACGCGTCGGGGCGCCGGCAGGGGCTGGAGGGCCGCGGCTTCGACGCGGGCACCGGCTACGGCGGCGGCGGCAACGCCAGCGCGTACCGCGCGGGAAGCAGCTACGGCGGGCAGGGCGGATCGGGCGGCGCGCAGATCCCGCGCGGCACCGACGAGCACTCCGACAATCGGTCGGGCGAGCAGGCGGGCCAGCGCGACCGCGACGGCCGCAGCGCGAGGGGCCGCGACGACGCCGACGCGCTGGATCTCGACGCGGCGTCCGACGTGCGCCGGCGCGATCCCTCGCGCTGAGCGCGACGTACGTGACGCGGGTGGGCGGATGAGCAGTTCCGCCCATACCGCGTGCGGCCCGCGCCGTCGAGATTGCGCGGCGCCATGGCCGAACCCCGACTCCTCGTCGTCGAGGACAATCCCGACATCGCGGAAGGACTCGAGGCGAACCTCGCGTCCGAAGGCTTCGCGGTGGAGGTCGCGCGCGACGGGCGCGTGGCGCTCGCCGCCGTGCAGGCGCAGCCACCGGACCTCGTGATCCTCGACCTCGGGCTGCCGCGCATGGACGGCTGCGAGGTGCTGGAGCGGCTGCGCGCCGACGGCGTGTGGTGCCCCGTCCTGATCCTGTCCGCGCGCGGCAGCGAGATGGACAAGCTGCACGGCTTCCGGCTGGGCGCGGACGACTACGTCACGAAGCCGTTCGGCATGCGCGAGCTGGTCGCGCGGATCGCGGCGCTGCTGCGGCGTGCCACACCGGCCACCGCGGTCGTCCCGCCGGCCGAGCCGCAGGAGGAGCGCGACGATGCGGCGCTGCTGGCGCGCTTCGGCCTCACGGAGCGTCAGGTCGAGGTCGCGCGCCTGCTCGGCGAGGGCGTGAGCAACGAGGAGCTCGCGCAGCGGCTGGGCATCAGCCCGCACACCGCGCGCAACCACACGGAGCACGTCATGCGCAAGCTCGGCGTGG
Source organism: Roseisolibacter agri (assembly GCF_030159095.1). Classification (NCBI taxonomy): domain Bacteria; kingdom Pseudomonadati; phylum Gemmatimonadota; class Gemmatimonadia; order Gemmatimonadales; family Gemmatimonadaceae; genus Roseisolibacter; species Roseisolibacter agri. Next base: position 269,006 of record NZ_BRXS01000007.1, read on the forward strand.
GCTCGCGCGCCCGGGTGGGGGCCCTGCTGCGTGGCGCCGGCGGCTGACCCGAGGCGGGCGGGGGCGGCGTCCGACCTCGTGCGCCGGGCGCGCGGCTGGTGGGTGCGCCGCTGGCGCGTCTGGGTCGCGTCGCTCGCCGTCGTCGCGACGCTCACCGCCGTCGGCGCGGCCGCGCTGCAGCAGTGGATCGCGTGGCGCACGGAGGACGCGCTCGTGCAGCGCGCGCTCGTGCGTTCCGCCGCATACTCCGCGCGCATCTTCGACGACGGAATCCAGCGGCAGCTCGGCGACCTCCCGCTGCACGCGCTGTCGCCGGTGCTCGGCGCCCCCGCGTGGGGGACGTCGGCCGAGCCGCTGCCGCTGGCCGCGCTCGAGCGCCACCTGCGCACGACGCCGATGTGGCAGACGTTGCAGCGGGACTCGGTGCTCGCGATCGGCGTGGTCGACTACCGCGCGGGACAGGGGCGCCGGATCTCCGTGCGCCGCGTCGGCCGCGTGGCGGATTCCGTCGACGCGGCCGCGGCGATCGCGCAGGTGATGACGGGCAGTGAGCAGTGGCGGGGCCTCAACACGACCGGCATGTCCTTCCGAGGACCGGGCGCGCGGCTCTACAACGTGCTGTGGGCGTGGCAGAAGGACGCGCGGGACCGGCCGGTCGCGCTCGTCCTGCTCGTGACCGACGCGCACCTGCGGCTCCGCACCGCGACGTCGGTCGTGTTCCGCTACGTGCCGCTGCTGCCGCCGCTGGACGAGGCGGACACGTCACCCGAGCGGGCGCGCGCGAGCTGGAGCGAGCCGAACGGCCGGGACGACACGCGGACGTTCAACCACCGCTACATCGCCGTGCGGCTGCGCGAGTACGCAGGGCAGCGGCGCGTCTTCTTCGCGTCGCCCAACTGGAACGATGCATGGGTCGCCAGCTCCCCGCTGCGCGGCGAGCATCCGTCGCTGTTCGGCGCGCTGATGGTGGAGGCGGTCGTGAACCCCGAGCTCCGCGCCTACTTCCCCGAGTCGCGGGCGTCGCGGTCGGCGCAGACGATGCTCGGCGGCATCCTGGCGCTGGCGGCGATCCTCGCGCTCGCGTCCGTGGCGAGCCTGCGGCGCCGTCAGGAGCTGGCGCAGGCGCGCGAGCTGTTCGTGTCGTCCATCTCGCACGAGCTGCGCACGCCCCTGACGCAGATCCGGCTCTTCACCGAGTCGCTGCTGAACGACCGCGCGCGATCGCCCGAGCAGGCCGGCCGCTGGCTGCGCGTGATCGACCGCGAGGCGCGCCGCCTGGGCGACCTGGTGGACAACGCGCTGCTGCACGCGCGTGGGCTGCGCCACGACGTGCACCTCGCGCGCGTGCCGGTCGCGCTGGAGGATCCGCTGGCCGCGATGGTGGAGGCGACGCGCCCGTTCGCGACGTCGCGCGACGCGCGCGTGGCGGTGGACGTCCCGCCCGGCGTGCGCGTGCTGGGCGACGAGCGCGCGCTGCGGCACGTGCTGCAGAACCTCGTGGACAACGCGCTCAAGTACGGCCCGGCGGGGCAGACGGTCCGCGTGACGGCGGCCTTCGACGCGCCCGGCACGGTGGACGTCGCGGTGGACGACGAGGGGCCCGGCGTGGCGATCGCCGACCGGCGCCGCATCTGGGAGCCGTTCGTCCGCCTGGCGCACGACGATGGCGCGACCGGCACGGGGCTCGGCCTGAGCGTGGTGCACACGCTCGTGTGCGCGGGACGCGGGCGCGTGCGCGTGGAGGACGCGCCGGGCGGCGGCGCGCGCTTCGTGGTGCGGCTGCCGCTCGCCTGACGCGCGCGAGCGGGCGGCGCGCGCTCAGCGGCGGCGTAGGCGGTAGAGGCGGATCGTCTGCCGCGTGCCGTAGCCCTCGACGTCGCGGGTCACCGGCTGGCCGACGTCCAGCCCCAGCGCGCGCGCCTGCTCCACGAACTCGGGCGCGGCCAGGCGCCCCGGATCGGTGACATAGGCGACGCCGCCGCGGCGCAGCGTGTGCGCGAGCGCGCGCGCGACGAGCGCGGCGTACGGCTTCTCGTACAGCACGTCCGACGCGACGACGCGGTCGTAGTGGCCCAGGTCCGCCGGCAGCGCGCGCCAGTCCACGAGGCGCGTCTCGCAGTCCACGCCCGCGGCGCGCCGCACGTTCGCGCGCGTGAAGTCGAGCGCCTCGGCGTAGTAGTCGCTCGCGGTGACCTCGTAGCCGGCGCGCGCCGCCGCCGCGGCCACCAGGCCGCTGCCGCAGCCCAGCTCCAGGAGCCGCTTCCCTTCGCCGCCCTCCTGCAGCAGGTGCGCGGCGAGCACGCGCGCCGACGGCCAGACGTCGGCCCAGTAGGGCAGCCGCTCGTCGTGCGCGAACGCGTCCTCGTCGATGAGCGCCTCGGCGCTGCGCGGACGGCGGATGTCGAACGACTCGCGTGCGCCCTCGTCGTGCAGGCGGATCGTCTCGGTGACCGTGTCGAAGCGCGCGTCGAGCGCGGCGTCCAGTGCGTCCAGCGTCGCGTCGCTCATGCGCGCACCTCGGTGAACGTCGCGGCGTCGAGCGCGGCCGCGTCGAGCGCGCCCTCGCCCAGCAGCAGCGCGCGCGCGGGCGCACCCGCGGCGAGGGCCGTCACGCCTTCGGGCACGACGAGCAGCGCATCCGCGCGCGCGGCGGAGGTGAGCAACCCGGAGCCCTGCGGGCCGGTGAGGCGCGCGGCGAGCTCGCCCGACTCCTCGGCGTCGAGCGTGACGCGCAGGAAGTGCGTGAGCGGCGCCGGCGCATCCACCGGCTCGCGCAGCGTGACGCGCACGGCGCGGCGGAACGGCCGCGCGTCGCCGGAGAGGCGGCGCAGCAGCGGGCGCGCGAACAGCTCGAAGGTCACGACGGTGGAGACGGGGTTGCCGGGCAAGCCGAGCCAGGGCACGTCGGCGTGCGAGGCACGCGGCAGCGTGCCCGCCCCGACCGGGCCGCCGGGGCGCATGCGCACACGCCAGAAGCGCAGCCGGCCGCCGAGCGCGGCGACCGCGTCGCGCACGTGATCGCGGTCGCCGACGCTGATGCCGCCCGTCGTCAGCAGCACGTCGGAGTCGGCGTCGAGCGCCGCCTGCAGCCGCTCGCGCAGCGCGTCGGGCCGGTCGGGCGCGACGCCCATGTCGAGCGGCTCGCCGCCCGCCTCGCGCACCAGCGCCGCCAGCGCGACGGTGTTGGAGGCGATGATGCCGCGCCCCGCGCGCACCGCGTCCACGTCGCCGAGCGGCACCAGCTCGTCGCCCGATGCGACGAGCGCCACGCGCGGGCGGCGCACGACGGAGAGCCTCGTGCAGCCGACCGATGCGAGCACCGCGAGCCCGCTCGGGCCGAGCCGCGTGCCGGCCGCCACGACGACGCGATGCTCGGCGACGTCCTCGCCGCGCGGGCGCACGTTGTGGCGCGCGCCGGGCGCGGGCCGCACGTCGCGATCGTCGCGCACCAGCACCGCGTCGCCGTCGTAGGTCACGTCCTCGACGCGCACGACGGCGTCGGCGCCCGCGGGCACGGGCGCGCCCGTGGCGATGCGGACCGCCTCGCCCGAGTTCAGCGTGCCGCGCCACGCGCCGCCGGCGGGCACCGTGCCGACCACGCGCAGCACGACCGGCGCGTCCGCGCGCGCGCCGAGCACGTCGGCCGCGAGCACCGCGATGCCGTCCATCGCCGCGTTGTCCCACGGCGGCAGCGCGACGGGCGACACGACGTCCTCCGCCAGCACGCGTCCGTGCGCATCGGCGAGGGGGACCCGCTCCGCGGGCAGCGGCGCGACGTCCTCCAGCACGGCGGTGATCGCCTCCGCGACCGCGAGCCGCGACCGCGGGGCGGGGTGGCTCACGGCGCGCCGGCCGCCGTGCGTGCGCCGCCGAGTCGCAGCGACGCGAGCCGCGCCGCGAGCGCGTCGGCCACGCGGTCCACCTGCGCCGTCGGCACCGTGTAGTTGTTGCAGAGGAAGCTGAAGAGCAGCATCTCGCCGTCGGCGGTGGTCACGTAGCCCGAGAGCGACCGTGCCTTGTCGAGGGTGCCCGTCTTCGCGTGCACGTTCCCCTCGGCCGGCGTCCCCTTCATGCGCGAGCGGATCGTGCCGTCCACGCCCGCGATGGGCAGCGCGTCGTAGAAGAGGCGGAAGCTCGGGTCGCGGCGCATCGCGTCGAGCACGCGCACGAGCGCGCGCGGCGTGACGTAGTCGTGGCGCGACAGCCCGCTGCCGTCGCGGATCACGACGTCGCGCTCGGCCGCCACGCCCCACGTCGCCAGCTGCCGCTCCATCGCGCGGCGCCCGCTGTCCGCGGTGCCGACGCCCGTCTTCTCCAGCCCCATCGTCTTCAGCAGCAGCTCGCCGATCTGGTTCTGCGACGGCTTCTCGAACGCCGGCATCACCTCGCGCAGCGGCAGCGACTGCGTGACGAACAGCGTGTCGCCGACCGGCGCGACCGGCTCCTTGCTGACGCGCGGCTCCGCGCCGCCGATCGTGATGCCACGCGTCCGGAGCGCCGTGCGCAGCGCCCCCAGGAAGGCACCGTTGGCGTCGCGCTGCGCGAGCGTCAGCACGGCGCTGTCGTTCACCGACACCACGCCCTCGAGCACGTGGCGGGCCTCGCGCGCGTCCCACCGCGCGCGCACGCGCGTGGCCGTGCGGCCGCTGGCGATCCCCGGCGTCACCGTGCGCACGTCCACGCGCAGCGGCAGCGCGTCGGCCGCGGGCGTGACCTGCACCGTCACCGAGTCGCCGGGCCGCGCGCCCGCGCGCACGACGATGCGGCCGAAGCCCTCGTTGAAGAACAGCTCGTCCACGCCCGCGGAGTACGGCGAGTCGAGGTCGTCCCACGACCAGCCGTAGCCGTGCGCCTCGTCGGGGAAGGCGTCGCCGTCGGCGATCACGCGTCCCGCGATGCGGCGGATGCCGCGCGCCGCGAGCGAGTCCGCGACCGCGAGCAGCGGCTGCATCGCGTCGGTGCGCATGCGGTCGCTGATGGTCGGGTCGCCGCGCCCGACGACCGCGAGGTCGCCCTCCAGCACGCCCGCGCGCACGGGGCCGTGCGCGACGTACGCGGTGCGCCACCGGTAGTCGGGGCCGAGCGTGGCGATCGCGGTGGAGCCGGTGAGCAGCTTCTGGTTGCTGGCCGGCATGAACAGCCGGTCCGCGTCGCGCGCGTACAGCGTGTCGCCGGTGCCGGGGCGCACGATCAGCACGCCCCAGCGCGCGTTGGCGAACATCGTGTCCTGCACCAGCGAGTCCACGGCCACGCGCAGCGCGGCGACCGGCGACAGCGGCGCGGGCGTCGCCGCCGGCGCGGGCGTGCCGGTCGCGCGCGCGGCGCAGGCGCCGAGCGTCGGGACGAGCGCGAGGCCGGCGAGGAGGGCGCGGGTGGTGACGGCGCGCGCGGCGAGGGGCGAGGGCATGGGCGACCTGGAAGCGGGGAGGGTGGCGGGCGCCTCCAAGCTCACCCGGCGGTCGGGCGTCGCGCAATCGCGCACGGTGGGCGACCTGCGGTCAGGCGCCGCTCAGGCGTCGCGCGCCGGCTCGAACGTCGCGCTCAGCGACTCGTCCTCGGCCACGGTCACGCGCTCCACCCGCGGCGCGCCGCTTCCCAGCGCGTCGCCGAGCCGCGCCTGGACGCGCGTGGCGATCATCCGCGCGAGGTTCTCGCCGCTCGGGATCTGCGCGCCGTCGGCGAACTCCGGGACGTCGGTGTTCAGGTTCCGGTGGTCGAACCGTTCGCGCACCTCGTCGCCGAGGATGCGGTCGAGGAGCCCGAGGTCGATGCAGAAGCCGGTCGTCTCGTCGATCGGGCCACGGACCGTGACGTGGCAGACGTACGAGTGCCCGTGGAAGCTGGGCCGCGCGCAGAGGCCGAACACCTCGAGGTTGCGCGCGTCGCTCCACTCGGGGCGGCGGTAGCGGTGCGCGGCGGCGAAGGTGACGCGGCGCGTCAGTGAAGCGAATGCCATGCGGAGCGTGGAGCGTCTAGCGGCGAGCGTCGAGGGGGGGCACCGCGGAGTATAGCCGACTCCTCCCGGGGAACCACGCTCGACGCTCGACGCTCACCGCTCGACGCTGTCTGTCCTAGTGATCCTCGCCGTACTCCCCCGGTCCCGCGTCGGTGCCGCGCAGCCCTTCCGGCGTCGGCGACTCGGGCGGGATGTACGCCGTCCCGTGCGCGACCGCGTCCTGGTAGTTCGTCGTGCCGAACATGCGCTGGTCCAGGTCCTCGTCGCCCCGCGCCTGGAACACCTCGTCGCTCTGCTGCTCGGGCATCTCGCCCAGCAGCGTGCCCGCGGTCGCGCGCTCGGCCTGGATGTGGTCCTCGACGTCCATCGGCGTCTCGTCGCGCGCGTTGGCGTCGACCACGAGCTGGTTGTCGAATGAGCCGATGCCCACGATGTCGGTCAGCACGTGGTCGGCGATGCGCAGCTCCGCCTCGGTGCCCACGCGCCCCTCGAGGCGCACGGTGCCGTCCTCCACGTGCACCGTGAACTCGTCGACGTCCAGCGTCGGGTGCTCGGCGAGCCGGTCGCGCACCAGCGCGCGCAGCTCGTCGTCGCTCAGGTCGTCGGTGCTGCTGAAGTCCTCGTAGTCCCGCGCCATGTCCGCTCCTCGGCTCGATTTGCGAGGGGAGGGGTGCACCGCGCGTGCCGCGGCGCCGGAACGGCGGGAAAGGCACGAGGCCGGCGCGGGACGATGTCCCGACGCCGGCCCCGGTCGCGCACGGCTGCGGCGCGTGGAGCGCCGCGCGGCCGATCAGCGCGCGAACTGGTAGGTGATCCCGAGCGTCAGCCCGAGGTTGTTCGTCCACTTGCTCTTGGACGCGCCGCTCGGCAGCACCGACGTGCTGTCGAGGCCGACCGCGAAGTAGCGGTCCGGATAGCGGATCTGGTACAGGTAGCTGCCCACGTCCGCGCGCACCGACCACGGGCTGCCGCTCGGCACGAAGCGCAGGCCGGTCCCGTACGTGATCGCGAAGCGGGTGCCGAACTTGTAGCCGCCCGGATCGGTGCCCGTGAGGTTGGACACCGCGCCCGCGCCGCCGTGCACCGTCGGCACGAGGCCGTGCCAGCTCTTCTGACCCGTGAGGCCGACCGTGAGGCCGACGTCGGCGATGGTCAGCGGGCGGCGCTCGACGCCGAGGATGCGCGTGCTCGCCGGGCGCGCGGGATCGAGGACCGTGCGCTCGGAGACCGCCGTCGCGACGCGGGCCGTGAAGGACGCGGGCCCGCCGAGGTAGACGTCGTAGCGCAGCCCCGTCAGCGGCCCGCTCTGCGGCGCGATGCCCGCGGGATCCTTGCCGGCCGCGAACCAGCCGCCGAAGACCGAGAACGACTGCCGGTACTCGAGGTCGATGAACGGGCTGCGGTCGACCGGATAGCCGACCTGCGCCTCGGCGCGCCCACCAGCCAGCAGCGACGCGGCGCCGAGCGCCATCAGGACACGGCGATTCATGAACTCGCTCACGCGCGCACCCCGGCGAACTGCGCGCGGAGGTCGCGGCCGGTCATCTCCTCGGGCTGATCGACGCCCAGCAGGCGCAGCACCGTCGGCCCGACGTCGCAGAGCGCGCCGCCCTCGCGCAGCGGCACGTCGTCGCCCGCGGGGTCGACGACGACCAGGGGCACGGGGTTGGTCGTGTGCGCGGTGTGGGGGCCGCCCGTCTCGGGATCGATCATCATCTCGCAGTTGCCGTGGTCCGCCGTGACGAGCAGGCGCGTGCCGCTCCGCTCCGCCGCCGCGACGATGCGCGCCAGGCACTCGTCCACCACCTGCACGGCCTGGATCGTGGCCGGGAGGGAGCCGGAGTGCCCGACCATGTCGCCGTTGGCGAGGTTGCAGAGCATGAAGTTGTGCGAGCGCCCGCTGATCGCGTTCACCAGCACGTCGGTGACGCCGCGGGCGCTCATCTCGGGCGCGAGGTCGTAGGTCGCGACCTTCTGGCTCGGCACCAGGAGGCGCTCCTCGCCCGCGTACGGCGTCTCGTTGCCGCCGTTGAAGAAGTAGGTCACGTGCGGGTACTTCTCGGTTTCCGCCGTCTTCAGCATCGTCAGGCCGCGGTCCGTCAGCACCTCCGCCACGATGCGCGCCATCGACTGCGGCGGGAACGCCGCGCGCACGTCGTGCTGCTCCAGCGTCGGGTCGTAGACCGTCATCGTCACGACCATCAGGTCGGGACGGTCCGACACGTCGAAGCCGTCGAACGCCGGGTCCACCAGCGCGCGCACGATCTGGCGCATGCGGTCCGACCGGTAGTTCCAGCAGATCACCGCGTCGCCGTCGCGCATGGTGGCGAGCGGCTGGCCGCTCGCGTCGACGACGACCGCGGGGATCATGAACTCGTCCGTCGTGCCCGCGTCGTAGGTCTGGCGGATCGCCTCCACCGGATCGGTGACCTGCGGGCCGACGCCCTGTACGGCGGCGCGGTAGGCGAGCTCCGTGCGCGGCCACCGCTTGTCGCGGTCCATGCCGTAGTAGCGGCCGCCCACGCTCGCGATCACCGCGCGGCCGGCGGCCGTGGCGACGGTCTCGCGCACGTACTCCAGCGCGCTGCGCGGCAGCGTGTCGCGCCCGTCGAGCAGCGCGTGGATCGCGACCTTGGGCACGCCGCGCCGCGCCGCGAGGTCGATGAGCGCGAACAGGTGCTGATCGAGGCCGTGCACGCCGCCCTTGCCGACGAGGCCGAGCAGGTGCAGCGTCCCGCCGTTCGCCTTCACGCGCTCGCAGGCGGCGACGAACGCCGCGTTCTCGAAGAACGACCGGTCCCTGATCGCCTCCGAGATGCGCACGAGGTCCTGCATCACCACGCGGCCCGCGCCCAGGTTCAGGTGCCCGACCTCGGAGTTGCCCATCTGCCCCTCGGGCAGCCCCACGGCGAGCCCCGACGCGTCCAGCAGCGTGCGCGAGCGACGGCGCCACAGCGCGTCCCACGCGGGCGTCTCGGCCAGCGCGATCGCGTTCCCCTCGCGTTCGGCGCGGAATCCCCAGCCGTCCAGGACGAGCAGGGCGACCGGTCGGGTGTCGGTGGTGGGCATCGGGTGAACGGCGGGGTACGGAACAGGGACGCGGCGCGCCCGGTAGCATGCGCGCGGATCGGCCGGCCGTCGGGCCGCGCGAAATGTACCCGGACGGGCGCCCCGATGGGCACCCGCAGCAGTAGACGCGCCAGTACCCGCGCCGCCGCCGGCCCCGCCACCCGCCCATGACCGTCACGCTCTCCGACCGCCGCACCGAGCCCCGCCCGGGTCCCGCCGCCGACCGCCGCCGCACCGGTTGGCGCGACTTCCGGCACGCGTACCGGGGCTTCGTGCGCACGGTGGGGCTCGCGCTGCTGGTGCTGGTGGCGCTGGACGTCGTGCTCCTGCTGGAGCGCCATCGCTACGCGCGTGAGGCCGCGCGGCTGCGCGCGAACATGTCCGACGTCGAGCGGCGGCGAACGGACGCCATCCTCGCCGCCGACGAGGACCGCATGCGCATGACGGTGGAGCTGGCGCGACGGCGCGCGATGGGCGACCGCGACCTGCACCTCGCGGTCGCGGTGGACAGCGGTCGCCTGACGCTGGAGCGCGACGGCGCGCGGCTGCGCGACATGCGCGTCGAGGTGGGGCCGGCGCGCCGCGTGGGCGCGCCGCCCGACACGCTGCACATCGCCGCACCGCGCGGCGCGCGCACCGTTGCGCAGGTGCTCGGCCCCGACGACGCCTGGGAGGTGCCGCGCTGGGTCTACGTCGACCGCGGCCTCCCCGTGCCCGACGACCGCCTCGTGAAGGGCGCGCTCGGCGCGCGCGCGGTGCTGCTCTCGGGCGGCACGGTGCTGTACGCGCTGCCGTCGGCCGGGCCGCTCAACGACCCGGCGTACGTGATGCCGGGCGCCATCCGCGTGCGCCGCGAGGACCTCGACGCGATCGTCGCGAACGTGGCGCCCGGCATGACCGTCTACCTGTACTGACGTGTTCCGCGCGATCCGATTCGGGGGGCGCCACGCCTGGTGGCTGCTGGCCGCGGTGTTCGTGGCGATGGCGCTGACGACGCGCCTCCTCGCCGTCGCCGCCGACGCGCGCTGGGAGCGCGACGTCGCCCGCATGGTGTTCAACGACAACCTCGAGCTGCTGCGCCAGCTGCGTGCCGAGGCGGGGCAGGCGACCGACTCGCTGCAGCGGCTGCTGAGCGAGACGCCCGACACGCCCGCGGACGCGCCCTACCTGGTGGTCAGCGTGGCCGAGCGGCGGCTCTGGTACAAGCAGGGCGATTCGGTGCTGTTCGGGACGCAGGTCGCCACCGGCAGCGGCAAGACGCTGGTGCGGGACGACGGCGCCGGCGCGCACTGGAAGTTCGAGACGCCGCGCGGGCGGCTGGTGGTCATCTCCAAGGACTCGATGCCGGCCTGGGTGCCGCCCGACTGGCACTTCGTGGAGCAGGCCCGCAAGCGCGGGCTGGGGCTCGTCCGCCTCAACCGCGGGCAGGAGCTGCGGGCCGCGGACGGCTCGATCGTGACGGTGCAGGGGAGCGACGTCGTGCGCCGCTACCCGAACGGCCGCGTGGTGCCCTACACGGCGAGCGACGGGCGCGAGATCGTGGTCGGCGGGAACCTGCTGGTGCCCCCGTTCGGCACCAACCAGCGGCGCTACAAGGACGTCCTCGGCACCCGCCGGCTCAACCTCGGCGACGGCTACGCGTTGCACGGCACCAATCGCCCCGAGACCATCGGCCAGGCGGTGAGCCACGGGTGCGTGCGCCTCCGGAACGAGGACATCGAGTGGCTGTACCAGCACGTGCCCGTGGGCACGCCGGTCTACATCTACTGACCGGCCGCAGCCTCGTCGGGTGGAGGCGAAAGCGTTAGCATTGAACGGGTTCGGTCGTCAGAACCCGGGGGCGCGGTCCCCCTCCGTCCGATCGCCAGGGAGGCAGTACGTGAAGCATCGCAAGTCGACCGTGCGCACGCTCGCCGCGGCCGCGCTGGCCGCCGCGACGGTAGCCGTCGCGCCCGCGCGCGCGACGGCGCAGCCGGACACGCTCGGCGGGCGCAGCGGCAAGCTGCGCGCGCGGTTCGTGAGCCTGGAGCGCACGCTCACCTTCCCGTTCCTGCGGCGCCTGCTGGGCGACTCGTCGGCGCGGCCGGGCGTGTACACGGTCGACGAGGCGCCGGGCGGGCGTCCGTTCTCGTTCATCGGGCTGGTGCCCTTCGGCGAGAAGCGGAACGGCCGCATCGGGCCCTATCGCATCGGCTTCTGGCCGGCGGAGAAGGGGCGGGCCGTCCGGAGCGCGAAGTACGGCAACCCGCAGGGCTTCATCGAGGTCACGCCCGACAACAAGGACACGCGCGTCTCGGAGCACTTCAAGCTCGCGGACTTCCTGACGCACGATCAGGTGCGCGTGTGGCCCAAGTACCTCGTGCTCGACGAGGCGCTGGTGGACAAGCTGGAGCTCGTGCTCGCGGACCTGCGCGCGCGCGGCTACGACGCGAAGCGGCTCCACGTCATGAGCGGCTTCCGCACGCCGCAGTACAACGCGACCGGCGGCGAGACGGCGGGCCGCGCGGACCTCAGCCGCCACCAGTACGGCGACGCCGCGGACGTGTGGGTCGAGAACGGCGCCGGCCGCATGGCGGACCTCAACCGCGACGGGCGCGTGGACACGCGCGACGCCGCGATCCTGGCCGAGGCGGCGGACCGCGTGGAGCGGGCGCACCCGGAGCTCGCGGGCGGGGTGGGGATCTATCGCGCCAACCGCGCGCACGGGCCGTTCGTGCACATCGACGTCCGCGGGGCGCGGGCGCGATGGGGCCACGCGTGATGTCCGGCGTGTCGATCGACGAGACGGAGCCGATGAGCGAGACCCCGGCGAGCGAGCCGACGGCCGGGCTGACGATGTTCGAGCTGGCGCGGCTGGAGGAGGCGCGCCGCCGCGCGGCCGAGGTGGAGGCGCAGGTGCGCGCCAGCGCCACGGTGGCCACGCGCGCCCGCAAGCCGCGCAACTGGCTGTCGGCGGTGGCGTTCATGGCCGCGCTGGGCGCGGTGCTGACCTTCTTCCGCCCGTCGGACCCCGACGTCGCGACGCTCGAGGAGATCGCGGCGGTGCGCGAGGCGGGCGCGGGCGCGGACGTCGCGCGCGACGCGACCGATGCCGCGGTCGCCGCGTCGCGTCCGGGCTACGGCCGTAGCGGCGACGTGCTGGTGCGGGTCGCGATGCCGAGCCAGCTGATCGAGTCGCCCGTCGCGCTGCCGGCGGGGAGCGGCACGCTGCGCTACCAGTGGGTGCGCGCCGCCGACTCGTCCGAAGCCGACGTGCCGCGCACGCTCGCGCCGGGGATGTCGGTGCTGGCGCCGGCGCGCCCGGGCGTCTACCGCCTGGCGGTGGGCGAGGGCGCGTCGCGGCAGGTGCTCGACGACCTCTCGCTGGCGGTGCTGGTGCCGTTCGCGCAGAAGTTCGGCGGCACGGTGAACGGCTACCGCCTGGGCAGCTGGCCCTTCGAGCGCCTGGGCGGCGAGCGCCCGCTCGGCTTCGTCGAGGTCACCGCGCGCACCGCGGACGTCTCGCTCTCGCGCCACGTGCGCCTCGGCGACTTCGTGACGCACGACCAGCAGGCGCAGTGGCCGCGCTACGTGGTCGTGAGCCCGCGCCTGCTGGACAAGGTGGAGCTGGTGGTCGACGAGATCGCGAAGCTGCGCGGCGTGGGCGATCCGTCGCGCATCCGCGTGCGCATCAACTCGGGCTTCCGCACGCCGCTGCACAACTCGGGCGTCGAGGGCTCGGCGCTCAACAGCCGGCACCAGTACGGCGACGCGGCCGACGTGGCGATCGACGCCGACGGCGACGGACGCTTCACGAGCTTCGACAGCCGCGTGGTGGGGCTGGCCGTCGAGATGATCGAGAAGCGGCACCCCGAGCTCGTGGGCGGGCTGGGCGTGTACGTCAACGCGCGCTCGTCGTACGTGCACATCGATGCGCGGGGGCGGCGGGCGCGCTGGTGGGGGTGAGGCGCTGCGGACTGCGGGCTGCGGGTCTGCTTTGATGGCGTCCTGGTTGCGCTGGCACCCCGGGCCGCCCGGCGCGTAGTATCCGGCATTCGCGTCGAACCCGCAGTCCGCAGCCCGCAGCCTTTTCATGAGCCAGCACATCCGCGACCGCATCAACCGCCAGCTCGACGCCCTGGGCGAGGACCGGCTGTACCAGGTGCTCGACTACGTGGACTTCCTCGAGTCGCGCTACGGGCAGCGCGCCGCCACGCCGCCGAACACCTTCCAGCGGCTGGCCGACACGATCGAGGACCGGCTGCGCACGGGCGGGCTGGCCGCGAGCACGGTCAGCGAGGCGATGGGGTTCCTCAACAAGGCCGTCGGCGCGCTGAACGGCGCCGTGGCGGCGGGCCGCTCGGTGGCGACCGACATCGCGTCCGCCGCGCAGCGTGCGGGGACCGTCGTCGCGGACGCGGTGAACGCGCCGCCCTCCGGCGCTCCGGGCGCGCCCCCGCCGACGACCGGCGTGCCGGCCGCGCCGGCGCCCCAGCCGGGGCCGTCCCCGTGGCCGCCGCCGGCCCAGCCCTCGCCCGTGACGCCGCCTCCGCCACCGTCCGGTACGAGCCCTGCTACCGAGCCGCGGCGTGACGACGCCGCGCCCGGCACTCCCGGCGCGGCCACCTGACCGTTCCCCCAGCCCGACCCGCCGTGACCCCGTCCCCCCTGTCCCGCTCCCGCCAGCTGGCCGAGCGCGCCGTCGAGCGCGTGGGCGACCGCTTCCGCGAGGTGCGTCCGAAGGCCAAGCGCCGCCCGCGCACCGGCGCCAAGCGCACCGTGCTCGACACCATCCGGCAGCTCCCGCACTACCTGCGGCTGCTGGGGGGCCTGCTGACGGACCGGCGCGTGTCCGCGCTCGACAAGGTGCTGGTGGGCGGCGCGATCGCCTACATCCTCCTGCCGACCGACCTGCTGCCCGACTTCATCCCGTTCCTGGGCGAGGTCGACGACGTCTTCCTGCTGGTGACGGCGCTGCAGCGGCTGGTGGCGAACGCGGGGCGGCGGGTGCTGCTGGACCACTGGAGCGGGCATCCGTCGGAGCTGGCCGACCTCAACCTGAAGCGCGTGGTCTCGGCCGCCGCGTTCTTCCTCCCGATCGGGATGCGGCGGAAGCTGCGGGGGATGGCCGGGGGTTGAGTCGCCCCGGCGGTCCGCCTACCTTCCGCCATGGCGACCAGAACTCCCTCAGCAGCTCCCAGCCCCGCGCGTCCGGCTCCGTCGGACGGCGGGGTTTCGCGTTCGGGGCCCGGCGCCCCGGCAAACGGCACTCCGTCGAACGGCGCGCCGCGCCCGCACGGGCTGACGCGCGTGCGCGAGGCGATCGCGCTGACGTTCGACGACGTCCTGCTGGCCCCGCGCCACGCGCAGGTGCACCCGAAGGACGTCGACACGTCGTCGCGCTTCACGCGCGGCATCGCGCTCAACGTGCCGCTCGTGTCGGCCGCGATGGACACGGTCACCGAGAGCGAGATGGCGATCGCCATGGCGCGCGCGGGCGGCATCGGGGTGCTGCACAAGAACATGTCGATCGACCGCCAGGCGGCGGAGGTCGACCGCGTGAAGCGCTCCGAGAGCGGGATGATCCTCAACCCGATCACGCTCTCGCCCGAGGCCACGCTGCGCGAGGCGGTGGCGCTGATGGGGCGCTTCAAGATCTCCGGCGTGCCGGTGGTGGACGGCGACGGGCGGCTGGTCGGCATCATCACCAACCGCGACCTGCAGTTCGAGCGCGCGCTCGACCGCCCGCTGCGCGAGGCGATGACGAGCGAGGGGCTGGTGACGGCGCCCAGCGGCACGACGCTCGACGAGGCGGAGGCGATCATGGGCCGCCACCGCATCGAGAAGCTCCCCGTGGTGGACGACGCGGGCGCGCTGCGCGGCCTGATCACGGTGAAGGACATCCACAAGCGCCGGCAGTACCCGACGGCCAACAAGGACCATCACGGCCGCCTCCGGGTGGCCGCGGCGGTGGGCGCGGGCGGCGACTTCCTCTCGCGCGCGCGGGCGCTGGTGGACGCGGGCGTGGACGTGCTGGTGATCGACACGGCGCACGGCCACTCGCAGGGCGTGCTCGACGCGACCGCGCAGGTGCGCGAGGCGTTCCCCGACGTGCAGCTGGTGGCCGGCAACGTCGCGACGCGCGACGGCGCGGCGGCCCTCGTGGCGCGCGGCGTCGACGCCGTGAAGGTCGGCGTCGGCCCCGGCTCGATCTGCACGACGCGCGTGGTGACGGGCGTCGGCGTGCCGCAGCTCACCGCGGTGATGGACGCCGTCGAGGGCGCGGGCGACGTGCCCGTGATCGCCGACGGCGGCATCAAGTACTCGGGCGACATCGTGAAGGCGCTCGCCGCCGGCGCGTCGTGCGTGATGATGGGCTCCATGCTCGCGGGCACGGAGGAGAGCCCCGGCGAGTCGATCCTGGCCGAGGGGCGCCGCTTCAAGATGATCCGCGGCATGGGATCGCTGGCGGCGATGCAGGACGGCAGCGCCGATCGCTACTTCCAGGAGGGCGAGATGAGCCCCAAGAAGCTCGTGCCCGAGGGCATCGAGGGGCGCGTCCCGTACAAGGGCCCCGTCGGCGACGTCCTGTTCCAGATGGTGGGGGGGCTGCGGAGCGGCATGGGCTACGTCGGCTGCGGCTCGATCGAGCGGCTGCGCACCGAGGCGGAGTTCGTGCGCATCACCGCGGCGGGCCTGCGCGAGAGCCACCCGCACGACGTCACGATCACGCGCGAGGCGCCGAACTACTCGGCGTAGCGCCCGCGCTCGCGCGTCCGCAGGTCGTGAAGGTCGTCTGACCTGCTTCTGACCCGCGGGGCCCTGCATTCGCGCGGCTCCGCGCCCAACGTAAGGCGCCACCCGCTCGTATCTGGCCGTCGCACTGGCCGGGAGCAGGTGGCGCCGGTCGTTTGAGGCCAGGCTCGACATTGACAGAGTCGTGACGCTCGGGGCAGGTTTCCGCCCGTCTCCCCGGCACCGGCTGGCCGCGCTCCCTCCTGCGGCCGTCGCGAATCGACCGTTCCCCGCACAGGATCCCGCGAGAGGACCCGTATGGCGTTGTCGTCCATCAAGAGCATCGCACAGATTCAATCCGAGGCGAGCGAGGAGGGAGCGCACACGCTCAAGCGCTCGCTCGGCGCGCTCAATCTCGTGATGCTCGGGATCGGGGCCATCATCGGCGCCGGCATCTTCGTGCTCACCGGCACCGCGGCCGCGAACAACGCCGGCCCCGCCGTCGTGATCTCGTTCATCCTCGCGGGCCTCGGCTGCCTCTTCGCGGGGCTCTGCTACGCCGAGTTCGCGTCGATGATCCCCGTCGCCGGCTCGGCGTACACGTACGCCTACGCGACGCTCGGCGAGTTCGTCGCCTGGATCATCGGCTGGGACCTGATCCTCGAGTACCTGTTCGGCGCCGCCACCGTGGCGGTGGGCTGGTCGGGCTACTTCGTGGCGTTCATGCACAAGCTGGGCGTCGACATGCCCGCCGCGTTCACGCAGGCGCCGCTGTCGGTGGTCGGCACTCACACGCTGGTACGGAACCCCGGCGGCGTGCTGAACGTCCCCGCGATGGTGCTCGTGCTGCTGATGACCTCACTCCTCGTCATCGGCATCAAGGAGTCGGCGCGCTTCAACAACGTGATCGTGATCGAGAAGGTCGCGATCGTGTTCCTCGTCATCGGCTTCGGCTTCATGTTCGTCGACTCGGCGAACTGGGAGCCGTTCGTGCCGGCGGCGCAGGGCCCGGGGCGCTACGGGTGGGACGGCATCGTGCGCGCGGCCGGCGTGGTGTTCTTCGCCTACATCGGCTTCGACGCGGTGAGCACGGCGGCGCAGGAGGCCAAGAACCCGCAGCGCGACATGCCCATCGGCATGCTCGGCTCGCTCGCGTTCTGCACGGTGCTCTACATCCTGATGTCGCTCGTGATGACGGGCCTCGCGCCCTACACGGAGCTGAACGTCCCGCACCCGGTGGACGTGGCGCTCGCGAAGGTCCCGTCGCTCGGCTGGCTGAACTACCTCGTCGACATCGGCGCCATCGCCGGCCTCGCGTCGGTCGTGCTGGTGATGCTCATGGGCCAGCCGCGCATCTTCTTCTCGATGTCGCGCGACGGCCTGCTGCCGGCGGTGTTCGGCAAGGTGCATCCGAAGTTCCAGACGCCGTACGTGACGACGATCCTCACGGGCGTCGTCGCCGCGGTGGTCGCGGGCTTCTTCCCGATCGCGCTCCTCGGCGAGCTGGTGTCGATCGGGACGCTCTTCGCCTTCGTCGTCGTGAGCGCGGGCGTGCTGATGCTGCGCTACAAGCGCCCGGAGCTGCCGCGCCCCTTCAAGACGCCGCTCGTGCCGATCGTCCCGGCCCTCGGCATCCTGGTCTGCGGGTACCTGATGTACGGCCTCCCGCCGGATACCTGGCTCCGCCTGCTCGTCTGGCTGGCGCTCGGCCTCGTGATCTACTTCCTGTACGGCAAGTCGCACTCGCGCGTCGGCCAGATGGACACCGGCCGCTGAGTCGACCGACGGCGCGGGACCACCGGGTCCCGCGCCGTCGCGCGTCTCGAGGACCGCAGGGCCGCTCCCCCGGGAGCAGCCGGCGGTCCTCGTGCGTTGCGCCATCCGGTGGCGCGCCGCCTGCCCTCGACACTCCGCTGACACGCTGCGGCGCTTTCGCCGCCCCTCCTCTCCGCATGACCACGGCGCTCTCCCCGCTCCCGGACCTCCTGGCCCTCCCGCCCGCGCGCGCGGAGGCGATCCGCGCCCTCGCGCCGTACCTGCGCCCGGGGCGCCGCGTGGCGCTGTCGACGCACATCAACGCCGACGGCGACGGCTGCGGGTCGGAGGTCGCGATGGCCGGCCTCCTGGCGCAGCTCGGGATGACGCCGATGATCGTCAACCCGACGCCGTGGCCGGAGATGTTCCGCTTCCTGCTGCCGGACGAGGCGCTCGACCAGAGCCCGCGCGGGGCCGCGGCGCTGCGCGAGGCGGACGTCCTCATCGTGCTCGACATCTCGGACGTGAAGCGGCTCGGCGTCCTGGGCGACACGGTGCGCGGGCTCAAGATCCCGAAGCTGGTCATCGACCACCACATCGCGACCGAGGACCCGGCCGGCGACGTGGTGGTGAGCGACACGTCCGCGTGCGCCACGGGAGAGCTGGTGTTCGACCTCGCGCGCGTGCTGGGCCTCGAGCTCACGACGGCGGTGGCGACGGGCCTCTACGTCGCGATGCTCACGGACACGGGCGGCTTCCGCTTCAGCAACACGTCGCCGCGCTGCCACGCGATCGCGGGCCAGCTGCTGGCGGCCGGCATCGAGCCGGAGGACATGTACCGTCGCGTGTACGCCTCGGTGCCGGTGGGGAAGCTGGAGCTGCTGCGCGAGGCGCTGGCGACGCTGGAAGTGGATCCGTCGGTCGGCCTCTCGTGGATCTCGGTCCCCGCGGGCGCGATGGAGCGCTTCGGCGTCCGCTCCGAGGACCTCGACGGGATCGTCGAGCACCCGCGCTCGATCGCGGGAACGCGCCTCGCGCTCTTCTTCCGCGACCTGGGCCACGGCAAGGTGAAGGTGTCGTTCCGCAGCACGGGCGACGTGGACGTGAACGCCCTGGCGCGGGGGTTCGGGGGGGGCGGACACGCCAAAGCCGCGGGAGCGCTGGTGGCGGGCGGCCTCGACACGGTCCGCGACACCGTCGTCGACGCGGCGCGCGCGTATCTCGCCGCGATGGGGGACTGAGGTACTCGCTGACTGCTCGCGGGCGTTGGTGCGCGGGCGGGTGGGTGATTGATGCGCTTCGGCTCCCGGCGACCTTGCGCTGCGGAGCCTCACGGCTGCGCGTGAGTCTCCTTGCTACGGTCGCAGGTCGCCTGCGCACACCCATCACCCACCCACCCCGAGCTTCAGCGCGCAGTCAGGCGGGCGCGCGGTCGTAGTCCGCGCGAGACGGTGCGGCGTCGGCGTGGACGGCCGGTGCCGCGGCGCGCCCCGGCCGTCGCCAAGTTGGGCACGGGCCTACCATGCTGGGCGCGGCGTGGGTGGGACGGGCAAAGCCGACCTGCGACCGTAGCAAGGAGACCCGATGCGCGCGGCGCGATCGGGGCTCCGCAGCGCAAGGTCGCTGAGAGCCGGAGCCCGTCCCACCCACGCCGCGCGGCGCACGAGCCACCCGGAACACCGAAGCCCGAACCCGGCCGGGAGTGCACGCGCGCTCCCGGCCGGTCTAGCTTTAGAAGACCATCAAATCAATGTCTCCCGGACCGCTCGCGCGCCGGCGCGGAGTCCGGGTGCGTCCCTACATCGCATGAGCCAGCCTCTCCAGCAGCGCATCGCGGACGCTCTCGCCCGCGTGCACAACCCCCGACTCGGCGCCGACGTCGTGGCGGCCGAGCAGGTCCAGGACGTCGCCGTCACGACCGACGGGAAGGTCCGATTCACGCTCCTCCTCGACGCGTCCGACGACGCGACGCTGGTGCGCGAGGCGCGCCTCGCCGTCGAGGGCGTCGAGGGCGTGTCGGACGTGCGCATCGACGTCACCGACCCCGCGGAGTTCGCGGCCGGCCGCGACGCGCGCCGTGGCGCGCAGCGCGCGGCGCACACGCATGGTCACACGCATGGTCACACGCACGCCGCGCCCGCGGCCGCGCCGCGCGGGCCCGCGCGCGCGCTGCCGGTGATGGACGCCGCGCCCGCACGGCCGGCGACGCCCGCCGCGCCGACGCCCGTCGCGTATCCGCACCTCGGGAAGATCATCGCCGTCTCCAGCGGCAAGGGCGGCGTCGGCAAGTCGACCGTCGCGGTGAACCTCGCGGCGGCGCTGGCGAAGCAGGGCGCGCGCGTGGGCATCATGGACGCCGACATCTACGGCCCCAATCTCCCGCTGATGCTCGGCGTCAACGAGGCGCCCCCGGTGCGCGACAACATGATCCAGCCGCTGATGGCGTTCGGCGTGAAGGTCATGAGCATCGGCTTCCTGATCGAGCGCGACCAGCCCGCGATCTGGCGCGGCCCGATCGTGATGAAGGTCATCAACCAGTTCCTGAAGGACGTCGCCTGGGGCGAGCTCGATTACCTGCTGGTCGACATGCCGCCCGGCACCGGCGACGCGCAGCTCTCGCTCGTGCAGGCGACGCACGTGCACGGCGCGATCGTCGTCACGACGCCGCAGGCGGTCGCGGTGGGCGACGCGCTGCGCGGCGTGCGCATGTTCGAGCGCACGGGCGTGCCGGTGCTCGGCATCGTCGAGAACATGAGCTACCTCGAGAACCCCGAGACGGGGAAGCCGATCGCGGTGTTCGGCTCGGGCGGCGGGCAGCAGCTCGCCGACGAGGTGCAGGTGCCGCTGCTCGGCCAGGTGCCGCTCGATCCGCGCGTCGTCGAGGGCGGCGACACGGGCCGCCCGATCGTCGTCGCCGCGCCGCAGACCGGCGCCGCGCGCGCGCTGACGTCGCTCGCGGAGCGCGTCGCGGAGCGCGTGGCCGAGCGCTACGGCGTGCCCGCGGGACGCTGAGCCTCCCGATCGACGAGCGCGACGGCGGCGTCGCCGTCGCCGCGACGGGCGAGCATTCCGCGCTCGTCCGCGATCCGCTGCCGCGCGTCATCTGGCGCGTGGCGGCGCCCGCGGTCGCGTCCAACCTGCTGATGACGGTGTTCCTGGCCGCGGATGCCTACTGGGTGGGCACGCGGCTCGGCGCCGCCTCGCTGGCGGCGGTGACCGCGTCGGTGTTCTGGGTGTGGATGGGGATCTCGGTGGCCGAGATGGTGAGCATCGGGCTCACCGCCGTCGCCGCGCGGCGCCACGGCGAGCGGCGCCCGCAGGATGCGGCGCGCGCGGCCGGCGACGCGCTGCTGCTGACGCTCGCGCTGGGCGTCGCGGCGGCAGTCGCAGGGCGCGTGGGCCTCTCCTGGATGTTCGGCGCGATGGGCACGCCCGAGGAGGTGACCGCGATCGGGCGCGAGTACCTCGGGCTGTACGTGCTCGCGGCGCCGGTGCTGTACGGCTACTTCGTCGTCGACGCGACGTTCCGGGCGTCGGGCGACACGCGCACGCCGTTCCTGATCCTCGCGGCGTCGGTGGTGCTCGCGCTCGCGCTCGACCCGCTGCTGATCCTGGGGCTCGGCGGCTTCCCGCGGCTCGGCATCGCGGGCGCGGCGCTGGCCACCGTGACCACGCGCAGCCTCGCGTTCGTCGTGGGGCTCGCGCTGCTGGTGCGCCGCGGGATGCTGCGCGTCGGTGCGCCGCGTGCACGCGTCATGGCGACGATCGCGCGCATCGGACTGCCGACCGCGGCGACGGGCGTGCTGTTCAGCGTCGTCTACGTCGTCGTCGCGCGCACCGCGTCGGCGTTCGGCACGCCGGCGCTCGCGGCGCTCGGTCTCGGCTTCCGCGTCGAGAGCTGGCTGTACATGATCGGCGTCGGCTTCGGCGCCGCGGCCGCCGCCGTCGTGGGGCAGAACCTCGGCGCCGGTCTGGTGGAGCGCGCCGAGCGGGCAGGGTGGTCGATGCTCGGCGCCGCGAGCGTGCCGGCGGTCGTGGCGTCGGCCGCGGCGCTCCTCGCGCCCGAGGCGCTGGCGGGCGTGTTCACGAGCGACGCCGCCGTCATCGCGACGACGGCGAGCTATCTGCGCGTGGCGGCGGTCTCGCAGCTCGTCGTGTGCGCCGAGGTGGTGCTGGAGGGCGCGCTCGGCGGCGCGGGCGCGACGGTCGCGCCCATGGTGGTCTCGACCACGCTCACCGCGGCACGCATCCCGCTGGCGACGTGGGCCGGCGCCCGCTTCGGCGTGGACGGGCTGTGGTGGGTGATCGCCGCCACCGCCACCGCGCGCGGGCTGGCGATGATGGCGCTCTGGCGGCTCGGGCGCTGGAAGCGCAACGTCGTCTGACCCGATCCCGCGAGCCCGCGTACGCGCTCAACTCACGCATGCGTCCCATCGTCACCCTGCTGACCGACTTCGGCACGGCCGACGGCTACGTCGCCGAGATGAAGGGCGTGCTGCTCACGCACGCGCCCGACGCGACGCTCGTGGACGTGTCGCACGAGGTGCCGGCGCACGACGTCGAGAGCGCGCGGCTGGCGGTCGCCCGCTACTGGCGGCGCTTCCCGCGCGGCACGGTGCACCTGGCCGTCGTCGATCCGGGCGTCGGCAGCGCGCGCGCCGCGCTCGCCGTGGAGAGCGACGGACGCTTCCTCGTGGGCCCGGACAACGGCGTGCTCTCGCCCGCGCTGCTCGCCGCGGGCGCGCAGGTCGTCGCGCTGCCCCTGCCGCCGCGCGCGGCGCCCACGTTCCACGGGCGCGACCTGTTCGCGCCCGCGGCCGCGCGGCTGGCCACCGGCACGCCGCTCGACGCCCTCGGCGATCCGATCGACGATCCCGTCGTGCGCCGCACGCCCGAGGCGCGCCGCCTGGCGGACGGCGGCATCGAGGGGAGCGTGATCGCCATCGACCGCTTCGGCAACGCGATCACGAACCTCGTGACGCTCGGCGGCGGCGCGATCGAGGTCGAGGGGCGCGCGCTCCCGCTGCAGCGCGTCTACGCGGACGTCGCGCCGGGATCGCCGCTGGCGCTCGTCGGGAGCAACGGGCTGGTGGAGATCGCGGTGCGCGACGGGAACGCGGCGGCGCGACTGGGCCTCGTGCGCGGCGCGCGCGTCGTGCTGCGGCCGGCGCCGAGGGCCTGAGCGGCGAATCGATCGCTGGCGCGCCGGCCCCGAACGGCGAACGGCAATCGCAAGGATGAAGATCGGATAAGGTCCGATGACGACGGATGGCTCCGCGTGGTGGCGAGGGATCTCGCGCTCCACCAGAGCCATCCGTCGTTCTCCGATCTTGTCAGATCCTATCCTTGCTGCCGTTGCCGTTCGGGTCCGCCACGTAGGAGCCTGCTCAGTCGGCCCGTGGCGGCCGCGCGACGTACGCCGGACTCGGCGCGCGTCCCGGTCCGGACGCCGGCCGCTCGGTGCGCGGCGGGTTCGGACGCTGCACCGAATCCACGGACGGTCGGTCCGCGGGGCCGCCGGTCGAGAGGCGGCCGTCGTACAGGTGCCCCGCGCGCGTCTTCGCGGCGCCGGTGCCGATGCGCAGCTCCGATGCGAGCTCGCCGCCGATCAGCAGCACGACCATCGACAGGTACATCCACGTCAGCAGCACGATCACCGCGCCGATGGTGCCGTAGGTCTTGTTGTAGCTGCCGAAGTTCTGGACGTAGAAGCGGAAGCCGAGCGTGACCACGACCCAGAGCGCCGTCGCGACCACCGAGCCGACGAGCGCGTGGCGCTTGTGCTGCGGCGCGGCCGGCAGGAAGTAGTAGACGATCCAGCCGGTGCCGACGAGCAGCCCGAGCGCGAGCGCGTACTGCAGTGTCGTCCACACGAGGCGCCCGATGCCGCCGATGCCCAACCGGTCCGACAGCGCGTCGACGATGTTGCCGCCGGCCAGCATGGTCACCGTCGCGAACACGAAGAGGAAGCCGACGCCGATCAGGCAGGCGATCGCGATCAGCTTCTTCTTCCACCACGGCCGCGGGTCGCTCGGCAGGTCGTAGGCGGTGTTGAGCGCGTCCATCAGCGCGCTGAACACGTTCGAGCCCGACCAGATCGCGAGCAGCGCGCCGATCGAGATCAGCCCCGGCGCGTCGTCGGTGAACACGACGGACTGCACGATGCCGGCGACGAGCGCGTACGCCTCCGCGGGCACGGCGCGCTGGAGCTGCTCCAGCAGGAAGGTGAACGTCTCGCGCTTGTCGCCGACGAGGCTGAGCAGCGGCGCGAGGAAGAGGAAGAACGGGAAGAGCGAGAAGAAGAAGTAGTACGCCGTCTGCGCGGCGAGGCCGAGGACGTTGTCGTCGAGGACCTCGCGCAGCGTCTTCTTCGCGAGCGGTCCGACGCGATGGTTCTTGATCAGCATGAGGGGGCCCTCCGGTCTCGATGCATGGCGGCGGAGGGGGCAAGGCACAGGCCATCCCGGGCCGTCGGCGGCTGTCCGTCAGGATCGGCCGGAACGGACGACGGGCCGGCACCCGGAGGCGCCGGCCCGTGTGATCGGAGCCGTCGAGCTGTGGGCGTGCGTGCGTCCTACTCGCGGCCGGGCGGGACCGGGGTCGGACGCCGCGCCGCGACGATGCCGCCGATCGGCGTGGGAGTCTGCCACACCGGGACGCCGTCGCGCTCGACCGGGACCGCGCCCGTCGCGCCGCGCCCGGCCGCCGCGCGGGCCGGCGTCGCCCGTCCCGCCGTGCGCGTGCCCGCCCGCGAGAGCAGCGCCGCGCCCAGGCCGGCCGTCGCGGCGACCCAGGTGAGACCGATCGCGGCCATGCGCACCATCAGCGCGACCACCGGCAGCCCCTGCAGCGCGGCCGCGGCCAGCCAGAGCGCGAAGTAGATCGCGAGGCCGACGGTCAGCGCGCGCAGGGCGTCGCCGCGGGCGGCCGTCGCGCGCCAGTCGCCCGGGCGGCCGGCCACCGCGCGCCCGGTCACGAACGCGACCGCGAGGAAGCCCAGTGTCAGCAGGCCGGCGACGGCGAGCACGAACGCGACGATCGCCAGCGGGATCGCCAGGATCCCGAGCAGCGTCACCGCCAGCAGGACGATGATCGTCACCAGGGCGGGGAGGATCAGCAGCTGGCCGACCAGCCCCGCGGCGAGCGCGCGGCCGACGCCCTGCTGCAGCGACTCCGCGACGCCGTCCAGGTAGGTGCTCCCCGAGACCAGCACGCCGATCCCGATCAGGAGCAGGATCGCGAGCCAGCCGAGCGTCATCGTCAGCCCGCGCCAGGGCGAGGGGCGGGCACCGGCCGGGCTCGCGTCGCCGACGCCGAGCCAGCGCGGCGGCTGCTGCGAGAACGACTCGGCGGACCCGAGGACGCGTCCGCCCGAGGCCACGCGCACGTCGCCGAGGACCGACACGGCGTCCTCCGTGACGTGGCCGCCGGGGTGGACCACGACGTCCCCGTTGAACGCCACGACGTCGCCCTGCACGGTGCCGTAGACGTCGACGTTCCCCTTGAGGACGACGATCCCTTCGGTGGTGGTGCCGGCCGGCACGACCAGCCCGCCGAGACGCACCGCGCCCTCGCCGGCCGGCGCCGTCGCCGCGGAGGGCGAGGGCTGGGCCGCGAGGGCGGGAGGAGCGACGGAGGCCAGCAGGACGGCGGCGCCGAGGGCGAGCCAGGTGCGGAGTCGGCGCACCGCCGTCACCCCTGCCGCCGGCGGCCCGAGGCGGTCACCGCGCGGAGGCCTGCGGTGGCGCCGACGACGGTGACGACGAAGGCCGCGACGGCCAGCGCGAGGACGCCGGCCCCAATGGCCGGGGCGCCGTCGCCCATGAGCACCCGCGCGAAGGCGCCGAGCGCGCCCTGCGTGGTCTCGCTGCTGCGCTCCAGGGCGAGGCCGCTGACCATCGCCAGGAGGTCGACCCGCGCCACGACCCAGAGGGCGGCGAGCGAGAACAGCGTCGCGAAGGTGAGTCCGCCGGCCGCCGCGAGCACGCGGGCGGGGGTGGACTGGGGGACGAGCTGCCGGACCGCGTCGCGCGCGGCGACGTGCCAGGGCTCGAATACCTGGACCTGCTGCATCACGCGGTCGGCGAACAGCGGAGCGGGCGAGAAGTGCGGGATCAGGTCGAGCTCCCCCGCGATCAGACGCGCCGTCTCCAGCTCCGCCTCACACTCGGCACAGCGCCGGACGTGCGCCTTGAGCGGCGCGACGCCGAATCCGGCCTCGCCGTCGATGAGCAGGTCGATCTCTTCCGGTAGTAGATGACGGTCCACGTTGGCTCCTCCTGCCGGGCGTACGGCCGGGGGTTCGCGGGAGTTTCAGGGCAGCGGGCGGCGCGCGGCGGACCGCGGGGCGGGGCCCCGGCGGTCGGTGTCGCGCGTCACTGGCGGAGGTGCTCGAGGGTCCGCCGCAGCTCGTGGCGAGCGCGGTGGATGTAGGTCTTCACGGTGCCGAGGGGCAGGTCGAGCGTCGTCGCGATCTCCTCGTACGAGCGACCCTCGACGTGCCGGAGCATGATGCAGGCCCGGTACTCGGGGCGGAGCTTCGCGATCGCCCGCTCGATCGCGGAGCCCAGCTCGCGGGCCTCCATCTCGTCCAGCGCCGACTCCTGCTGCGCGGCGAGGTCGAACGTCGTCGCCTCCACCTCGGCGGCGGTCGTGGCGTGCGGGGAGCCGTCCATGCTCACCGTGTCCAGCCGCTTCCGCCGCATCCAGTCGATGGCGACGTTGTTCGCGATCTTGAACAGCCAGCTCGAGAACTTGAACTCGGGGCTGTACTTGTCGATGTGGTTCAGGACCTTGATGAAGGCGTCCTGCGACAGGTCCTCGGCCGTCTCGCGGTCGCGCACCATGCGGAAGACCAGCGAGAAGACCGGCCGCTCGTAGCGCCGCACCAGCTCCCGGAACGCCGTCTCACGACCCTCCTGCGCCAGCCGCACCACGTCGGCATCGGGCAGGTTGGCGAGATCGAGCTGGGAGGGCGGCGGGGGCATGCGGGCGCGCGGGGGGAAAACGGACGTCGGGCGCGTGCAAGGTAGTCGCCCGGCCTGGCACCCGGCCAGCGTGACGGGCGCGTCACCGCGTCGCGCGGCGTCGCGCGCTTGTAGCAGGGGGGCGATGCGGCGAGCTTACGCGCGATGGCCCTCCACCCCGCCGACGCTCCCGACACGACCGACCGCACGGACGCCGCCCACGAGGGCGCGGTG
The DNA here is from genome assembly GCF_030159095.1 of Roseisolibacter agri. Classification (NCBI taxonomy): domain Bacteria; kingdom Pseudomonadati; phylum Gemmatimonadota; class Gemmatimonadia; order Gemmatimonadales; family Gemmatimonadaceae; genus Roseisolibacter; species Roseisolibacter agri. The sequence goes on from NZ_BRXS01000007.1 coordinate 295,700, forward strand.
GTGGACGCCGCGGCCGCGGGGGGGCGCGAGAAGCGGGCGTACGTGCGCCGCATCTTCTCGGAGATCGCGCCGCGCTACGACCTGCTGAACCACGTCCTGAGCCTGAACGTCGACCGCGCGTGGCGCCGCCGCGCGCTGGAGGCGCTGGGCTGGCGGGCGCGCCCGGCGGGCGTGTTCCTGGACGTCTGCGCGGGAACGCTGGACGTCGGCGCGCAGTTGGTGCGGCAGCGCGACTTCCGCGGGCTGGTGGTGGGCGCCGACTTCGCGGAGCCGATGCTGCGCGCCGGGGTGGGGAAGGCGCCGCGGGCCGCGCTGGTCCCGGTGGCCGCCGACGCGCTGGAGCTGCCGATCGCGGCGGGCACCGTCGACGGTGCGATCGTGGCGTTCGGGATCCGGAACGTGCAGGACCTGGACGGCGCGCTGCGCGAGGTGCACCGCGTGCTGGCGCCGGGCGCGCGCTTCGTCATCCTGGAGTTCACGACGCCGCCGAACGCGCTCGTGCGCGCCGGCTACCACGCCTACTTCCACCACGTGCTGCCGCTGGTGGGCCGCGCGGTCAGCGGGCACCGTACGGCCTACGCGTACCTCCCGAAGTCCGTCGCGCACTTCCCGGCGCCCGACGCGCTCGCGGCCCGCATGCGGGCGACGGGGTTCGCGGAGGTGGCGTGGACGCGGCTGACGCTGGGGATTGCCGCCATCCACGTGGGCACGAAGAGCTGACCGGCCGCGACCCTCGACAGGACTCTCTTGACGCTCGACACGCTCTCCGACTTCATCGCCGCCATCGACCGCATCGGCGAGCTCCATCGCATCACGCACCCCGTGCGCGCGCGGCTGGAGCTGTGCGAGATCGCGGACCGCGTGTCCAAGATGCCCGGCGGCGGGAAGGCGCTGCTGTTCGAGCACGTGCTGCTCGCCGACGGGTCGCGGTCACCGTATCCGGTCGCGATCAACCTGTTCGGGTCGATGCGGCGCATGGCCCTGTCGCTCGGCGTCCAGGAGCTCGACGAGCATGGACGGCGCATCACCGAGATGATGGACCTCAAGGTCCCCGACGGGCTGCTCGGCAAGCTGTCGATGCTGCCGCGCCTCCTCGAGGTCGCGAAGTTCCCGCCGCGCACCAAGAGTGGATCGCCGCCGTGCCAGGAGGTCGTGTGGCGCGGCGACGAGATCGATCTGGACCGGCTGCCGATCATCACGTGCTGGCCCGAGGACGGCGGGCCGTACGTGACGCTGACGATGTGCATCTCCAAGGACCCGGCGCGCGGCATCCGCAACGTCGGCATGTACCGCGTGCAGCAGCTCGGCACGCGCGAGGTCGCGATGCACTGGCAGCGCCACAAGACCGGCGCGGAGCACTTCCGGCAGATGGCCGAGCGGGGCGAGACGATGCCCGTGTGCATCGTGGTGGGCGCGGATCCGGCCTCGGTCTACTCGGCCAGCGCGCCGCTGCCGCCCGGCATCGACGAGTTCATCTTCGCGGGCTTCCTGCGCCGCGAGCCGGTGAAGCTGGTGAAGGCCGTGACCTGCGACCTCGAGGTCCCGTGGGACGCGGAGCTGGTGCTGGAGGGCTACATCGACCCGCGCGAGGCGCTGGTGGTCGAGGGACCCTTCGGCGACCACACGGGCTTCTACTCGGAGGCGGATCTCTACCCCAAGGTCCACCTGACGGCGGTCACGATGCGGAAGGCGATGACCTACGCGACGACGATCGTCGGGCGTCCGCCGATGGAGGACTTCTACCTCGGCCACGCGACGGAGCGCATCTTCCTGCCGCTGCTCAAGCTGACGGTGCCGGAGATCGTCGACTACCACATGCCGGCCGAGGGCGGGTTCCACAACCTCGTCTTCGTGTCGATCGACAAGAAGTACCCGGGGCAGGCGTACAAGGTGATGAACGCGCTCTGGGGCGCGGGGCTGATGTCGCTGGCGAAGGTGCTCGTCGTCCTCGACAAGGAGGTGGACGTGCGCAACGTGCAGGAAGCGTGGTGGGCGGCGCTCAACAACATCGACCCGGAGCGCGACACGCGCTTCACGATGGGCCCCGTGGACGTGCTGGACCACGCCAGCCGCGCCTTCACCTACGGCAGCAAGATGGGGATCGACGCGACGCGCAAGCTGCCCGAGGAGGGCTTCACGCGGAACTGGCCGAAGGTGATCGAGATGGACGCCGCCACGAAGGCGGCGGTGGACGCCATGTGGCCGAAGCTCGGACTCTGATGCCCAACGCCCTCGCTCCCGAGCCGCAGACTTTCGCCGGCCCGTCGCGGCTCGCGCGGTGGGCGAGCTTCGTGAAGCTGCCGCACACCGTGTTCGCGCTGCCGTTCGCGCTGGTGGGCGTGCTGCTGGCGAGCTTCGCGCATGCGGTCGACGCGCGCATCGTCGGGTGGGTGATCGTGGCCTTCACGGCGGCGCGCTTCGCGGCGATGGCGTTCAACCGCATCGTCGACCGCGACGTCGACGCCGCCAACCCGCGCACCGCGATGCGCGAGCTGCCCAGCGGTGCGCTCGGCGTGCGCGAGGCCAAGCTGTCGGTGGCGCTCGCGTCGGCGGTGTTCGTGGCCGCGTCGGCGCTGCTCAACCCGCTCTGCCTCGCGCTCTCGCCGGTCGCGCTGGGATGGGTGTTCCTCTACAGCTACACCAAGCGCTTCACGCGCTGGTCGCACCTCGTGCTCGGCCTCGGGCTGGGCATCGCGCCGGTGGGCGGCTACCTGGCGGTGACGGGGCGGTGGAGCGAGCCGTGGTGGCTGATCTGCGCGCTGTCGCTCGCGGTCACGGCGTGGGTCGGCGGATTCGACGTCTTCTACTCGCTGCAGGACGAGTCGTTCGACCGCGCGCACGGGCTGCACTCGCTGCCGGTGGCGATGGGCGAGGCGGGCGCGATCCGCACGGCGCGCGTGCTGCACGTCTTTGCTGTCGCGATGCTCGCCGCGGTCGCCGCGGGCGCGCCGGGCGGCAACGCGTGGATCGCGTTCGGCGTCGTGGTCGTCGCCGGGCTGCTGCTGTGGGAGCACCGGCTCGTGCGGCCGGGCGACCTGTCGAGGCTCGACGCCGCGTTCTTCACGATGAACGGCATCATCAGCCTCGCGTTCCTGGGCTGCGTGCTCGCGGCGCGGCTGCTGGCCTGACCGGACGATGACCCACGCGCCCACCGTCCCGCGCCCGATCGTCCTCGCCGTCACCGGCGCGTCGGGCGCGCCGTACGCGGTGCGGCTGCTGCGCGCGCTGGTGGGCGCCGAGCGGCCCGTGTGGCTCATCGTCTCGACGCACGGCTTCCGCCTGCTGGAGACCGAGGTCGGGATCGCGTCGCTCGACGCGCTGCGCGACGAGATCGGCGCCGAGGGGTGGGACCGCTGGGTCACCGTGTTCGACGACCGCGATCGTGGCGCGCGTCCTGCCTCGGGCTCCGCGCGCACGGCGGGGATGGTGATCTGCCCGTGCTCCATGGGCACGCTCGCCGCCGTCAGCCAGGGGACGTCGCGCTCGCTGGTGGAGCGCGCGGCGGACGTCGTGCTGAAGGAGCGGCGGCCGCTCGTGCTGGTGACGCGCGAGACGCCGCTGTCGCTGGTGCACCTGGAGAACATGACGCGCGTGACGCGCGCGGGCGCGGTGGTGCTGCCGGCGGCGCCGGGCTTCTACCATCGCCCGACGCGCATCGAGGAGCTGGTGGACTTCGTGGTCGCCCGCGTGCTCGACCTGCTGGACGTGGACCACGCGGTGGGGCGCCGCTGGGGCGAGGGAGAGACCGGGGAGGAATGAGCGTGGCGGAACGGACGCACCTGATCGGCCTGATCTCGGACACGCACGGCCTCGTGCGGCCGTCGGTGTTCGACGCGCTGGCGGGCGTGCAGCTCATCCTCCACGCCGGGGACGTCGGCGGGCGCGATGTGCTCGTGGAGCTGGAGGCGATCGCGCCGGTGCTCGCGGTCTTCGGCAACACGGACGAGCCGGACCACCCGGGCCTCGAGACGGAGCGCGTGCACACGGTGGGCGGCGTCTCGATCCACGTCAGCCACGGCCACGAGCTTGGACGCCCGACGCCGGCCGCGCTGCTCGCCGCCTATCCGCAGGACGTCCTCGTGTACGGCCACACGCACCGACAGCTGATCACGCGCGCCGAGGGACGGCTCGTGGTGAACCCCGGCGCTGCTGGACCGCGCCGCTTCGATCTCGTGCCGAGCGTGGCGCGCCTCACCATTCGCGACGGCGCCCCCGACGTCGAGCTGGTGCCGCTGACGTGAGCCCGCGTGCGGCGAAGACCGCGAAGACCGCGAAGACCGCGACCGACGAGGCGCGGTTCG